>QHYJ01000081.1 GCA_003223255.1 Acidobacteriota bacterium | reverse complement strand
ATAGCTGACGAAGCCGCTCTTTTTGATCATCATCCAGTTGTGTGGGCGCTTTGCTCCGCTCGCGCTGTCAAGACCGCGCAGTTTGCGTTCACGGGAGCGAAGCTGGAGCGAAGCGTACGGCCTTGACAGAACAAGCGGGCGGGAAAACGCACTCTTACGGCAGGAAGGGCAAAAGAAGACAACTGTGTGCGGGCGATATTCGCTATTCAAGAAACGACGCCAAGGGTTGTCATCAGTGGCGTGCCAGGCCATTCAATACAAGCGCGTTTGTGCGGACCTATATGGGTGGCGTTATAGTGAACAGTCGCGCAGATAGGGGCCACGATGGAGACAAAGATGATCGAGGGGACAACGCCAGCTCCACGATTGGTGCCGCCTGAGGCGGCATTCGAAGAATATAAAACCTATGTACAGAAATTCGACCCGATTGAACTCCTGTGCCAATTAATAATGACCTTCCTGTTCACGCCAGAAGGCTTTCACGGGGAGGCTTCAGACACGCGCCGCTGGGCTCGGTGGATTGAGTTTACTGCTGGTTACCTTGCCACAATCCCTCCCCGTTCTGAGCCGTACCAGACGTTCAACGGCGCTCACATCGAAGAGTTCGAACGCCTCATTTTGCAGTATTTTGATTCTTTCCTCTATCAGGCGGTCAACAGACCTCCTGGCGCTCCGCAATGCACTCCCTCCGAGCGAGTTCTGCAAAGTGCGAAAACATATTCGCTTTGGGTTCGCGGTGATGCCCTTGACAGCAACAAACCATTGTATACACTAAATTCTGTGGCCAGCCTCCAACGCAAGATCATCCATGGACGCCCGTACTACTACCTCGTCGAGTCTCGGCGCGTGAACGGACGGCCTCGTCCTGTCGTCGTGCAGTACTTGGGCTCGGCCGATACCTTGCTCCAACGCCTCCAGCAGACCCAGACGGAACCCACCCGTGCTCGTCTCTCTCAGTTTGGCGGCGTCGCTGCCCTTTATGATCTCGCCCTGCAACTCCGCTTGCTTGAACTCATTGATGAGCACGCCCCCAAACGACACCAGGGCCCCTCGCTTGGGCAATACATGCTGGTGGCCGCCATCAACCGCTGCCTGGCGCCTACCAGCAAGCTGCAGATGCCCGCCTGGCTTCGCAGCACCCCCCTGCTGCGTTGGTTGGGCCTTTCCGCCGCACAGTTTTCTGCGCCGCGCTTCTGGGACAACATGGAACTCCTGGGAAAGAAGCAGATCGCCGCCATTAGTGAGGCGCTCTCTCAGCGTCTGCTGGAGACCTGCCACCTGGATGTGAACAGTCTGGTTTTCGATTGCACCAACTTCGATACCTTCATCGATACGGAAAACCACAGCCGACTACCTCAGCGAGGTCATGCCAAAAGCAAACGGACCGATCTTCGCATCGTGGGACTCGCTCTGCTGGTGAGCGTCGATTTTCACGTTCCTTTACTGTGGAAAGTCTATCCGGGCAATCAGCATGACAGCCTCACCTTTGCCCAGGCCTTGCAAGAACTCACCAAGCGGTACCAGGCTTTGGCCCATCACTGCCAGTCCATTACCTTGATCTTTGATAAGGGCAACAACTCCGCCAGCAATCAGGAGATTCTTGACGCCAGCAGTTTCCATTTTGTTGGTTCGCTGGTACCGACCCACTTCGCCGACCTGCTGGCTCTCCCTCTCGAGAAATTTCAAGAGCTCGAAGATGCGCGCCTCAAACCAACTCGGGCCTGGCGCGTTACGCGCCAGGTTTGGGGGCAGGAACGCACCCTGGTGATCACCTTCAGTCCGGAACTGCAACGCAAGCAGATTCGCGGTATCGAGCAGCACCTATCGAAGAAACGGCGGGCCTTAGAAGAACTCCAAGCCAAGCTGCGGCGCTCGCAGAAGCCGGGCGCTAAAGGCAAAGGCTATAGCCGCGAAAGCCTCGCCAAGCGAGTACGACAGATTTGTGCGGGCCAGCACATCTCGAAAATCCTGCGCGTTTCGGTGATCGAAAAACGCCGCAAACTGAAACTCTTCTACCGAACCGATGCCTCTGCCTTCGCCCAACTCAAGGAACATCAATTGGGGAAACGCATCTTGTTCACCGACCAGAAGAGCTGGAGCAATGAGCAGATTATCCTCGCCTATCGCAGTCAATCGCAGGTCGAGAGTGCGTTTGCGGATATGAAAGATCACCACTTCCTGAGCTGGGAGCCCATGTTCCACTGGACCGATTCCAAGATCCGGGTCCATGCCTTCTACTGTGTGTTGGCGCTGATTTTGGGAAGCCTGCTCCAGCGCCGGGCGGCGCAGAACGGTTTATCCCTAAGCCTGCAGGCGCTGTTCAAGGCTCTCAACGGAATCCAAGAAGTGACCAATGTGTTCCCCCCTGCGGGCAAGCCCGGCTCGCCAGGGCGGCCCCACGTGAAGACGACCCTCACAGAAATGGATGACACCCAGCAGGCGCTTTTTGGCCTCTTCGCCTTGGATCGCTACCGGCACACCTGATTAGCCTAATTTAATTTAGGCTATACAAGCCCACGCCTCACAAAACACGTTCTGATGCGGCTTTCGCGCACATTTCTCGCTATATTTCGTAAACTGGGGCTAGGACAGACGAAAAACTCTAAAATTGCGGTCGCGGTGATTCCGGCTGCGACGTTTGCGGCGGCTGGGTCTGGGGCTGTTCCTGTTGCTGCTGAGGTTGCGGGTTCGGTCGGTTGGGGTCCACCTGGGTCTTGTCCGAGACAGGAGTAAGGGTCGTCTCGCCCGTGGACGCCGCCAAGTCAGACTCCTTGTATTTCGGCGCGCTGATGTACCCGTGAACCGCATTCTTGCTGATCTTGTTCACCACGATTTGCACAGGCTGTCCTGCGCTCTCCGTGTGGATCCAGATAGGCTCGTAGAGATTCACTCTCTTCTTGCTGAGCGAATTGTCATCGACAACCATTATCAAATCGTAGTTCATGTGCTTGGGATCGGTACGGCGCAGCGACAGCGTGAGCGGTCCGAAACGCTGGAACTGCCTGGACCTGGTCAGGTCGAATTCGAAATAGTTACG
Source organism: Acidobacteriota bacterium (assembly GCA_003223255.1). Taxonomy (GTDB): domain Bacteria; phylum Acidobacteriota; class Terriglobia; order Acidiferrales; family UBA7541; genus Acidiferrum. The sequence goes on along the minus strand of QHYJ01000081.1, from coordinate 52,538 downwards.
CTCCCCGCGCTTTTGCAGCACGACCAGCTCCTCATGCGTCTTGGCGATGGAGCCGTTGAGCTCGTCTTTCGTGGAGCTGAGGCTGGTCTCCAGGTCCGTCCGGTTCTTGGCGACCTGATCCTGCGTGTCCTTCAATTGCTTTTGCTGTTCCTCCAACTGCGCCTGCAATTGTTTGTAGCGCCTGTCCGCCACAGGCGCCCCGTGTCTACCGGCTTTCTTCTGCTCCGCTGCTTGTTCAGCGGTCTGCTGGGCGGTCTGCTGCGCCGCGACCAAATCATTTAATTTCGCTGTCACCGTATTCAACTGGCCTTGCAGTTGGTCGATCGTTGAATTGGCCACCGACTGTTGCGCGGTCAGATGCCCAACGGCGATTTCCTGCCGGTAACCGTAACCGAACGCGAGTCCCGCCACAAGCAGCAGCGCCACCCCGCCGATCAACAGCCAGCGGTTGATGCCACCCGGTCTGAATTCCCAGTTGCCGTCATTCTGCACTTCTTGCTTCTCCCAGTTCTCTTCCATCCTCGTTCCTCCTCAATTTCTTCTCGGCTCCCTAACGCGACACTACTCGGCTAGAGACCTTTGTGCTTTTAGATTGGCGAGAACTCTGCTGCTCGGTGTGCGTCTTTACTCGAGCCCCCCCGAGTTTGTATGCAAAAGCGCGGCCCAACGAGGCAATTTCCTGCTCGTCGCTAACTTCCACAGCAGCAACGATTAACAAGCCGAGCCTGCGCGAATACGGGAATTCCTTGGTACTAGTCCTTGCAATTTTGTCCTCACTCAGCACGACTTTCCACGGTTCCCAGGCGAGCGTGAGGAGGTGCTGTTTGTTCAGTGCAGATTCTCTCGCTTTTTTCCGCGGGTTCGTTGCCGCCAACCTACCCGTGTGCTAGCATCCGCGTGAAAGAAGAGCGTTCCAGGGAATCTTTCGATTCCCCTTCGCCTCCGCCGCTCGGAGACCCAGGGAAACGCTAAACGTTCAGTGAACGAGGGCACGCTCTTCCTCCTTAGTGGACAATTCGCTCAGGCGCAAGCCCGCGCTTGAAACCTGGTGACGGACTTTCGCCGCGATCGCCTCTGAATCGCAGGACCGCGATCCTGCCGGATCGCAAAAGGAGAGTTCGCATGAAATCCTATCTCACCAAGGACATCCGCAACGTTGGCATTGTAGGTCACGGCGGCACCGGCAAGACGCAACTGGTGTCGTCGTTGCTGTACACCGCGGGCATGACGCCGCGGTGGGGAAAAGTTGCGGATGGCAGCGCCACCACCGATTGGGACGACGAGGAGGTGGCGCGGAAAATATCCATTCAAACGGGCCTCGCTTACGCCGAATGGCCCGCGACGCCGACCGGCCCCTCCGGTTCGTCCGAGAAAGTCAGAATTAACCTTATCGACCTCCCCGGGTATTCCACGTTCATTACCGAAACGAAAGCTTCGCTGATTGCGGCCGATGCCGCGCTGATCGCCGTGGACGCGCATGTGGGCGTGCAGGTCACCACGGAAAAAGTCTGGGATTACTGCACCGAGTACGACATTCCTCGCGCGTTTGTGCTTACCTGGATGGATCGCGAGCTCTCCAGTTTCGAGCGGTCCGTGGAATCGCTGACAGAAGTTTTTGGCCGCAACGTCGTTGCGTTGCAGTTGCCGATCGGTTCAGAAAAAGGATTTCGAGGGGTAATCGACCTTGTGGCCATGAAGGCCCACACGTACAAGCCGGATGGCGATGGCAAGCCGACCATTGAAGAAATCCCCGCGGCGCTCGCCGATGAAGCCAAAGAAGCGCACGAAAACCTCGTCGAAATGATCGCCGAAGGCGACGACGAAATGATGGAGGAATTTTTCCGCGAAGGCACCATTCCTATTCAGGACTTGATTCCTGCAGTGCGCAACGCCATCGTCCAGGAAAAAATCTTTCCCGTGCTGATAACCTCCGCGCTGCACAACGTCGGCACCGCCAGCCTGCTCACTTTTCTTGCGGATGTGTTTCCGCATCCTGACGAACATGCCCAGGTCGGTTACAAAGAACCAGGCGGCAAGGGAGACCGCGTCGAGCGCAAATACGACGATAGCCAGCCGGTTTCTCTTTTTGTGTTCAAAACCCTCGCCGATCCTTTCGCGGGACGCATCAATTACTTCAAGGTGAAAAGCGGCATACTCAAAAACGATGCCACGCTTCAGAACTACAACAGCAACGTTTCCGAACGCCTGCAGCACATTCAAGTTGTGCAAGGCAAGCAGCTCACCGAAATCGGAGAGCTGCACGCCGGAGACATTGGCGCCATCGCCAAGCTGAAAGAAACCACTACCGGCGAGACGCTCGGGGATAAGGCTTCACCGATTTATTACATTCCGGCGCGCTTGCCCGAGCCGTCCATCACCTTCGCCGTTGAGCCGAAGACCCGGGCCGATGAAGACAAAATTGGCGTGGCCATTCACAGAATTCTCGAAGAAGACGGCGCGCTGCGCTTTTCGCGCGACGCGCAAACGAAGGAGTTCATCCTCGCTGGCTCCGGCCAGCAGCACATCGAAGTCGTCGTCGCGAAACTGCAGAAACGCTACAACGTCAACCTCACGCTCAAGCCTCCCAAGGTTCCTTACCGCGAAACCATTCGCGGCAAGGCCGACGCCGAAGGCAAGCACAAGAAGCAGTCCGGCGGGCACGGGCAGTTCGGCGTGTGCCGCGTCAAGATGGAGCCCATCGAGCGCGGCAAAGGCGTCGAGTTCGTCGATGATGTCTTCGGCGGCGCCATCCCGAAAAACTGGATTCCTTCCGTCGAGAAGGGCATTCGCGATGCCGCCGCGCGTGGCTACCTCGCGGGATTCCCGGTGACCGATTTCCGCGCGATTCTGTATGACGGCAAATACCACGACGTGGATTCGTCGGATATCGCGTTCAAAATCGCCGGCACGCTGGCCTTCAAGGAAGCCATGAAGCAGGCGCGGCCCGCGCTGCTCGAGCCCATCATGAACGTCGAAGTTTATGCGCCCGATCAATACTCCGGCGACTTGATGGGCGACCTCAGTTCGCGGCGCGGCCGCATCTCCGGCAGCGAAACACGCGGCCACAACGTCGTCATCAAAGCGCAGGTGCCGCTCGCCGAAATGCTGAGCTACGCCACTGACCTGACCTCCATGACGCAAGGACGCGCCAGCTATTCGATGGAGCACTCGCATTACGACTATGTGCCCAACGAACTGGCGGAAAAGGTCATCGCGGCGCACAAAGCTGCACACGGCGAAGCTCTCGTCGAGGAAGAAGCGTAATCGCATTCTCCCAAGTTACGAACCCAAAATGGCGTTCAGATCTCGGCCGGTTGCGATGCGCATCTTTATCTTTCTGATGGCGCTTAGTTCTTTCGCGACCATCCTAGACCCTAGATGGGCAGAACAAAACGGCCAATTCCGGAGCATGGTCGGGCATCATTGTTTACAGCAGTTGCAACGCCGACGAAGCCTCCAATGAATCTCGTGAATGCTTCATAAGCACACCAGGTGCGAAATTCTCTCTCTACGACGATACCAACCGCATGATGTACGGTCTCGAGCCGCAGTCGCTCATTGGCGGTCATCGGGGTGACACGGTCACCGTCCGGTGTACGCGCCCGGCGTGCAAGGCTACAAGCCCATCCAACTTGTGATGGACGCGATCCCGCAAATGGAACGCAAGCCCGTCACTTACCCGCAGCCCAACATTCTTTATCGGCCCGCGATCAAAGAGAACGTGCCCGTTTTTGAAGGAACGTTCCGGATCGACCAAGATGCGAAGGTCAGCTCGACGGCGGAGTTCTGGGGCTCGCTGGGCAAAGAAGGAAAGACCTTTACGGTCACCGGGAAGCTCGAATATCAGGCTTGCGACAAAACCATCTGCTATTTGCCCACGTCTGTCCCGTTGAAATGGCAAGTGCAGGTTTTTCCTCTCGACCGCACTCGCGCCCCGGTCGAAATTCGCCACAAATGAATTCGCCGGACGTCGTCGCCTGCTGCGAACCTCACGCCGAACGAGAAGCCTGACGCTCTCTGTGAAGCCCGGTAAGCTTGAGCGCAACGAATTGTGATCTTACACCGCCATCTTGTTCCTGCAGACGGAAAAAGAGTGGCAACATAAAGTCGGTGCTAGGTGCTAGGGCGTGCCACCGGAACCCGCCCAAATTGTCCAGTCTTACGCCGCACTCGAGACTGTTTTTCTTAGCGGAGATAGCGCACACTCGTTCGCATGAACACGAAAAAGCTAGCCAGCCAAGGTCCTCAAACCAAAGCCATTCACAGCGGGGAACCGAACCGCTACGGGGTTAATGGCCCTATTGTGACCGAGATCGTTCGCTCGTCGACGTTCACGTTTTCCAACACGGAGGAAATGAAGGAGTGGGCGGAGGGGAAGAACAAGGCGTACATCTACACGCGCTACGGGAATCCGACGCTCAGCGTGGCGGAAAAGAAAATCGCGGCGCTCGAAGGCGCGGAGGCGGCGGTGGTGACTGCTTCGGGCATGGCGGCGATTTCCTCGTCGCTCCTGGCGGTGCTGAAGGGCGGAGACGAACTCATCTCCACGGCGCAGCTTTACGGCGGGACGTACCGGTTGATGCGCGACGTGTTTCCCAACCTGGGCATAACGGTACACCACGTCCCGCCGGATCTCTGTGGTATCGAAAGACTAGTCAACGCCCGCACGAAGGCGCTGTACGTCGAAACGCCCACGAATCCCACGCTGCGGCTGGTGGACATCGAAAAAGCGGTGGAGTTCGCGAAAAAGCACAAACTCGTCGCGCTGATGGACAACACATTCGCGACGCCGGTGCTGCAAAATCCCATCGCGCTGGGCTACGACATGGTGGTGCACAGCGCGACGAAAGCGTTGGCCGGACATTCGGACATCATCGCGGGCGTCTCCGTGGGCAGCGAAGCGTGGATGGACAAAGTGCGCCACATGATCATTTATCTCGGGGGCTCGATGGATCCTGGCGCGGCATATCTGCTGATTCGGGGAATCAAGACGCTGGGCGTGCGCGTGCAGCGGCAGTGCGAAAACGCGATGGCGGTGGCGACGTTTTTGGAGAAGCATCCGAAAGTCGAGCGCGTACACTATCCGGGATTGAAGTCGCACCCGGACCACGCGCTGGCGAAAAAACAGATGCGGGGCTTCGGCTCGATGCTGGCGTTTGATATGAAGGGCGGATTGCCGGTGGCGCGACGATTCTGCGATCGCGTACAGCTGTTCTTGTTGGCGGCGAGCCTGGGCGGCGTGGAGTCGCTGGTGATCCTGCCGATTTACAGTTCGCACTACAACATGAGCGACGAAGAATTGAAGCGCGCGGGAGTCAGCCCGGGGACGGTGCGCGTTTCCATGGGATTGGAAGACAAAGAGGATTTGATCGAGGATTTGAAGCAGGCGCTGGAATAAGAGAAAAGCCCCGACCTGAAGGGCGGCCACTACAAACGCAGAGAAAAGAAACAAACGCCGGCTAAGATGCCGGCGCTGCAAAATAAATCTACTTTGCGTTCGATGGAACCGGAGACTCCCAGTCTTCTTGTTCCGGGAGCAGGGACTTCACGATGTCTTCCAGTTCGTGAACGCTTTGCACGTCCTGCGGATAATTGTGCGCAGAGATGTCAAACGCTTTGCCGTACTTTGTGCGGACGTCCTGCAGCTCTTCCTGAAGACGGACGGCAGTGCGCTTGGCAGTCAACGAATCCGTTTCCGGAAGGACTAGGGCGAGAATTTCGGTGCCGAGCCGGTAAATGGAGTCCGTGGGCCGCAGTTTACGGGACAGAGCTTTGGCCGCGTCGCCCCAAGCCGCGTCGTCCTGGTCTGGCTTTGCGGGCCCGGCGCCGGCCTTAGCTTTCACCAGCAGCAGAGATAGCGTTTTCTGCATGGTCATGGCACGGCGGAATTCCATCGTCAGGCGGTCCCAGAAATGGTTCCGGTCGGGCATGGATTGGAGCAAATCCACGCTGGCCTGGTGCTGCAAGGTTACGTTGCGTTCCACTTCCGCCAGCAGTTGCTGCTTGAGCTGGAGCACGGTGCGCTGGCGCTCGAGGAGGTAGCCGACGAAAAGCAAGGCGAGACCGCAAAAGCCAAAAAAAGCCACACGCAGGGTCCACTTGTTGCCGATGGGATGGAGAAACACGAGCGGATACATGAACGCAGCGAGCCCGCCGGCCAGCACCAGCACAAACACCACGGCTAGGATGGTGAGCTGCAGCTCACGCTTTTCGAGGCGATCCAATTCCGCGCGATTCAGTGTGGCCATGGATGTTTTTGCACTTTCCCGTGGGATCGAAACATCAGACCCATCCAGGGAAGTTAAGTCACTGTGACCATAGTCGGGCCAAGGCCTAACGGCAATCAATGGGACTGCATGGATTCTGTGACGGAAGTGCTACTGTTCTTTGGGCCCAGTAGATTGGTGACGCGGGTCACAGGCTGCGGTAGAGTTGGCAACTGTTTATTCGAATCGGCGCCTGTGCTCACTGCAAGATGCGAGACTCGACGTTTTGCGCGGAGGCATGCTCGACGAGCAGGCCAGACATGCGCTGGGTCCAGCGGTCCAGACCTTCCGGCCCACCGAAGGAAACAATGATTGCGAGAATGCCCTCGGTTTTCGAAGTGACCATGGTGCGCTCGGAATCGCTGGTGGCGCTGCCATGCGGGCCCAGGTCATCGGAGAAAACCGGCAAGCCTTCCAGATTCAAATCGGATTTGCCGATACCTTTGTAGGTTTCCCCGGCGCATCCGGCGCGAAAGACGATGTCTCCCACGACGGGTGCCAGGTCATAAAGGCCGACGGGCAGCCGGCTTTCAACGGAAACTAGGTTAATCACATCCACAACAACGTTGATTTGGGGGAAGCCTTTGCCCGCCACGATTCTGCGAAGAAGGGCTTCCGCGGAACCACGATATCTTGCCGGGTCTTTTCCCAGGGACTTGTAGGCTTTGCGGACTGTTTCAATCTGCGGTGATTCCAGGACGCCGCGGGGAAACGGCAGCTCCTGGATTTCGAGTTCTCGTTGATTCATCTCGCCGAGCAGCGACACGGGCGAAGCGCCCGTTTGCACGCGCGCGGTGAGGCACGCGAGCGCTGTTCGCGGGCATTTTTTCTTTAGGTCCGCGTCAATTTGTATTTTCACTTTGGTTGCGAATGCACCTTGAAAATTTCCGTGCGAATCGAAATGCTTTTGCCTTTTTCGGATTTCATGTCCGACTGGCCGTGGCAAGCGAGACAGGCCTCATCCTGTTTGAGCGGCTGAGCCGCCTTCTCCTGACGAGCTAGGGCAGGAATTGTGAGAAATGGCAGGGAAAGGAGGAAGCAAAAGAGCGTCATTCTCAGCTGGAAGGCCCTCGAGGAGCTTTGCGGATTGTCTGCATACACCGCCATACCGGTCTCCATAAAATCAAGCTTCACGGCAGCGGTAAGGATTCCCGCGGCTTATTTCAGCCCCAGATCGGTCAGGACCTTGGCGTTCGTTTCTTCCACGGCCAACAAATTGTGGCAGGCGGAGCAATCGTTCGTAATCGTTTGGCCGTCTGCGCTCGTATGGCTTCCATCGTGACAACGGAAGCAGCCGGGAAAATCCGTATGCCCGATGTTGTTGGGGTGCACGCCCCAGGTCACCTTCATCGAGGGGAAAATATTGCGCAGGTAGATGTCTGCCACGCTCTGCGCAGACTGCTCGTCGATAATGCGCTGTTGCGCGGCGCTGCGGTCGGGATAATCGGCCTTCAAAAGCTCCACGGCTTTTTTGCGGATGAACGGTAATTCCGGGCTGATGCGTCCCGCGTACATCTGCCGGTTCACGGCCGTTTCCGGCAAGTCGAACGCGTGGGTCGGGCGATTATGACAATCCACGCAGTCCATCGAGCGATGTTCCCCGGCGTCCAGTTGCTGCTTCGTGGCTTGCATGTCGCTCGAGACGTATTCGACGGTCTTGCCCTGGTCGTTGGCGTAATAAACGACAGGAATCACCTGGCGCTGATCGTCAATGGAGATGTAGCGGATACGCGAACCTTCATCAAGGTGCCGGCCATGAATTCCCGCCGATCCTTGCCACGTGTGGCCACCGATCTTGAGCAACATGACAGTGGTCTGCGGAGTGTTCTTCTCGTCGTCCTTGTACGTGGTTTTCACCACGAACTTGTCCCCGGTGAAGCGCTGCGGCCAGTGGCACTGCTCGCAGGTTTCCCGCGCGGGGCGCAGGTATTTGACCGGCGCATGAATGGGCCGTGAGTAGGTATGAAAGGTAACCGCGAAAACCTGCCGCACGCCCGAGAGCTTAGAACGTACGAACCATCCTGGTCCCGGACCGATGTGGCATTCCACGCAGTTGACGCGCGCGTGAGGGGAGTTTTGATAGGCGGTAAACTCCGGTGTCATGACCGTGTGGCAGGTTTGCCCGCAGAATTGCGTGGAATCCATGTACTCGACGCCGCGGTACGAAGCGGTTCCGAAGATGAGGACGTTTACAAAGGTTGCGGCCCCGACGACAAAAACTCCGTGACGGACCATGGGCTCGCGAAGATTGGTCGCCGGATAAATGTCCAGGAGCTGTCCCTGGGCTTTGAGCTTGTGGCGGCGCACCAAAATTCCGACGGGAATAATCAACAAACCGAGGGCGAAAACTCCCGGCAAAATCAGAAAGAGCAAAATGCCAATATAAGGATGGGGCGGTCCTGGGAGCAGAAAATCATAAAACCAGAAGGCCATGAGGGTAACCGCGCCGCTGGTGGTGAGCACGGCGCCGACGAAACTGACGGGATTTTGTCCAAGAAAGTACAGGAGCCGCACCCAGCTCCGGATCGTTTCGCGAATGGTCATATCGAGGTGTGTTCGCCTTACTCCTCTTCCGGGAAGAAAAGCCTTCTCTTACAAGGAGAGCCCCGGCCCGGGGAGCTCCGGGGCTGTCGCGCGGAAGCAAGAACTAATCCAATGGCTCTGCAGTTCGTCGTGTTCGATATATCTTGAAGTTCATCTCCGACCGAAAACCCTGAGACCGAAGGTACTGGTTTTAGCTACTTCAAGGTGGCCAGATAAGCAGCGAGTTCGTTCACCTGGTCCGCAGTTAGACTCTTCAAGCTGGCGTGCTTCGGCGAAGTGGAGATCGCTTTCTGAATGTCCTCGGCCGTTTTGCCCTTGATCGACGGCGATTTCATCGCGGGCTTGCCGGCCGCATCCGGGCCGTGACAAGCGGCGCACTTCGCTTTGAAAGTTTTCTCACCGTTGGCCGTATCGTCGGCTCGAGAGACTGAGCCTACCAGGCACAGCATGGCAACTACTGCAATCCCTGAAATAACCTTCTTCATGTTTTTCTCCTTGCCTTGATGGTGATGACGCGCCACGCCTTTCGCGTGGAGAACACTTCGCGCCAGCAAATCCGTCTCGAGTTCGTCCAGTTACTTCTTTTTCTCGAATGCTCGGATGAAAGCCACGAGGTCCTTCGCCTGGTCCGCGGAGAGCGTTTTATACGGCGGCATCTTGCCCTTGCCGGAGCTGATGGCCGCAAACAAGTCTGCATCGCTCATCTTCTGGACTTCCTCGGAAGAAAAGTCCTTCACCTTCATCATCTTGCCCGTGGCCGTTTCGCCCCTGCCATCCGGTCCGTGGCAGCCGGCGCACTTTGCCTTGTACGTGGCTTCGGCAGCGGCGGAGTCTGCGTTCGCCGGGGCGCTCAGGAAAACGATCGTGGCCAGTACAACGGCAATCACCGTGATCCCTGCGATCCAACTGGTTGTCTTGCGCATGTTTCCTTCCTCCTGAGATGTCAGCGCCCGGATAAGGCCGTGCGCCGTCTGTTGTCAAGTTCTACCATACTCAGACTACTAAAGCCCGTGTCCCCTCCGCTTCAGCAGCGGCTCTTTTCTCTGCTCAATCTCCAGCGCTACGCGCCCGGCAAGCGCTGAGTTCCGTCGATTAGGACATACAACCGGGTGTCGCCAACCCATTCCCACGCCGAGACTTATCCTCTCAGCGTCCTGTATCTTGTAAACTCCTGCTAGGGCCACTGCTGCATCGGCTGGGGTTAGCTTCAAGAGGTCTCAAATTTGATGCTTTCTAGGTTAGAAAGTTGGTGGGTAAGAAGATTGCGAGGGCTCCGCGTGGAGGGCAAGGCCAAATTGGGTTTGGCAGGCTCCATTCCGAAACCGCTCTGGGGACTTTCTTGGCCGACCCCAAGCGCGCCCGGCCCTCAATTGCGGCTACTCGTGCTAAACTAAACGTACTTGCAGGCCCGTAGCTCAGTTGGTTAGAGCGCTTCCCTGACACGGAAGAGGTCGATGGTTCGAGTCCATTCGGGCCTACCATTTCAAGTCTGCGCCGCATTTTCTACCTGTGTTTCGTCGTCACGCCCCACCAGGTTCATCATTTAACTTCGGGGCCAAAACGGTCCCACTTTCCCTCTTTCCCTACAACGCTTCGGCTGATCTGCATGAATGCGGTCTCTTCAATGGAGAGTCGCGCATTAGGGTCGCTCGACTTGGCAGCTTCGGTGATCCGGTTCAGCCCTTCAATGATTTTCGTGTCCTTGAGTTTGTCAGTTGGGTCAGATTTGGATGCTCGTTCTCGCCATTCGATTCCCCGCTTGTCCCACAACCGCGTTACGAGAAATGAATCGTCAAGAGGCGGGTGCTTCGCAAATTTATAGAAGCCAGTGTTCTTTACGTCTTCCGGCAGCGCCCAGTAATAAGCGTCGAGTTTCTGCAGATCGGCTTTGAGCTCGGCTGCGTCAACGAACGTTTGATCGGGCCGCAGAAAAAGAGGGACGACGCGTTTGTGAAGGTTGTCGGCAGAAACAAACACGTGACAAAACGGCAGGTAGCAGAGGTATGCGATGTCAACTTTGTTATCCGCTTTTCCGTTAGGCCGCACCCGTGAAATCTGGTCTGAGGCGACGGCGAGACTGAAGAACAGGTCAACACCGAAAAGATGCCTGAAGTACACGAAGTCGCGGAGGGGCGGTGACCCGGCGCGTTTCGACCGATCAATGATTTCTTCATGAACCTGTTCAGGAATCCCAAGGAACGTGAGGCCAAATCTCAGCGCTCCGTCTTGCGGTGAGGCTTCGATGTATGCATCGGCAAGGATTTTAACTTCGGCGAGCGTCTTTGGCTGCAACCCTTCTTTGAAGGCGCCGCCATTCTGCTGTGCTACTGGCTCATCCTGCTCTGGATGTAACGCCGCAAACTCTTCCTCAAGATCTGAGCTGCAGAACCATTCAAGCCCAGTGATACAATTCGGCGTCGAAGGCCCGGGCGAAATATCTATGACCAAGCGATGCCATTTCCTTCTAGCCGCCGCGTTCGCTACTGTTTTGTCGATACCCTCGCTCGCTTTGGCGCAACAAGCCGCCTCGCCCATTTCCGGAGCATGGTCCGGCACGATTGTGTACAGCAGTTGCAACGCGGACGAAGCGTTCAACGAATCGCCGGAATGTTTCCGGGCGACACCGGGCGCGAAATTGTCGCTCTATGACGACACGAACCGCGTGATGTATTCACTGGAGCCGCAAGCCTTGGCTACGGGTCATTTGGGCGACAGCGTCACCGTGCGCGGGACTCTCGATGGCGAAACGATTCACGCTACCTCACTCGAATTGATGTCCATCGGGCTCGCGGTGGGTCAAAAAGCGCCGAACTTCTCGCTGCACGATCAATTTGGCCGGACGCAATCTCTCGATTCTCTGAAAGGCGCGAACGGCACCGTTCTTCTCTTTTTCCGTTCCGCCGACTGGTGACCCTTCTGCAAAGGGCAACTGGTCGAGTTGCAAAGCGCGATGCCCAGATTCGAAAAGCAAGGGCTCAAGTTCGCGGCCGTCAGCTACGACTCCGAAGAAATCCTCAAATTTTTCTCCGACCGCCACAAGATCGGCTACCCGATGCTCGCCGACCCGGAGTCGAAGATCATCCGGGCTTACGGCGTCTTCAACGCGGAAGCGACCGGAATGCAGAAAGGTTTTGCGCGTCCCGGATACTTTTTCATCGATTCCAACGGCATCATCACAGAAAAGTTTTTCGAAGCCAAGTACCGCGAGCGCCTCACCGGCAATAGCCTGCTCGCCAAACTTTTTCCGGAGCTAGGCGAAGAAGTGGTGGACACCGTAGAAGCACCGCATCTGCAACTGGCACTGGAGCAATCCGACCGCACCGGCGTTCCCGGCACTCATCTGACTCTGGTCGCGGACGTGCGTCTGCCTCCGGACGTGCACGTGTACGCACCTGGCACGCAGGGTTACAAGCCCATCCAGCTTGAGCTGGACGCCATGCCGCAAATGGAATTCAAGCCCGCTGTTTACCCGCCTTCAAAAATTCTTTATCTCCCTGCCATCAAAGAGAAAGTGCCCGTCTTTGAAGGAACATTTCGCATTAGCCAGGACGTGAAAGTCAGCTCCGCCGCGGCGTTCTGGGGCTCGCTGGGCGAAGAAGGAAAGACCTTCACCATCGCCGGCAAGCTCGAATATCAGGCATGTGACAAAACGATTTGCTATTTGCCCGCATCCGTTCCGGTGAAATGGCAAATCCAGGTGCTTCCTTTGGACCGCACGCGCGCGCCAGTGAAAATTCGCCATAAGTAGTAAGCAGTAAACAAAATGCAAAAGAAGAGAATGGCGGCGTAAAGTCGCCCTACAAACATGAACCGGGTAGCCACCCAATTTGTCCAGCCAAGCGCCAATTTGAGGATGTTTTTCTCCCGAGAGTGGGCGCAAACTGAGGCCGTGAGAACTACAAGACAACCCAAGCCCCCTGCCCAAACAAGGACCGGCGAGCTGGTCGGCCTCGGTCGTCAGGCTAACAACGGCCTAAGCAGGCTTGGTCCGCAAACCAAGGCCATTCATGGCGGTGAACCGGAACGCCACGGTGTGAACGGCCCTGTCGTCACGGAGATTATTCGCACCTCGACGTTCACCTTTTCCAATACGGAAAAAATGAAGGAGTGGGCCGAAGGGAAGAACAAGGCGTACATCTACACTCGGTATGGCAATCCCACGCTGTCCGTCGCGGAAAAGAAAATCGCGGCACTTGAGGGCGCGGAAGCCGCGGTCGTGGCCGCTTCTGGCATGGCGGCGGTTTCTTCGTCGCTCCTGGCAGCGCTGAAGGCCGGCCACGAGCTAATCTCGACGGCACAGCTTTGCGGCGGAACATACCGGCTGATGCGCGACGTGTTTCCGAACATGGGCATCACGGTGCATCACGTCCTCGGGCGATGTCGATCCAACAGAATCCCAAACCCTGACCGACCAAAACGTAATCATAGACAACGATACGGCAGTCGTCGTTGGCACCGACACTCTGCGTGGGACAAAGAGCGGCGCAGCATACACGTCGGTAGGCAGATATACGGGGACTTATATTCATCGTAACGGTCAATGGGTAGCGCTAGCCGAACATCTTGTCGAAGTGCCGCAGGCAAAGTAGCGCTATACAGCGCAGCCGTTCGCGATGCGTTTGTCGGCCTCGCTTTTTCGCAACCTGCATTTCCTACCTGTGATTCTTACCTGTGATAACGGTATAACGCTTGTGGAGAGCGTGTTCGATACGACCTAAGCCCTTCTCTTTGCTATGGGTGGTAGGTTGACGCGGAAGAGGTCAGAGGTTTCGAGTCCTCCCGGGGCTACCATTTTTCCGCTTCCCAACATGGCCTTCGTTTACATCCTGCAAACTGAAACCACCAACAGCTTCTGCGTTGGCTCGACGGATGATTTGGAAAGCGTCTTAGCGTGTACCTACGCGGACACCGCTCAGCGACACTGGTCGTAATGCTGCCGCGAAGTTTTTTCGGGCAAAAAAAGAGGCCGAGCTTCACGTTGCTCGAGCCCCTGAAGGAATTACAACAAAGAGCAGATTTGTTGTGCGAGCTGTCTACGGATGGAATTCGATGAGCGTCGAGTAACTGCCCCCGCCATTGGCAGGCGCAGTTACGCCGGCGGCCCACAGGCCGCCGCTCGGAATGGCGGTGATAGCTGCAAAGCCGGTGTCCGATCCCGTCCCGAAGCTTAGGCTGGGGACAAGCGACCATGCACCGTTCTTGCCTTGCAGGATGAGCGGGTCGTGATTGCCCGTGGTGGTGTCCATGTTCCAACCGACTGCCCAGGTCGAGCCATCGGCAGCGGTGGCCGCAGCGAACAGATCATTTTCCCCGGTACCGGCGTTTGGGGTTGTCTGGATGGACAAAGCGCTCGGGGCTCCCGTCGCGACGTAGTTCGTGTAGGGCGCGGTGTCGGTCTCCTGCTCGCCCACTATAATAGTGTCAGTAAAGAGGCCGTCGCTGTAACTCCGAGAGGCAGTGCCGAAGCTGACGCATCGGCCGGACTGGAGACCACGCTCCAATTTTTCCCGTCCCAGTGTTCGATGAGCGCCTGATTGGGGAATCCCGCGCCGGACTCCTGACCGACGGCGTATACGTTGTTCGAGGCGAGAGCGTTGACGGCGTAGAACTGATTGCCGCTTGAGCCAGCGTCGACCGCGTTGACCACCGACCACGCCGATCCGTCCCAGTGCTCGGTGAGTGTGTGCCAGAGGCCGCTCGAATCTCGCTCGGCCCCAACAGCCCACACATCGGAGTCCGAGATGGCCGCAGCGCCGAAGAGGATGTTCTGAAGAGCGCCTGGGCTCGGACTTGGAACCACCGACCAGACGTTTCCGTCGAAGTGCTCGATGAGCGTTTGCTGCTCGAACTTGCCGTTCACAAAATAACCCACCGCCCAGGCCCTCCCGGAGGAAGGCATAGAGACGGCGTAGAGGACGTTCTCTTGAACCCCCACGTTCGGCAAGGAGAAGGCCGTCCATCGTGTCCGGTCGAAATGCTCCGCCGATGTGGCGAGCACGTTCGACGAAGACGGGTAGTAAGCCCCCACCGCCCCGGCGTCGGTTAAAGTGGCTGCGGACACGCCCCCGAGGATGTTGTCCCGGGAGCCGAAGCTGTAACATGGCACGACACTCCATCCGGTACCGTTGAGGGAAACTGCTGCGGCTTGCTTCCCTGCACCGTGACCGAAATCGTGTCCGGAGGCGACGACGAGTCCGGCCAATTACTCAGCGGCTCGATTCGAGTCCGCGCTCGATTTTCTGCCCGTGATTTCCTACCTTGTTTTTGTTCTTTGTTATACAGTTCCTTTGCTCAGCGGGAGGTCGTCAGAGAAGCAACCAGGGAAGGGACATCCCTATGGGAATGAGTACAGGGGGGCAAGCAACCATCGAAGCAACTCCTGGGCCAATCACGATCGACACCGCGCGGACTGCCGTGATTGTTGTGGACATGCAGAACGACTTTTGTTCAAAGGGTGGACTCTTCGACCGTGCAGGGATCGACATTTCAATGGTTCAGAAGGCGGTCGGCCCGACGCGGGAGGTCCTTTTGGCGGCCCGCGAGGCAGGAATAAAAATCGTTTACCTGAAGATGGGCTTTCGACCTGATCTATCGGACCTCGGGGACATTGACTCGCCTAACCGAGTACGCCATCTCCATTTCGGTGTCGGCCAGCCCAGCCTCGCTCCTGACGGTCGGCAAGGAAGATTTTTGATCCGCGATACATGGAACACGGATGTCATCGCAGAGCTTCGGCCGGAAGCCGAGGACAGGGTGCTCTATAAGCACAGGTTCAGCGGTTTCTATCAAACAGAACTGGACGACATTTTGCACAGGCTTGGAATCAAGAACCTGATCTTTACCGGGTGTACAACGAGCGTATGCGTGGATTCGACAATCCGGGACGCGATGTTCCGGGATTACAGGTGCCTGTTACTGGCCGACTGTACTGGCGAACCCATTGGTGAGGGTTTGGCGCGAAGCAATCATGAGGCCTCCCTCTTGACTATCCAAGAATTATTTGGCTGGGTGTCGAGTTCCGAGCAGTTCGTGTCGGCGATAGAGGCCCGTCCACCCCTCGCTACTGCGTCACAACATTGAGCGTATCAGCTGACAAATCTCCGTGACCTACATTTCCTACTTGTGATGCTTATGTATCTCCACCAAAATCATTGGAGAAAGGCTCTTCGATGCACCCTACGTCGTTCTGTTTCGTATCGGTGGATGGTTGACACGGTAGAGGTCTGGGGTTCGAGTCCGCACGGGGCTACCATTTTTCAGTCCCGCCTCATTTTCTGCCTGTGATTTCCTACCTGTATTTCATTGAAACAGCCGAGAACAAACAAAGCGGTGCGATTATTTTTCTCCTTTTGTACCGAGCAGCGTTACCCGTAGTCCTTGCCCTACGCGTAGTCATATTTCACGCTGCAGCCGACAAGCGCCGGACCATTTTGATGTACCAGCGCTTTGGCGAATTCGAAGACCGGCGTGTTTCGGCGCTTAAGGGATGCGTTCATCTTGCTTTCAAAAACCGGCCCTCCTAGAACCAAAGAGAAGTCCGGCACTTCTGGAGGGGAATTCGGCTCCTTGTGAGGCACGTCGTCTCGCAGGGATTCTCTTGCGTTGCCAATGCTGGTGGCAGACATGGTCAATGCCCTTACTGGATTTCCAGCACAATCCGGTCGTACAACGGCTGAGTGGGCCGTGGTACAGCTGAGAAAATTGCTCGATTTGTTCTGCCGAAATGGTTGTAGGGTGCTTAAGCACGAACCATGTCACGTCCTCGCTGCAAGGCGGTGTAGTGAGAGATCCAGAAAATGTGTAATAGCTCCGATCAGAGGGCAGTATCCGTGATGCATCGATTCTGAATGTCGTCCAATCGTTCTTCCTGCTCTTTTTCTCTTCCATAATTCAAAAGGATTATCTTCTCCCTGCTGAAGTAGAACTGCGACAACCGCCCATGTGCCTGCTTCGTCCGCGTGCACGTCGTGCCGCGTTCCACTGCCACAAGGTTCGTCTACCTGCTGCAAAGCGATTTGACAGCACGGTTCTATTTTCGGATCAACAAAAGATTGGAATGATGCGTCGAGAACACCTTCAGGGCAATGGTCCCATGACCCGTGGCCAGGGATCATAAGAAACTTGTTTGATACAGACGGTGCGCAACGCTAGTTGAGGTGGGCCATGCGAGTATGGCTGAAGTTGGAAAGCGGCGAGCTAATCCCAAGCCGAAAGGCCCGGGCGATCCGTCGCCCGGGCCTCTGAACTCGACTCTCAAAGATGTTGGTGATTTTGGGTTTCGGTGAGCCGGCAGGTTGCGCGCAAATGGTTAAGTGCCGGCAAAGGTCGAGTGAATTTTCTTGCAACGAGGCGTTAATCAGTATAACCCGCGGGGATTAGTCTCCCCGGACAGGAAACTCGGGTCACTACGCAGCCGGTTCGAAGGTCGATTCTTTTCTCGTGATCAGCTAGCCGCATTCAGGCCAAATTCGCGATGCGCGGTGCGAAGTGCCGTCTTCACGACCTTCTCTTCGATGACGAAGGAGATGTTGCTCTCCGACGAGCCTTGCGCGATGGCGATCAGGTTCACCCCGTCGCGGCCCAGCGCGCTGAAGGTTTTTCCTGCAATCCCCGGAATTCCGCGCATGTTTTCCCCCACCACGGCAACAATCGCGATATTGGGATCCACGGTGATGTGTTCTACGTCTTGGTGCGCCAGGTCTTGCGCGAATTCCTTGCGCAACGCTTCGACCGTTCGCTGCGCGTCCGCCGACGCAACGATGAAGCAGATGTCGTTTTGCGAAGAGGACTGCGAAATCAGCAAGACGTTGGCGCGCAACTCCGCGGTCGTTGAAAACGTCCTCCCGACCACGTCCGGCAACCCCACAATCCCCGGCCCGCCCACACTGATTAAAGTTACATCCCGGATGGCCGTCAGCGCCTTCACGCCGCCGCCAATGCTGCGCCCCTCGGGCGTAATCTTTGTTCCCGGCCGCTCCGGCGCAAAACTATTGCGGATCCACACGGGAATCGCCGCTTGCACGACGGGGTTTAGCGTTTTGGGATGGAGCACCTTCGCACCAAAATATGCCAGCTCCGCCGCTTCGCGGTAGGAAATCTCTGGAATGGTGCGCGCTTCCGGAACGAGCCGCGGATCCGCCGTCAGCACGCCGTCCACATCGGTCCAGATAATGACTTCGTCCGCATCCAGCGCGGCTCCAAGAATGGTTGCAGAAAAGTCAGAACCGCCTCGGCCCAGCGTGGTCAACTGCCCTTCGACCGTCGCGCCAATAAAGCCGGTCGCCACCGGCACAATTCCTTTTTCGAGGAGCGGCCGCAACCGGGCCTGTGATTTTTTCCGCGTCAATTGCATTTGCGGCTCCGCTCCGCCATGGAACGCGTCGGTGACGATGAGCTCCGTCGCTTCAATGGCTTCGCTCTGCGCGCCCGTTTCTTTAACGGCAGCCGCGACCAGCGGCGCGGAAAGCCGTTCTCCCAAACTCGACACGGCATCGAGCGTGCGCGGCGTTAATTCCCGCAACAGGGCCGTCCCCTCACAAAGTCGGCGCCCTTCCGCTAAAACTTCTTCTAGTTTTCTACGGATCCCTTCACGGTCCTTTTCATGGGGAATCAAGCTCACCAGCGCCGTTTCGTGCTGCTTCCGGAGCGCTTCCAATATTGCTGTGGCCTCCGCTCCGTTCCCGGTCCGCGCATGATTCGCGGCTTCGATCAACCGGTTCGTAACGCCACTCATGGCGGAAACAACCGCAACACAACGATAGTCCCTGGCCGCATCTACAATGATCTTCGCCGCCCGGCTGATGCACGAGGGGTCGCCCACCGACGTCCCGCCAAACTTCATCACTTGTAGCTGCTTTTTCATTTCACCTTTTGGAGTGCGGCTTGCCCCGCTTTCTCCTCTCATTTCCAGTAGCGATGTGCCGCCAGCAGCTTACTGTACCCCGGACCCCTCCATTGTACGGCACGCGTTTGACTTTCCTTCTGTCGCGCACCTAACATGGCATCCGGTAATCCGCGCCGATCCGCAACGCGAAAAGCCTTCCTTAATCACTGGCGCGGCGCACTTCGATTTGGAGAGAGGTCTAGCATGCAAGCGCGGCGAATCCTGGGTCTTACGCTGGTTTTGGTCGCTATAGGAATTGCACTGGCGTTGCATTTCTCGCCAACTTCCGCCGCGCCCCCCGTGATGAAGCCCGGCGAAGTCAACGACGAGAGAATCGCGGCCGATGCCGCCACGGGAGTCAACTGGCTGGTGAACGGCCGCACCAACGATTCGAAACATTTCAGTCCGCTCAAGCAAATCAACTCTTCGAACGTCGCCAGTCTCGGGTTGGCCTGGTATTTCGACTACGACGGCCTAATGGGCGTGGTCTCCGAACCGATCGTCGTTGACGGCGTCATTTACGTTAGCGCGCCGCTTTCAAGAATTTATGCAGTCGACGCCGCTACGGGAAAACTCCGCTGGAAGTACGATCCGCAAATTCGCCTCGATCAAGCGTTGAATGGGTCCTATTCCGCGCGCACCAACGGCGGCGTGGCCGTCTGGAACGGCAAAGTGTACGTCGGCACGGGCGATTGCCGACTCATCGCCATCGATGCCGCCACGGCCAACAAAATTTGGGAAGCCACCGTTTGCGAACCAACACAAACCGGCATCACCGGCGCGCCTCGCGTGGCCAAGGGAAAAATTCTCATGGGCTACAACGGCTCGGACGATGCCGTACGCGGCGCGCTCGCCGCTTACGACGCCGAGACCGGCAGAGAAGTTTGGCGTTTTTGGACTGTCCCGGGTGATTCTTCGAAGCCATACGAAACGAAAGAACTCGAGATGGCTGCAAAGACCTGGCACGGCGAAGGCGCGTGGAAAATCGGAGGCGGCGACGTCTGGCACGCCATCACCTATGATGACGGCACCGGGCTCGTGATTTTCGGCACCGCCGGCGCCGATGTGGGTTACGGTGAATTGGCCGGCACGCAAATCACTGGCGAAAAGCTTTTCTCGCAGTGCATCATCGCCGTCGATGCGGACACCGGCAAATACGTCTGGCATTTTCAGACCGGCACCGAAGGCGTGCACAATGAAAACAATCAAATTCTCATGGCCGACCTGCCGATCAATGGCGAACGACGCCACGTCGTCATGACCGCGCCAAAGAACGGTTTCTTTTATATTCTCGACGCGAAAACCGGCAAGCTGCTTTCTGCCAAGCCGCTGGTGAAAACTACCTGGGCTTCCGCTTACGACTTGCAAACGCAAAAGCCCATCCTCATTCCGGCTTCGCAAGGCGGCGGCCGTCAGTGGACCGTGCACAACTGGTGGCCGATGAGCTACGACACGCTCAATGGCTTGGTCTACATCCCCACAACCGATCGCCGCTCAGACACCAAAGCACCTTCCGAAGCGGGGGAAAGCGGCGAAGGTCTCTACGGTCGCCTCATCGCTTGGGATCCCGTCGCCGAATCCGCGCGTTGGTCGGTTGAAGAAGAAATCGCCGTGAACGGCGGCGTGCTTTCCACGGCGGGCAATCTCGTTTTTCAGGGGCAGGGAACTGGTGAATTTGCTGCTTACGCCGCCGACACTGGAAAAAAGCTCTGGTCCATCCAAACGAAGTCCGCCATCGACTCCATACCAGTCACTTTTTCCGTAAAGGGCGAGCAGTACGTCATTACTTCGGTGGGCTGGGGCTCCGGCTCGCGCTTGTTCGCTCCCGCGCGCACCATGGCCACGCCCGAGTCGAAGCGCGGTCCTATTCGTCTATATGCTTTCAAACTCGGTGGCAACTTCCCTTTTCCGTATCCACACATCGAAGTTCCAGCCGTCCCGAAACCGCCCGAGCTGAAAGCCAACCTGGATACGATTCGCAAAGGCGAAAAACTTTACGTCTCGTTTTACTGCGAAGGCTGTCACTCGCCGGGCATTGATGGCAGCGGCGCCTGGGTCGAAGACGGCGCCGTCCCCGATCTTCGCTACGCGCCGCCCGAAGTCCATAAGGATTGGTATCAAATCGTGATGGGCGGCTCGCATTGGTCCAAAGGCATGCCCGGCCTGGCCGATCCGCCAAAATTTACTTTCCCTAATGCCCACATGGCCGTTGCCGACGCGGACGCTATCCACGCCTATGTCATCAGTCAGGCATGGAAAGCCTATAAAGGCGAACAGACCGCCGCGCACGCCAAGCGCGAAAACTATTAGCTACCGTGTCCGGATGATTGTCATTCCGAGCGCAAGGAGGAATCTGCTTTTGTTAGAGCCTACTGATAGTCCGAAAGAAACACCGCGGCTAAAGAGCGTGCTGACCGATATCCATTTTTGGGTGCCGGTTGCCGTGCTGCTCGCGGGATTTCTGTTGCTGAGTTTCATGCGCTAGCAAGAGCGTTAAGAATTTTGTGGGACAGGCATTCTTGCCGGGTAGGAGCAATCAAATCAGAAAATCATGACCTCAGCACTCGATGCGCGCAGTTCGCCAGAGGTTCAAAGCCTCTCTCGCAGCAAAAAACTTCAGCTCCTCGGCATCCTTTCTGGCTTCACGGCGGGAGCCTGGCTCGGTGCCGCCGAAGCGCCCACCAAACTCGTTTCCATCGGCATCTCTCCGATCGCCATTTCTCTCATCATGGTCATCGGCGTTTTCCTCGCGCGCTGGAGTCTTCCCGCGCTGATTCTTGGCACTTCCTCCGTCCGTGCCGACGTCCGCCGCGCGCCTCACTTAATTATCTGGGCGGTTCTCGCCGGCTGCCTCTGGGCCGTCGCCAACACGCTCACCATTTTCGCGATTCGTGACATTATTCCTTTTCTTCAACGAACTGCGCCAAGCCGGCTGGCGCCGCTGGACTGCTGTGCTCGGCGGCGCGCTCGTCATGTGCGTTGGCGCCGCGCTGCTCGCCATCGCCTCTTCCACGCAAGGTCCTGCCGGTCATTCTCTGCGGGGCGTTTGGGCCGCGCTCGGCGCTGGCGTCCTCTGGGGCACGATGTACATTCCCTATCGCAAGGCTTATCTCACCGGCATGAACCCACTCTCTTTCGTCACGTTTTTCACTTTCGGCGAAGTCGGCATGATGTCTGCGCTGGCCATCGGTTACACCGGTTTGGCTCCACTCTGGCAGGAATTGCTCAGCGCGCGCGGCGTAATTTTCTGGCTGATGCTCGGCGGCTTCGTCTGGGTGATTGGCGATCTCTTCCAGCAATACGCCGCCAAGTACGTGGGCATCAGTCGCGGTATTCCGCTCTCCAATTCCAATCAGCTTTGGGGACTGCTCTGGGGCATTTTTGTTTTTGGCGAACTGCACGGCCGCAGTTCCTCGACGTATCTGCAAGTCGTTGGCGGATCGCTGCTCATGATGCTGGGCGTTGGCGCGGTTGCGTTTTCTTCCGCCGCGGGAGAAGAACAATCCCGTTGGAAAGAGGCGGCGCAGCGCGAGGGCCGCCGCTACGGTGTCTCCGCAGACTACGTCGAAGCACGCCTGGACGGCCGCCAAGCGGCTGACGAGTCCGCACCTTCTCGCAGCATGTGGGACTGGCTGCTCGTCGCAGCCGCCACGGCCATCTTCATGGTTTTTGCCGCGATGGCGCGCGTGCCGCAACTGTCTTTGCATTGGGCCCCCGCCGCGCTCTTGACCGCCGCACTCTTGGCCCTGCTTTTTGTCTGCACGCTCGCCCTCTGGCGCACCACCCGCTTCCACTGAGCCGCACGTTCCATCGCTCGGTCACTACGCGGCCCTGCTCTGCAATTCTCCTTGCCTTTTGTAGCGCCGCCCCTTCAGGGCGGCATCTTTTCCTTTCCAGACGTTTTCGCGGGATCCAGCTTGGCATCTTCCATCTCCGCACGTAGTGGCGGGTCTTCAGACCCGTTCCTTTTCTTCGCTTGAGAAAATTTTCCGCAGCCTGCTAGAGTACTCTCAGCAAGATGACAGGCCTCTCGAATGTGGAAAAAGTCGACGTCGTCGGCGTGGGCCTCAACGCCACGGACACCCTCATTCCCGTCGCGCACTATCCCGCGCGCGGCACCAAAGTCGCAATTCGCCCCACCACCGTTCTACCGGGCGGTCAAACTGCAACTGCCGTTGTCGCATGCCAGCAATGGGGACTCCGCACGCGCTATGTCGGCAAAGTCGGCGGAGACTCCGCAGCAGCACTTCACGCCGCGGAATTTTCGCGCTTCGGCGTTGAAGCGCATCTCCTCACCGCTGCCGACTGTCCCAGCCAGCAAGCCTTCATCCTCGTGGACGATTCCGGCGAGCGCACAGTGCTTTGGCGGCGCGATCGTCGCCTCGCCCTGCGCCCCGAAGAACTCCAGCGCGAATGGATCGTCAACTCGCGCGCGCTTCACGTCGACGGCCACGACACTGCCGCCGCCGCGCAGGCCGCCGCTTGGGCGCGATCGGCGGGCGTTCCTGTCATCGCCGACCTCGATGAACTTTATCCTGGCGTCGAAGCGCTCTTGAAAAACGTCGATTACCTCATCACCAGCCGCGACATTCCCGGCAAACTCGCGTCCACCGACGATTTGCAGAAATCGTTGCCCGCCGTGCATCGCCGCTTTGGCTGCCGCCTCACCGCCGCCACTCTGGGCATTGATGGCGTGCTCGCCTGGGACGGCGCGCAGTTGCACTACGCGCCTGCTTTTCGTGTCGACACGGTCGACACCACCGGAGCGGGAGACCTGTTTCACGCCGGCTTCATTTACGCGCTTCTGCAAGGCTGGCCTTTGCAGAAGCAGCTCGATTTCGCCTGCGCCGCCGCCGCTCTCAACTGTATCGGCGTCGGTGCGCGCGGCGGCATCGCGTCCGTCGACGCCATCGAGCGCCTCCTCGCCACCGGCCCGCGCTATCCCGCCATGTTTAACGCTCCGGTTATCTCGAGCGCAGCGAGGGATTGTGGCTAGATTTGCGTCGTGAGCCGATCATTGGCAACACACTCTCCTGTTCCTTTTCTTTTTCCGCTGTCATCACCGTTCTAGAACCGCTACGCCCTTCAAAGGGCCGATTCTTTTTCGCTGGAAGTTTTTCCCGTGCGCCCCGGAAGAAAATGCCTGGGAATTTTTGAAACGCACTTAAATGCCTCCATATTCAAGACTTATTTCCTTCTGAATTGGCGCGTCAATTGTCAAATGAAAGGCAAACGAGTGACTTCTATCCTTTCCATTCTTCTGGCATCAGCGCTGCTGCCCTTGGCTGCCGCAGCCTTCCCGCAAGACGCTCCTCGCCCCTCGCACACCGCCGTGATCCACCAATCGCAATCTGCAACCCAGAGCCAGTCCCAAGAGCAAACCTTCACCGGAAAAATCACCAAGAGCAACGGCAAGTACGCCTTGCAGGATGAGGCCACGAACACGACCTACTACGTTGACGACAGCAGAACCGCCCAGAAGTATGAGGGCAAAAAGGTCAAGGTGATCGGTACCCTGGACGCGCAGAACCGCATCATTCACGTCGAGAAGATCGAAGCGGCCTGACGGCTTGCTGCGCGACGCGCAGATGCTTCGATAAACGGGACGGGGAGGGCCTTCTGCGGGAGCTCCCTCCCCCTCTTTCCCTGCCTACTTATTTCCTGAGACAGCGCGAGTTCTCACCCAATCGATGGGGTCTGGAGGGCGAGGAAATCTCCTGAACGGCAGCTTCGATTTTGTCACCTCGGAGCCTATTAGCTTTTTCAGCAATTGCACCACTCGGATCTCGCCCTTTATTTGCCAAGCGCCTCCAGCAGTGCCACAATACAGGAATGCAAAAACCAACCATTTCTGTTCTAACCATCCTTGCCGCCGGCGCGATTCTTTTGTCCCCCGCCCAAGCGCAACAAACACCCGCTTCAACTGCGCAAAATCCGCCTGCGAAGTCCACTTCCCAAGCGCCTGCGCCCACAACGAAAAAACCTGCCGCCATCGGGCCCGGCCAAAGCGCCGCCGTCAAAACCGCTGCTCCTCTGACGCTGAAAACTGACAAGGACAAAATCAGCTACGCCATCGGCTTGAATGTGGGAAAAGCCATGAAGCGCGATGGGGTGGACGTAGATCCCGACATTTTGACGCGCGCCATCAAAGACGTTTTCAGTGACGCAAAGCTCCTTCTGACGGACCAGGAAGCGCAGACGACCTTGACCGCGCTGCAAGGGGACCTGCGCAAGAAGCAGGAACTACAGCAACAGCAGCTTGCTGAGACCAATAAAAAAGAAGGCGACGAGTTTCTCGCCGCCAACAAAACCAAAGAAGGCGTTGTCACGCTACCCAGTGGCCTGCAATATAAGATTGTTCAAGAAGGCGCGGGGCCAAAGCCCGCAGCTGCCGACACGGTCACCGTCAACTATCGGGGCACGCTCCTCAACGGCACGGAATTTGACAGCTCCTTCAAGCGCGGCCAGCCTGCGAGCTTTTCGGTTGGGCAAATCATCAAGGGCTGGACCGAAGCCTTGGAGCTCATGCCTGTGGGATCCAAGTGGCAGCTTTTTATTCCTCCTGACTTGGCTTACGGGCTTCGTGGCGCAGGCCCCTCCATCGGTCCCAACTCCACGCTCGTATTCGATGTCGAGTTGCTTTCGATCCAACCGCAAGCTGCGGCTCCGCTTGCACCTGCTCCGGGGGCCGCTCCCACGCAACCTTCTGCTCCACGGGCAGCACTAGCGCCCACTCCGACTTCAAAGCCCGCGCCGGCTCCCATGCCTACGCCAACCCCAAAGCCCTGAGTCTTTGAAGAGCTGTCTTTCATTCATTCTTACGAACCTGCCGGCTGCAGGGCAGGTGCTGCCAGGAGTCACAGCTGATCCTGTGCCCGAAGTCGGGTTGAGCCTCCGCTTGTGCGAGTGTTATCCTGCCTGTTATGGCTGAACGCCTCGTCTCTCCACTGGAAGTGCCACGCACCTCTCCGTTGGAGCACTCCCGGCACCAACTCGAAGCCTTGCTCGAGGTGAGCGAGGCCATCGCGCAGCAGCGCGATCTTCCCGCACTGTTCCACGACCTGGCCGTCCGCCTGCACTCGGTCATTGATTTTGACTTTCTCAGCCTGGTGTTGCATGACGCCGCCAAGAACGTCATGCGCCTTCACATTCTTGAAACGCATCTGCCCAACGCCAAGCGGGTGGGGGCCGAATCCGCGGTCGAAGGAAATCCTGCAGGTTGGGTCTGGCAGACGCAGCAACCCTTTATCGTCAGCGACACTGAGGAAGAGACGCGCTTCCCGGATTACCTGCCGCGCTACCGCGAGCACAATGTACGCTCCCTCGCGATTCTCCCCTTAACCACGGCGCAGCATCGGCTTGGCGCCATGGGCTTCGGCCGCATGGTTCCTCACCGCATCACTGACACCGAGCTGCAATTCATGCAACGCGTTGCCAGCCAGGTGGCTGTCGCAGTGGACAACGCCCTCAACCTCGAAGCTTCTCAGGCCTATCAGAAGCAGCTCGCGCGCGAACGCGACCGCTTCCGCGTGCTTCTCGAAGTCAACAACGTTCTCATCTCCAGCCGCGAACTCCCCGAGCTTTTCCCGGGCATCGTTTCCACGCTCGAACGCGTCATCCACCACGACTACACCAGCCTGGCTCTTTTCGATCCCGCCACGAAAACGCTGAGGATCTACGCCTTCTATTTCCCCTCGAACCAGAACATCTTCAAGCCGGACACCGTTGTTCCCCTGGAAAACACTCCCGCAGGTCGCGCCATTACAACGGGGCAGCCCTTCCTGGCGCGCGGCGCCGAACTGGACCACTACCCAAGTGAAATCGTGAGGATTCTTCGCGCCGAAGGTTTGCAGGCCGTTTGCTGCGTGCCTCTCGTGCACCGCGACCGCACCTTTGGCACTTTGAATCTTGCCAGCCGCCGCGCCGACACATTCACTCCCGGCGACGTGGAATTGCTTCAGCCCGTTGGCGCGCAGATCGCCATCGCTGTGGAAAACGCCTTGGCCTTCAAGGAAATCGACGCGCTCAAGGACAAGCTGGCCGTCGAAAAGCTCTATCTCGAAGAAGAAATTCGCAGCGAGCTCAATTTCGAGGAAATTGTCGGCGAAAGCTCCGTGCTGAAGCGCGCGCTTGGCCAGGTCGAGCTTGCCGCTCCTGCCGGAACCACCGTTCTCCTCCTCGGCGAGACTGGCACCGGCAAAGAACTTTTTGCGCGCGCCATCCACAATCTCAGCCCGCGCCGCGACCGCACCTTCGTCAAAATCAATTGCGCCGCCATCCCCTCCGGCCTTCTCGAATCGGAACTCTTCGGCCACGAAAAGGGCGCGTTCACCGGCGCCGTGAACCAAAAAATCGGCCGCTTCGAGCTCGCCGACAAAGGCACGCTGTTCCTCGACGAAGTCGGCGACATTCCCCTCGAGCTTCAGCCCAAATTGCTCCGCGTCCTGCAGGAGCAGGAATTCGAGCGCCTGGGCGGCACGCGCACGCAGCGCGTGGACGTGCGTGTCGTCGCAGCCACAAATCTCGATCTTTCGAATCTCGTCGCGCAGCGCCAGTTCCGCAACGATCTCTACTACCGCTTGAACGTCTTTCCCATCCAGATTCCCGCGCTCCGTGAGCGTCAGGAAGACATTCCCCTGCTCGTTCGCTACTTCGTCCAGCGGTTCAGCCGCAGCCTGAACAAATCCGTCGCCTACATTCCCGCCGACGCCATGGACGCCCTCGTCCGCTACTCCTGGCCCGGCAACGTCCGCGAACTCGAAAACCTCATCGAGCGCGCCGTGCTTCTCTCCCCCGGCAAGGAACTCCGCATCCCCCTCTCCGAGCTCAAAGAGCTGTCGGCCCCCAGTGCGGCGTACGGCGCCGATTCTTCTTCATCCTTTGGTTCCTCTGCCTCCTCTACCTCCTTAACCGCCTCTATCTCGACTCTAGAGGAAGCCGAGCGCCAGCACATTCTCCGTGCGCTCAAGCACACCCAGTGGCGCATCGCCGGCCCCAAAGGCGCCGCCACGCTGCTCGGCATGAAGCGCACCACGCTCCAAGCCCGCATGCGCAAACTCGGCATCCGCCGCCCGATCTAACGGATTTCCCTGCTTATGAATTCTGCGTGCGCAACGGTTTCCGAACTCGAATCTTGCGTTCGGTGGCCTTGGGACCCATTCCGCCATTTCAACTTTCAACCTTCAACTGTCAAACCTCTCGATCTTACCTCGTTACTTCCTCACTTCATTACTTCCAAATGCTGGTACAGGCGGGCGTAGCGGCCGTTGCGCGCCAGGAGCTGCTCATGAGTGCCTTGCTCGACGATGCGGCCGCGGTCAAAAACGAGAATGCGATTCGCAAAACGAACGGTGCTGAGGCGATGGGCGATCATCAGCGCAGTGCGGCCCGCCGACGCGCGCTCCAGCGCGTCAATCACCATGGATTCCGCAACCGCATCGAGGCCGCTCGTGGGCTCGTCGAGAATCAGGATGGGCGCGTCGCGCAGCATCGCACGGGCGATGGCGATACGTTGCTTCTGCCCGCCGGAGAGCGTCGAGCCGCGCTCGGCGACATGCGAATCGTAGCCGTCCGGAAGGCGCTGGATAAATTCATGCGCATTAGCCGCGACGGCGGCGGCGACAATTTCTTCCTGCGTGGCATCGGGGCGGCCGAAGGCGATGTTTTCGCGAATGGAGCCGCTGAAAAGCAACGTATCTTGAAGAACCAGGCTGATCTGCTCGCGCAGCGACTGCAGCGAATAATTGCGGACGTCTTCTCCGTTGATGCACACCGCGCCGCACGTGGGATCGTAAAAGCGGGGAATCAAGCTGAAGAAACTGCTTTTGCCCGCGCCAGTAGCGCCGACGACGGCAACCCGCTCGCCTGGCTCGATGACCAGATTTATATCGGAAAGCACCGGCTGACCCGGAACATATTCAAATGCCACGTCGCGAAATTCGATTTGGCCGTTGAGCCGCGGCGCACGGCGGGCGTTTTTGCAGTCGGTAACGTCGCTGCGCACGTTGATGACTTCGGCGATGCGCTCGACGCCGACGATGGCTTTGTTCGCAGCATAGGAGAAACGGGCCAAAGCGCGCATGGGCGCATAAAGGTTCGTGACGTATGCGAAAAACACCACGACGTCGCCGGTGGAAAGTTCGCCCGCCAGCACGCGCGTGGCGCCGTACCACATCACAAGAATCAATCCGGTGGCGGCGAGCAAATCAATGAGC
Organism: Acidobacteriota bacterium; assembly: GCA_003223255.1. Lineage (GTDB taxonomy): Bacteria > Acidobacteriota > Terriglobia > Acidiferrales > UBA7541 > Acidiferrum. The sequence goes on along the minus strand of QHYJ01000081.1, from coordinate 23,631 downwards.
GGGGCGACACGCGCCTGAAACCCGACGGCTTCGAGCGAGGCCTGCAGACTGTTGACGCCTTGCGCCTCAAAGAGTTCGTCGCGCTGGCCTTCCTGCGCCAGACCCTGGACGATGCGGATGGACGCAAGCGTTTCTTGGGCCAGCGATGCAAGAACGCCTGTACCGAGGCGCGCACGATTAGCCGCAAGCTTGATAAGAGAGGAATAACGCCAGACGGTCATAAACAACAGGGGAGAGACAGAGAGCGCGGTCAGGGCGAAACGCCAATTGAGCCAACACATCATCGTGGCCATGCCGAGAAGAAGGCAGGCGTTGCTGCCAAGGATGATGACGCCATTGGCCAGCACGTCTTGGATGGCGTCGGCATCGGAAGTCAGCCTGGTAAGCAAATCGCCAAGCGGCTGGCGATCATGGAAACGAAGCGACAGGCGCTGCAAATGGGCAAAAAGATGGCACCGCAGGTCGAAAGCAAAGTGCTGCCCAATGTTGCCGAGCGTCCGGGTAAAAAAGTAGGTAAGGACGCCGGTTCCCAGCGCAATCAGGAATGTGGCGGCGCACGCGCCCCAAAGGATGTGCATGGGATTGTGCACGGAGGCATCGAGCCAGGCGCGAATGAATGGGACGCGGCTGGGGCGATGCGAAAGCACGCGATCGATGACCACCTTAAGGGGCCAAGGACGCATCACCGTGAAGGCGGCGTCCAGAATCATGGCTACAATAGCGGCAAGCAAAGCGGTTCGATGGGGCCGCAAGAGAGGAAGGAAACATTTCCAATCACGGAAAGAGTGTTTGGGCTTTTTTGCGCCGTCTGCGCGAGAGCGCTGCCTAGGAATGACGCACCTCGCTTACTGCGGAGTTCTGGCTTTCGTGCGGCAGAGTGAGTGTTCCGCGACCTTGGTCGATGCTGAGCAAGCCCCCGCAGGAGCCCGAGATTGTCGCCAGGCGATGGAGGATGTGATTGGCGCGCTCGCCTTTCAGAACTTTGGGCTGGTAATTTACGCGCGGATCGCGGTTTTTGACGTATAGGGGATAGGCCACAAGTGTCGTGCTTGCTTCTTCGAAGCGAATCCCCACGAGCAAGCCTTCGGCGCGGCTGTTTCCGGAGCCGAACGCAAAATTGCCGACACTGAAGAAAATTGGCCGCCCGCGATAGATTTCAAATGGCTGAATGACGTGCGGGTGATGACCAACAACAACGTCCGCGCCGAGGTCGATGGCCAAGCGGGCTTTGGCGCGATCTTCGGGCGAGGGCTCGCGAACATACGGAACGCCCCAATGAAAAATAGCCACGATGCGGTCGGTGCGACCGCGTAGCGCGCGGATGTCGGTTTCCAGCGCTGCAGCGGGATCCATGGCACTGCCGGGCTGGTCCGCGGTAGCGGCGGTGCGGCGATTCCAGTAATAGCCGAGAAGTCCAATCCTCCAGCGGCCAGCCTCGCGGACAACAGGGCGGTGCGCCTGTTCTTCGTTAGCGCCGGCGCCCAGAGGCGCAAGCCCCGCGCGACCCAAAGCGTCTAGCGTTTCCAGGACGCCGGAGCGGCCGCAATCGAGCAAATGATTGTTGGCCAGCGTGAGAACGTTGATGTTTGCCCGGGGCAGGGCAGAGGCCAGAGAAGGATTCACGCGATAGGAGAAATTCCGCTGCTGGCGGCGGGCTTTCTTTGCAAAAGGACCTTCCAAATTGCCGGCGACGATGGGCGCTCGGCGCAAAAGCGGCAGAACGGCGGCAAAAGGATAGTCCGGTCCATGCTCCGCCAAACGACTCTTCGCACGACCGCCAAGCATGATGTCGCCCACCACGATGACGGAATATGGCGGTTCGCACAGCGCGTTTAGATGCTGCTGCAGCGATTCCGGCGAATGGAGGTCTTCGGCCGCAGGGACTTCTTGCGCGGAGACGTGGCGCAGAAGCGAGCACACCGAGGAATCCTGCCAATCCGCAGAAAGAGTGGACGAGGCGGAGTAGAATTTCTCACTTCCAGAATTACGGCTGTTTTCTTTCTGACGCATACGTTTTCCCACTTGGAGGCCGAGCAAAAAGTCTTAAGCCAGGCACAAGGTGCCGTCTTTACAGGAGACGGCGGCCGGCTGGATGCCGCGTCTTGCGAAGCAAGCAAGAATCGTCGATCGGTACCCGCGGTCATTCAGCAACTCATCCGCCTGGAGCAGCGTCGACAGGCCAACGCTGTAGTTCGCGCGCGCGCGCCGCAGTTGCTTCAGACCTTCGCCATTGTGGAGGCTGGTTAGCTTACCGATCAGGAGCAACGCTTGCAGAACCAAGAGATCCGCGCTGCGCGAACCGTTCGGCTCAGCGTTGGCCAGTTGCGTTCGCAAATCCCAAAGCGCCGCGCCCCAGACGGTGCCGTTCAAATGTTCGTCGGCCTTGGGATGAAAATCGTAATCGGCCATAGTTTTCGCCGAAGACAAGCTCCGCGGATGGATTTCCTCCGCATCGTGGCGGCGGTGCCAAGCCCAAATGTGCGGCGTTTCCAACATGGCCGCAGCCCAGTAGTCGCAAGTGCCCTCATCAATCGGGGGCTTGCGATTCTTCTGCCGGTCAGGAGGCCGAAAAGCATTACCTTGAAAATCGGCCGTGTGGCGCGTGATGTGGTGGCCGTATTCGTGATAGATGATTCCGGCATTGTGGGAAGCGTTTGCCCGGTAGCGCGCCCGGTAGAGGCCGCCGGTTCGTTCCACAAGTGCGCCATAGTGGAGGAGCTGCCGGCCGGGACCGAGATGAATTTCGCCACATGGTGAGACGGGCTCGAGTTCGGGCACGTCGTAACGACGGCTGGGGAGCCGATAATGTCCTCCCTGAAAAGCCAACCATCGACTGCTCTCTGGACGATAAAGGCCGTCGCGGAGCCCATTGTTTTCCGTTGCGGCGTGGTGAGCGTTTACCACGGCAACGACGCGCGGGAGGGAAGGTGAACCAAGCTCTTGCAGCAAGGCATCAATGTATGCGCCGATGCGATCGAGGTGGAAATACGTATTTACCTCGCCGAAATGAGAAGCCTGGATGTACCGCGCGCGAAAGTCTGGTTCTGCTAGCAGGACTTTGTCCATGCGCCCTCCGCCACATCCTGGACCGAACAAGAAGTCGCCGTCGCCATGCGGTTGAGCGTTTCCAATGGGGACGGCCCGGACTCGGCCCGGTGCGGCGTCAGGCTCGCTGACCGCACCAGCATTCCGCACGCGCACGTAGCGTCCTGAGAGGTGAGGGGTCCCCTCCCTGTGCATATCGAGGCGCAACAAGGGCTCGATGCTGAGGGTCACACGCCCACCGAGCGGATTTCCGGGCTCAGGTATCCAGGTGTAGACGCGTCCGCGGGGAGTAGCTTGCATGGAGAAATCTTCTGTCCCTTATTGGGTGTGCTGCTTGGAGTTTTTGCCTCCGACTTTGGCAGCGGACTCAGGCTTCGGCTTGTCCTCCATGAGTTTGGCATTCAATTCACCGGATTCCAGTTCGCGCACGGTAAGGCAAGGCAAGCCGGTGGCGGTTTGCGCTTCGCGAATGCCCAGGGCGCTCATGGTAACCACGCCGGAAATGGCAATGGGATGGATTCCCCAGCTTCGCAACACGCGCGTGCCGCCTGCAGCTCCAAGCGGATCGCCGGCAGCAAACACCCAGGCATCTACGGTCCGGGTGAAGCGAGGATTCTGCAGCAGCGCCGCGGTTTCGTTTTGCAGCAGGCCGTCGGCAATTTCAAGGACCACAAAAGCAGCTTTGCGGCGGGAAGCATGCGCCAGCAGGGTAAGATGCAAATGGAGGAGTTCATCCAGGTTGCACAGATAAGTGGAGGGCAGCCCGCCATCCACAAAATCGAGAGCCTCGCAGGCTCCGGCGTCCAGCATGCTGAGCGTGTCCTTTCCGCTGGCTGTGCCGGTGAGTTTGACCCCTACGACGCGATGTCCATCCTGCCGCAACCCCTTGATGATGCTGGCGACGGTGCGCGTCTTGCCGGAATCCATGGAAGTGCCGCAGACGACCACGACACGCGGCCCCAATTCTAACGGCGCAGGCGGGAGCGCGAACTGGCGAAGACGCAGCTTGCGGCCATCGGGACCGGCAACGAAACCGAGCAGACGTAATTTGCTGGGTTCACCCACTCCATCGTGTTTGCTCTCGACCAAGCCGCAGACACCGGCCATGCTCAGCAAATCACACCGCTCTCCATCGGTGCGCGCATAGCCCTCGAATTGCATTGTTGCATAGCGGTTGCCGAAGACGCCGACCATCAAATCGCCTACGTACAAGGCGCAACGCCGCCCGCTCGGCAGTTCCAGATTGGTGTTTCTTCCAATTTTCTCCACCTTAGCCAGTGCGATATCTCCGGGCTGAGGAGGTTCCGAGCAGGGCAACAGACAAGCGAGATGCTCCTGGGGAACGCGGCGCAAAGCATAAGGAAACCGCGCATTTGTCTTCATGTCTTCGTTCATGGCCATCTTCATCATCTCCTCCCTAGCTGCTTCCTCTTCCTTAACTTGTTCCTCAACTTGGAGTCGAACGGGCACCCGCTTTTCCAGGATGTGCCCGGCACGCCGTTCAGTTGAACTTGTGTATCCACAGGGAGGAAACCCCAGCCAACTTTGCTGCGTCCAGGGGCCAGGTATAGCGCGCTTAGCCACCAACCCCAACCTGTCGCAACTTTTTGTTGCTCACTTACGGTTCATGTCTGCCGCGCCTATTCACGCGTCTAACCCTTCAGGTCACAGACCTGCACTTGGCGGCTGAGCAGATTGTTCGAGGAATAGGGAAAGACTATGAGAACGCGCTGGCGAGGAAAATCAGGAAAATCTAGGAATTACAAAAGGGAGGATTCCGTCGGAGTTTTTCGGGCATCTTGCCAAGAGGAGATCGCGTTCCTCTCCCCCTGCAGGGGGGAAGTCTGCTGTTGTCAGCCAGTCTGCCAGGACTTCCGGGCGATTGGCTGCTTGCAGCTACAGCAATATCGAGATTCAGGCTAAGGGCACGCGGTACCCTTGTCCAATTGCTGCAGTCTCTTGATAGCCGCGGTATTGCGTTTTTCGGAAGCTACCAGCAACAACATGCGCGCCTGCTGGCAGTTTCGCGGCACGCCGTCGCCTTTAATATAAAGTTCCGCCAACTCCAGGGCAGCCTTGCTGTCTCCGGCTTGCACGGCAACCCACAATTGATTGGGAGTCATCCCCGACTTTTTGCTCGTGTTGTTCGTGGCAGAAGGGTTGCTCGATTGCGCCTGGCCGGGCGCTCCCGCCGTTTGCTTGATTGTCTTGGCCGCTACGGTTTTGGAAGAATCCTGCCGATAGAACTCCATTGGCGCGCTTCTTGCACTCAGGACGGGTGTCGTCCCTTTTGCGATTGGAAGGTTCTTTGGTAGCGGGATGCTCTTTGCCGGTATCGGATCCGAAAAGATTCCTGCAACCGGGTAGTTTGGTTTGGCCTGGCGTGCCACGTTCGGTGGTGTGAGGGGCGGCTGCGTTGCGGCATTGTTGTTTTTTAATGAGTCAGCAACCGTTGGCTTTGTGTCGGCATGCGCGCGGGAACTCCAGAATTTGAAGGCCGGCAATGTCACTGCCGCAGACATACAGATTCCCAGGATGACCCCGCAGAGAAGCTGCCGTTTCTTCGCGGAGAGATACCGCTGCAGGGGAACCAATTCCACCAAAGACTCGATTCCTCGGAAGGATAGCGATGAAAACTTCGCGTCTGGAGGCTCCGCGACGGGCGTGGCCCCCGTTTCCATCGAGAACATCGGGCGGTTGGCGCGAGCCTTCGGCAGCTCGATTTCGAGCGCGGTTGGCGGCGCAGCTTTTGAGTCTTCTGCCGTTTCTACGTCAAAAGATAAGAGCGGCCGATAAGCGCGGGCCTTCGACACGAACTTTGCCACCCTGTCGGGCTCCCCGGTCTTTCTCTCGATGGTTTTCAGCGGGACTGCGGCAGGGGCTGGCCCGTTCGCTCGTAGTGGCGTGGCCGCGCCCGCGGTCACCAGCTGCGGAATAAGAGCTTCCTCTTCTTCCGGAATCTCTTTTTCTTCGAATGCCTCAATCTCCTCGGGGACCTCTCGCGGAGCCTCTTCCGTGCGCAGCCGCGACAGCCATTTCTGAATTTGTTCCCGGCCGGCCTGAGAGATTTGCGTGAAACGCAAGCCTCCGACAGTTCTCGAGAGGTCCGTCCACGCTACCTCTCCCATCGCTTCGATACGATCCTTGAGGTTGAAGGAAAACCAGAAATATACCGGCAGGTTTTTAGGAACGGGAGTGACCGAACGGAAACTCAGCCCTCCTTCGGAGACATTCAGGACTTTCCCGACTTCATCCCGCTCAATCTGGATAAAGGCGGGGTCGCCGGGTACTTTCCTTATAAATCGACGCCGATTTTTATCCATAGGTTTTCAAGGGCACTCTGAAAATTTTTTCGGAGCTATCTTTAAACAACTCGAGGAGGTTAAAGAAGTTCCGAACTAGCAAGCCCCTGTTGGGAATGGGGCTTAGCTAGCAGGCCTGGTATTTTCACCCGTGGTTAGAGATTACGCAAGCGAAAAGGGTTTGATAAGGGGTAAGAAGATTCCTACACTCTGGGCACCTTTTGTAACTAAATGGCTAGCAAACCCTGGCTCTGACTTTCTCCTTTTTTTCGTCTCTAGCTGTACAAGTTCGATCCTTCTTCATGAATTGTCCGCAACTAAATCCTGGTCTCCGGGTTTGTAGTCTGGAAACTTGAGAATGTCTGCTGGTCGTTGTTATCCTGGGGCCCCTCCTAGCCCATCCCAGCCGCGACACTCCCGGGGTGGAACTCATGGACGCTGAGAAGCTGCGTTTTGCTCGCGAAAAAATCACGCGCGTTTTCCGCTATCTTGAGGCGCTGAATCAACATCGCAACCCTCCCAAGCGGCAGATTCGGGAACAGCTCTGGCACCTCTGGCTGCATGATTTGCCTATCCATTCTGTCGTCCGGCTAGGCGGGGCCAGGTCCGGAGCAGCCTCTCCAAAAGCGAGAACCACTGATGATCCGAATGAAGGGGCTCCCGCAAACGCGACGTTTTCCTTACGGGTGCAGCGCCCGCAGTTGACCAGAGCGCCCGAGCCCCCCAACGAAATTGTTTCCTGGCTCGAGTCTGGGTGGGACGATCCTTTCAACTTGGCATGCGTGGTTGAGTCTCGGGAAGAACCCCAGGCAAACGCCACAACCTTAACGATACAGTTCTCTGCGGATCCGGCTCGGGTTGCCGCACTGCGAAGCTGGGCGCCCCTCCGCGATGAGTGGGCGCGCACCGAAAAGCCGGCGCGCCAGGCCATGCGCCTCTTTGAAACTTTTTATTCCCTTTACGGCCGCATCGACCGCGAAGCGGAGCGCGTCGAGCTCGTCCTCGGCGACGGCATCCTGAGTTGGCAGCGCGCCGAGGGCGGCATCTTCCACCCGATTCTCTTGCAGCGCCTGCAACTTCAGTTTGACGCGTCCGTTCCGGAATTCACGCTTTCCGAAGCGGAATATCCCGTCGAACTGTATTCGGCTCTCTTCCAATCCATGGCCGACGTGGACGGACGCGCCATCGGGCGTTGCCGCGAAGAACTGGAGCAAGGCGGCTTTCATCCTTTGTATAACGGCACGACTTCCAATTTCTTGAAGCGGATGGTCGTGCAGTTATCGCCGCGCGGTGAATTCATCGAAGAAAGCGCGCCGCATGGCGAACAGCGCGATCCACGCATCGGCCGCGACCCGGTCATTTTCCTGCGCGCGCGCACGCTGGGTTACGCCGCCGCGATTGAGGGCATCCTCGCCGACGTTCGCACGCGCGAGGACCTTCCATGGTCGCTCCTCAATATTGTTGGGGAAGAATCGCCTGTTCCTGATGCCGAGCCAATGGAATCGGAATCTTCCGAAAACGCTACGGCAGAAAACGGTGTGGACGTCCTACTCAGCAAACCCGCCAACCCCGAGCAGATTCGCATCGCGCGGCAACTCGAAGAGCACGGAGGCGTTTTGGTTCAGGGCCCGCCCGGCACCGGAAAAACCCACACCATCGGAAATCTTATCGGCCATTTGCTGGCTCAGGGGAAAAGCGTTCTGGTCACCAGTCACACGACCAAAGCCTTGCGCATGGTCCGCCATCACATTGTTCCAGAGTTGCGCCCATTGTGCGTCAGCGTCCTCGAAAGCGACCTGGAGAGCCGTAAGCAATTGGAAAGCGCTGTCGGCTCGATTGCGGAAAGGCTGTCGCGCGCTGATGCGAAAGCCTTGGAACTGGAAGCCAAAAAATTTGAAGCGCAGCGCCACGACCTGCTGAAGAAATTGGAAGAGTTGCGCAATCAACTCTCGGAAGCGCGCGCCGATGAATATCGCGAAGTCACTCTCGGCGAAAAGCACTGGTCGCCCGCCGACGCCGCGCGCAAAGTGGCGCAAGAAAAAGAATTCTACGGCTGGATTCCGGGACCGGTGGCCGCAGTAGCTCCCTTGCCGCTTTCTTCCGGTGAGCTCGCCAACCTCTACCGCACCAACATTTCGCTTTCCGCAGAAGACGAAGCGGCGCTTTCCGGCCCGCTTCCTGAAATGCACGATCTGCCGCGGCCTGAAGATTTTGAAGCTTCCGTCAGCGAGCGCAACCGCCTCGGCATGGAGGATTTGGATTTTCGCGCCGATCTCTGGCAATCCGGCGCGCTTCAAGGCGCGACGGAAGAATTCCACGCGCTCATCGCGAATTTGAGGCAAGCCGTCGAGCCGCTTTCCGGCAACGACAAATGGAAACTTGCCGCCGTTTATGCCGGGAAGTACGGCGGGGCGCATCGCCAGCCGTGGGAGCAGTTGGTCAGCCTGGTGCGCAAAGTTCATCAGGAAGCAGCCGACGCGCATGAAACGCTAGTGAAGTACGGCCCGCAGCTTCCCGAAGCCGCGGATCGGGAGGAGCAGTTGCGAGTCGCCACGGAAATTCTTGGCCACCTCGAACAAGGCGGCAAGCTCGGCTCCTTCGTTCTTCTCACGCACAAATCCTGGAACCAGTTCATCGATGCGGCGAAAGTGAATCGCGCTCGTCCCAAGCTGCTCGAACATTTCCGCGCGTTGCATACATTGGTGCGCCTGGAGAATCATCGGCGCGATCTCTCCGCGCGCTGGGACCGCCAGATGGCGCCCCTTGGAGCCCCTCCGTCGTCGCAAATGGGCGAAGAAGCGGAAAAAACGCTCATGCAGTACTGCGATGCCATCGAAGATTGCCTGAGCTGGCATGAATTCGCATGGCTTCCGCTCCAGCAACAACTCGAGGACCTTGGCTTTCGCTGGGAGAAGTTTCTTGCCGAACAGCCTGCAGTCCTGGGAGCAGAAGGCGAATTGTTACGTCTCGGCAAAGCCGTGTCGAATGCACTGCTGCCCATTCTCGACTCCCGCTATCAAAAGTTGCGGCTGCTCCAGCTCGAAGAGGAGTTTGGCGAACTGAAGAGCCGCCACAAAGGCGCCTCGCGCGGCTCTAAAGCCGCCAAGATCCTTGTCCATTTGCAGAAGGCCATCCAGGACGAGGATTGCGGCGGTTATCGCGAAGCCTACGATCTTCTTCTTGAACTGAAGAGCCGTCAGGCGGACCTCGATCTTCGCCGCGCTCTGCTCAGCAAACTCGAAAGCGCTGCGCCGGCGTGGGCCGCCGCCGTTCGCAATCGCACCGGCGCGCATGGCAAAGGCGAACCGCCTCGCGATCCTGCCGCCGCCTGGATTTGGCGCCAACTCAACGACGAACTCGACCGCCGCGCCGAAATGTCACTCGAGACGCTGCAATCCAAAATCGAAAAACTGCGCGAGCATCTCCGCCGCGTGACTGTGGACTTGATCGACGGCCGTGCGTGGTCCTGGCAGGCGCGACGCACTTCACCTCGGCAGCGTCAATCCCTCGTCGGCTGGCTCGACACCATTCGTCGAATCGGCAAAGGCCACGGCATTCGCGTTGGCTTGTTGCGCGCGGAAGCCGCCCGGAAAATGAGCGAGTGCCGCAGCGCCGTGCCCGTCTGGGTCATGCCGCTGTCGCGTGTGGTCGAAAATTTCGATCCGCGTCTCACGCGTTTCGACGTCGTCGTCATCGACGAAGCCAGCCAGAGCGATGTGATGGCGCTCGTCGCGCTCTATCTTGGCAAAACCGTGCTGGTCGTCGGCGACCACGAGCAGGTCAGCCCTTCCGCGGTGGGCCAGGATCTCGGAATCATTCAAAACCTCATCTTCCAGTATCTACAGGGCATCCCCAACTCCGATCTCTACGACGGCCAAATTTCCATCTACGACCTTGCGCGGCAATCCTTTGGCGGCGCCACCTGCCTCGTCGAACACTTCCGTTGCGTCCCGGAAATCATTCAGTTCAGCAACATGATTTCCTACGATTGGCGCATCAAGCCACTGCGCGACGCTAGCCGCGTGCATCTGCTTCCGCACACCGTGGCCTATCGCGTTGCGGGCTCCAGCCGCGACGGCAAAGTCAATCGCCAGGAAGCGCTGGCTACCGCCGCGCTCATCGCTTCTGCCATTGAACAGCCCGAATATCAGCACAACGGCGCGGGCCAACCGCTTAGCTTCGGAGTCGTTTCTCTGGTCGGCGATGAGCAAGCGCTCGAAATCGACAATCTCTTGCGCGCGCGCATCTCGCCCGATCGCTACGAGTTTCACCGCCTGCTCTGCGGCAACGCCGCGCAGTTCCAGGGCGACGAGCGCGACGTTATTTTCATCTCTCTCGTGGATACTGCACAGCGCGGCCCACTTTCCATGCGCGACCAGGAACTCTTCAAGCAGCGCTTTAACGTTGCGGCCAGCCGCGCGCGTGACCAGATGTGGGTGGTGCATTCACTCAACGCGCACAACGACCTGAAAGCGGAAGACCTTCGACGCCTTCTCATCGAGCACGCTCAGGATCCTAGCCGATTGATGCGCGCCCTCGATGAAAAGGAACAGCGCAGCCAGTCTTCCCTCGAACGCGAAGTCATGAAGCGGCTCGAGGCCGCTGGCTACAACGTCGCGCCGCAATGGAAAGTGGGCTCTTTCCGCCTCGATCTCGTCGTCGAAGGAAATGGCAAGCGCCTGGCCATCGAGTGCGACGGCGACCGCTATCATCCGCTCGACCGGCTCCAGGAAGACTTGGACCGCCAATCCATTCTTGAGCGCATGGGCTGGGTCTTCACGCGCATTCGCAGCACGGAATTTTTCCGCAATCCCGAACGCACGATGAGACCGGTCATCGAAAAACTGCAAACGCTGGGAATTTTCCCCGTCGATGCCAAACCGCGCTCGACGCGCAAGACCGGGGCGCCCTCGCCAACCATTCCGGCAGCCGGATTAGTCGATCGCGTTATCGCCCGCGCGGAAGAACTTCTCGCCTCCTGGGCCGGGCCGCAGGAGTCCTCAGGCGCCCGCCGCCGCGATTCGCGCTCAGTCGCGCCGAAAGACTATATTGCGAATTGAACGCCCCTTTATCGGACGCTAACTAACTAACTAACCATGCGGTTCAAAAGCTCGCGATTTTCTTCTTTGTTTTTTCGGGAGGGTAGGTTACATTCAGCGCTGCCCACGCCCACCTCGAGGTGCTCATGAAGCTTTTCCTGGGTGTGTCCGTGCTGGCCTGTGCTGCCTGTTTTTGCGCTTCAACTCCTTCCGAAGCGCCCACCGGCTTTGACAACAAAACCAACGGAATGGTGGACGATGCCACCCACGCCGTGGATCAAGGCAAGTTCGACGAAGTCGAGCAAGTGTCCGATGGGTTGGGTCCCCTCTACAACGCCCAGTCCTGCAGCGAGTGCCATCAGAATCCCACATCGGGCGGCTCAAGCCAAGTCTCCGAGTTGCGCGTCGGCCACCGCGGCCCCCACGGCAAATTTGAAAATCCGGAAATTCCCATCGCTCGCAGCACCGAGATTATCAAGGGCCGCTCGCTCGTCAACGACCGCGCCATCTGCCCGAGCGGCGCTTTTCCGGGCACGGAAATCCAGGAACGCGTCCCGGATTCGGAGCACATTCGCACGTTCCGCGTCTCCGGGAATATTCTGGGCGATGGCTTCGTCGAGGCCGTACCGGATCAGACGTTTGTGGATTTAGCGAAAGAGCAGTGCAACAAAAGCCACCACAAGATTTGCGGCCAGGTCCTCTACGTTCCCATTGTCGAAGCGCCGGGCCAGACTGCGGTCGGCCGCTTCGGCTGGAAGGACCAGCAAGCCAGCCTCTTGTCGTTTTCCGCGGATGCTTACCTGAACGAGATGGGCATCACCAGCCGTCTCCAGCCCGATGAAGTTACGAATCTTTGCAACACGGTTCAGGAACCGAATGACCAGCCTGGCGCCGACGGGCTTTCCGACATCGATCACTTTGCGCGCTTCATTCGCGCCGCCGAAGCTCCTGCGCGCGATACCCAACTCGCTGCCACTTCCAAAGCGCGCGAGGGCGAAAAGCTCTTCAGCAAAGTTGGCTGCAACGAGTGCCACGTTCAGACCCTGACCACTGCGGCTGCAGGCACAAAGCTGAACGGAGGCACACTCACCGTTCCTGCTCCCATGGCAAATAAGCAGTTTCATCCCTACGGCGATTTCCTGCTTCACGACGTCGGCACCGGCGACGGCATTGTCCAGTCCATGACCGAGCATTACGGCAAGAGGATGTACTCGGTTACTTGGAAAGGCTTATCCATTCCTGAATTCGAGAACAGCGCTAACAAAATTCGCACCGCGCCGCTGTGGGGTGTGCGCCTGCACTCGCGCCTGATGCATGATGGCGCTTCCGTCACGCTACTCGACGCCATTCTTCGTCATAAAGGAGAAGCCGAGCACGTCACAGAAAAATTTGAAAAACTCAAATCCAGCGAAAAAGACGCACTCCTCGAGTTTCTCCGCTCGCTGTGAGTCCGCGAGGAATTTGACCGTAAGCTGTTCAGTTCCAGAGGTTTACAAAGGCCCAGTTTTGGGCTCTCGCCTTCTTGCCCTTTCGGCCAGTATGATTGTTTGCGCAAGCGCCCTTGCACAGCCACTTCTCCCCGTTTGTTTCCTTGCTAGCCTGTAGATACGAAACGACATACCTTGCTCTGGAAATTGTCGAACGTTTTCCACAGCGTGGTAGGTCGCCAACCTTGAACCCGGCCCAGCCACCTGCTCGCAAAAAGGAGGCGTGCCATAGAGTTTCGCTCGTTGCAGCGAAAGGGGATGAACGTGAAAATCGCACCAGCTCTACTCACCATCACGGGGATTTTTGGCGCTTGCCTGCCGCTAAGTGGGGCGCCCGCCGCGCCCGCGTTCGGTCAGACCTCCTATCCGACGGCCACGCCCGCGAAGAGTGTCTCTCGCACCACCAAAGCGGTGAACTACCGCCGCGGCGGTCCCGCTGCCAAGATCGACTTTCAAGGTACGGAATTAATGGGGCCAGCCAGCGGCGTAGCCAAAGTACAGAACAAAGGCAGCCGCGTCGAGATTGAAGCGAAATTCCTGGGGCTGGACGAAGCCACCAAATTCGGCCTGGAATACCTCACCTATGTCTTGTGGGCCGTCTCTCCGGAGGGCCGCGCCGTCAACCTTGGCGAAGTGGTGCTCAAGAATGGTGCGGGCGAAGTCAAAGCCATCACCGACATGCAAACCTTCGGCATGATCGTCACCGCCGAGCCGTATTTTGCCGTGACCCAGCCTGGCAACACCGTAGTCCTCGAAAACATGAGTAACACCTCGATGGCGAAGGTCGAGAACATCAATGCCAGCTACGAACTTGTTACCCGCGGCGCTTATTCCTCCTCCAACACCAAGATTGAAAACGCCATCTTCGGCATTGACCGCAAGACGCCGCTGGAACTTTTCGAAGCACGCAATTCCGTGCGCATCGCCCACATTGCCCTGGCCGATAAATACGCTACTCCAACGCTTGCCAAGGCCGAGCTGCAGCTCCGCGCCGCGGAAGAAACCTACGCCCGCAAGAGCGACAAAAAGGCCGTCGAAGCTGCCGCTCGAGAAGTGGTGATCACCGCGGAAGAAGCGCGCGTTATGGCCGTGAAACAAAAAGCCGAAGAAGACGCACAAGCCAAGATCGCCGCAGACAAGAAAGCGGCTGAAGAGCGCGAAGCGAAAGCGCGCGCCGATGCCGCCGCCGAGGCGCAGCGCCGCCTCGAGGCCGAGCAGGCCCGCAAACAGGCCGAAGCGGCGCAAGCCGAAGCTCTCCGCATGAAGCAGGAAGCGGAAAAAGCCGCTGCCGACGCTGCGCGTCAGAAAGCCGAGGCCGACCAGGCTCGCGCCGCTGCGTTAGTGCAGCAGCAAGCCGCGGAAGCCGAAGCGCAAAAAGCGGCTAACGAAAGAGCCGCTGCGCAAGCCGCCGCGGAACAAGCCGCGCGCGACAAAGCTGCCGCACAGGCGGACGCCGAGAAAGCGCGCCAGGCCGCCGCGCAAGCTGAAGCCGAAAAAGCTCAGCTCCGCGCGCAGCTTCTCGCGCAACTCAATTCCATCTTGCAGACGCGCGACTCTGCTCGCGGCCTTATCGTGAATATGTCCGACGTACTCTTTGCCACCGGCAGCTACACGCTCAAGCCTGGCGCTCGTGAAAAACTGGCAAAGATTTCCGGCATTATGCTGGCCCACCCGGGCCTCACCATGCAGATCGAAGGGCACACGGACAGCGTTGGCGGCGACGAATTCAATCAGACGCTTTCCGAACGCCGCGCCGGCTCCGTGCGCGATTTTCTGGCCGATCAGGGCGTTCCTGCTTCTTCGATTACCGCGCGGGGCCTCGGCAAAACGGAGCCCGTCGCTTCCAATGACACTGCCGAAGGGCGCCAGCGCAATCGCCGCGTGGAACTCGTGGTCAACGGCGACGCGATAGGCAACGGCACCGCCTCCGCCTCGGCCGCTCCCGGTTCGCAGCAATAGCCGCAACGGCGACAAAGGAAGATGACCTCTTCAGCTGGGCAATGTAGGAAAATCTTCTTACTTTTTTTGCTGAGCTTTTCTTTGGCTTGGCCTGCCGTGCAAGAAAAAGATACCGTTCGGCTGAACGATAATTCAGATTGGTGGTTTCAATACCGAAGTTCCGATCTCGAAGAGCGTAAGACTCAGGAACGCGAGCTTGCCTCATCCACGTTTCATGTCTTAAGCATCAATTTGGATGAGAAGATCGAGGAATCCCTTCTGCTTCCTGAGCAGAGGCGGAATTTCCTTTTCGAAAGATCACCGGTAAGTCGTTCCCCAGGTTCAGACTAATTTGCACGGCACTCCGGACCACAAATTGTCCTCAATTGCTTCTTTCTGTGTTGGAGGGCGATGCCCCCCGCTCACCTCGGTGGGTCCCCAAGACTCCGAAGCGCTCGAGTTCATCCGCCCCCACTACTTTGCTTATCGCTCAGCTAATCCACAATCCGCAGTAGCGTACGTCACGCTGCCGCGTGCGCTACGGTCCCGCGCGTGCGGCATTTGGGCAGTAACGCGGGCGCGTTGCAACCAGGCTTGTATCCTTAACGATATCAATTCGTTAGGGGATGGCTGTCCGCCCATCCTCCAGCTCTCGGCCTTGCCTGTGAATCAGACGAGGTCGTCCACAGTGGGCCGGGCGGCGCCTTTCCAGCTGGCGTCGAACTGCTTGCGCACAAAGCCGGCGTCATAGGCCCGGTCCTGGGATTTCAGCGCTTGCTCGAGGCCGAAGAGCGACCGTGGGTTGCGCGGGTTGCGCTCGAGGTCCGCGCGGAAGACTTCCTCGGCTCCGGCGTAATCGGCGATTTTCAGCAGCACCGCGCCGAGCGACTCACGCACAGGATAGAACCAGTCTTGCGGCTCGTCATATTTCAAGCCGTCTTGTACCGCGACGGCGGCGCGCAACTGGTTCACGGTGGCGTCCATATCATTTTTCGCGAGCGAAATTTTCGCGCCCAGCACGTTCTCCGCAATTTTCAAAATGTCTTTGGTCTTGTTATTGATGGGCATCTGGAAAATAGCATCCGGCGAAGTTTTCTCTTCTGCGTCGGTAACAATTTTGTGCTCGGCCTCGGCTCCGTCCAGATCCCCGGTCCCGGCGAGGGCCAAGCCGCGCGCGAAATGCCAGAAAACATTGGCGGTTTGTATCGACGGATCCGGGTGTGGGATTTTCAGAATTTCATTCCACTTGTGAAAACGCACTTCCACGGCCAGCGGCACGGTCATAAAGCCACCGAGCGCGGGCATGTCTTTCAGGTGCGGGCCGACGTTGGCGGCCAGCAACTGCGCGCCGCGCCGCGCTTCGGAATAATTGCCGTTCATCGCTGCGGCCATGGCAATGAAATGCAAATTATGGCTGTAATACATCATCGAGTAGATGCCCGGAGCGGCGCCGCCCTTGATGTACGCCTGATCGGCGAATGCAGCTTTCTGGTTGGTTTTCAGCGCGGCTTCGTAATCGCCGGTGCGGATATAAATGTGCGCGGGCATGTGCACGATGTGGCCCGCCGCCGGCGCCAGCTCCGCCAACCGATTGGCACCGGCCAATGCGCGCTCCGGCGAATTCGACGCCTCCACCGAATGAATGTAGTAGTGAATCGCCCCCAGATGATTCGGCTCGCGCCGAGTCACCGACTCCAGCGTCGCAACAATTTCTTCCGTGCCTTCTTCTGGGGTGCCATCGGGACGCCAAAGTCCCCACGGATGAAGATTCATTCCCGCTTCGGCGAACAGCGTCGCGGCGTCGAGGTCGTCGGGGAAGCGCTTCATCACGCCGCGCATGGCGTCACGATATTGTTCCGCGGCGGCGCGCAAATCGGACTTGGGATCGGCGGGGAAGCGCTTGGCCAACGCGTCGATGTACGCCTTGTCACTCTCGGAAGCGTCAGCGGCGAGCGCCTGCGCTTTCTCGATGGCGGCATGCGCCTGCACGAAGCGGTCTTCGCTGGCGGGATCGTTGTAATTCGGACCTACGGCTTCGGCGATGCCCCAAAAAGCCATCGCCAGCTTCGGGTCGAGTTCGCCAGCGCGCTGGAAGGAGCGCGCAGCCTCGTCGTGATTGAACGCGTAAATCTGCCGCAATCCCTGGTCGAAGAACGCCTGCGCTTGCGCGTTCTTGGTGGAGACCGGGTGATGCCAGTTGCCGTAGCCGGTCATCAGCGCGGCGGCGGGTTTGGCTTTGGCGGCAGGAGCGTGTTCGGGGTGCCCTTGCGCGAAAGCGGACGCACCTAGCGCGTGAGTCGAGATGCCCAGCGCCAGAATGAGGGTAAACACAGTCAGGATGCGGCGATGCATTGTGTGCCTCCGGCAACTTGAAATGGGTGAGTGGCCTCGTGCGCGGATTGTAGCACGACAATCTTCCAGAGGCTCCTGATTGATGTTTGGTTTCACATTTACGGCTTGGCGTCATACTGTCGCTCGGGCTTCTGCGAAGAAGGGGGAATCGCGCTTGCGTTGTGAACTGCCCACTGTCAACTTCTTCCTCCCCTTGACGCTGTTCCTCCTTGATCCACCATCCTCCCTGATCATCAATAACCCTGCGTAATCCTGTTTTCTCCGACGAAAAGCATCACCTCCGCCTCTACCAGCCGCCTCTACCAGCCGCCTCTGCCAGCCGCCTCTGCCAGCCATTGACGCGCGAGCACCGCAGGGATTATGGTCACGCGAGTTCGGTGAGATGGAATCACAATTTCTACTTTTAGGACCCGCTATGAAGCGAACCGTTTTCCTCCCGGCTCTCGGATTGTTCTTTGGTATGGCTCTGGCCGTTTCTCCGGCAACCACTTTTGGACAGTCGTGTTCATCCACACCTGTTCTCCAGGGACGCGTCTGCAGCAAGCCGGGCGCTCGATGCAGCCCGCCCACCGTGGGTAGTGGAAGTGTGGGCAAGTGCACAACCGAGGGCGCGCGGGCGGAAGCCCTCGCCTGTGAATGCCAGGGCTTGCCAACGCCCAGCTATAACATCGCTTTGTCGCCACTGACGCCAAGCGGAATCAGTGCTGGGGCCGCAATTTCCACCATCACCGTCATTCCTTTTAACGGCTTTACCGGCAAGGTGGACTTCACGTGCGCTGTCACCGGAGTGACGCATCCCGTGCCATCCTGCGCGAACCCGCCTTCCGCGACCGTGACGGCCGGCTCCGCCACGTCAACGTTGACGGTCACCTCGAGCGAGTCCACAGCGGACGGAAATTTCACGGTCACCGTCACCGCCGTAGATGCCCACGGACGGCCGCCGGACAACGGAGCGCAGTCTTCGACGCTGCTGGTGTCCCATTTGCGCTGGCTGATCGGGGGCGGTGGGAGCGTTGCCTTGCTCACTTTTGTTGCCTTGCTGGCGCTGTGGAGTCTGGGACGCCTGTGGCGCAGCAAGAGAGCCGCGCAGCGGTGAGCGATCCGTGAACGCAAATCCATTCCCGCGCGTGACGGCCAGACCATCAGCCATTCCGCTGCCGCGCGTGAGCAGGGAATTCTTGCCGCGCGCAGCCCTCGCCGCACTCTTTTTGATGGTTACGTATCAGTTCGACTGGGAGTGGCTGCGCTTCCTCACTTCAGAAAGTGCCCTGCGTGTGTCCGCGTTGCTGGGCAGGGCCACGGCACGCGTATCGCTGGATACCATTAACGTCCAAGGGCAACTCTTTCAGATCGGGATTGCCTGCACTTTCGTAGACGTCTTCCTGGGGTCTATCCCGCTTCTGTGGGACTTAAAAAAAACGCTGCGGCAAAATGCCTCGTGGCTCCTCGCGGTGGCCATGATCTTTTTCGTTTTCAACATCTTTCGGCTGGAAATCGCGCAAGGCCTTTATTTTCGCGGCGTGCCGTGGATCGTCGCAGACGAGGTTCTCGGCGGTTTTTCTTATTTTGCGGTTTGGCTCTTCCTCTGGCACCAGAGAACCTGGAAATGGGCCTAGCCCCTCGGCAGCGAGTTGCGCCGAGCGCTGTAGGAACAACCTTTGTTTTTTAGCGCGCAAGGCGGCTCAAACAGGAGCGGGCGGCTCGGAGCATTCGCTCCAAGGCACGCCCGCCGTTGCGTTGCTGTTTGGGTTGTATGGTCGCGGCTGGCTGCTGAGGGGCCTCGCCAGAGGCGAGGATTTTATCAGCGCGTCAGCTTTGCACGTTGATGGTAGCCGGCTTGGCCAGCCGGAACGTGAGCGGCGTCTCCGGGCGAAGCTTAACGTCGCGCTTCGCGGTGACGAGCGCCACGGTGGTTCCCGCGGCTGCGCCGACGGGTCCGCCGATAGCTGCGCCCATGCCGCCGCCGGCCAAGGCCCCAATCAAGACGCCTCCGCCGGCCCCGCCGCCGATCCACAGCAGGTGGTGCTTCTTGTGGCTATGGCCAACTTCGCGGGACGAGAAGGTGTGAACGGGGTAGTTCTGCCCGTCCACATCGAGCGATTGCAGCGCGAGCAGCAATCGGGGACGTCCCTTGATGCGTCCCGCTTCTTTGGCCTCCACCACAACTCCCTCGGCGCGAGCGCCTTTGGGGATGACCGTTTTGCCCTCAATCACCACCGGCTTGGAGACAGTGGCCCGGAAGTGGTGCCCCGGTCTCGCGCTTGTGGACACGGCCTGGTCCAGAAACACGTGGATTTTCGTGTGTTCTGGGACCGTAACGGAGTCGGTGCCCCACTTGCCCTTGGCGCTGACGGCCAGCGCCAAGGCGAGCAGAAGCACGCCCCCGGCGATCAAGTAATGCCACTTGCTCAAGTGCAGTTTCTTCAGTTTGTCTGTGTTGAAACGCAGCTTGCGCAAGCGTTGCTTGGTCAAGCCCAGTTTGGTCCGAACCATAAGTTACCCTCCCAGGTTTATGGAAGGCACTAAGGGGACCTAGCGCTGCGTAAGTAATCGCCTGAAAATAAATGGGATGTTTTCTTGCCCGGGATATCCCGAAGCAATACTTTCAGCGACGATGAAAATTTGCAGTACTGCAAGTACTAGAAGCGCAATCGCATCCGTCCTCCAGAAATGGGACCTGAATTTCTTCGCAGCAGCGCAGAGTGCCGGACCACCGGTCCCTCTGCAATAGTGTGCACTAAGGCTGTCTGCGCCGGATTTTCGATACGCGAGCAGGGTATAATCTCAGCAAGGGGAAAACAACGTGCCTGAGAGCGAAATCCTCCGTTCAAGAATCGCCGGAGGGTGGCTACGGAGCCCGCGCGTTGGGACATTCTATCTTTGCCCAGGCCGATACTCTCGACGAGCTTAAAACCATGCTCCGCGATGCCGTCGCCTGCCACTTTACGAACGGGGACAAGCCGAGCGTGATTCGATTACACATGGTCAAAGATGAGGTGATTCCGGCTTGCAACTTCCTCGCGATCTCAGCGGGGATCAACTAACAAAGCTGCTCCGCCGATTTGGCTACGAGGTCGCACGCCAAGCGGCAGGAATCCTGGGAGATAACGCCCGCTACGTGGAAATGGACAGAGATGAACTGGCAAAGAGTCTTTTCGATCGCTAGTCACGGGCCCCAACGGGGCGTGCGATATTTGTTTTCTCTTGCCGCTGCTGCTTTCCTTCTCCACGTTCTCGCTGCTCCAGCGTTCGCACAGCAGCCTACGATACGGTTTGCGCGGAATCCCGATCCGGCACCGAGTTTCAAGCTTGACACACTGGAAGGAAAACCGCTCACTCTGGCAGATTACAAGAACAAGGTAATTCTGTTGAATTTCTGGGCCACCTGGTGCGGGCCGTGCCGCGCGGAAATTCCCGACCTCGTCGAACTGCAGAACCGATATAAGGACCAGCTCCAAGTCATCGGCTTGGTTGTGGACGATGAGGATCAGGACGCGATCAAGAAGTTTGTCGACGAATACAAGATCAACTATCCCGTCGTCATTGCCCCCGATGAGTTGCGGTTCGAGTACGGTGGAATTCCAGCACTTCCGACTTCGTTTTTGCTCGATGCGGAAGGCCGCGTGGTGCAAAAGCACGAGGGCTTGCGAGATCCCGTTCTTTACGAAGTGGAGATTCGGTCGTTGCTGGGCCTGCCCATCGGCAACGTGAAGGTCGAAACGTTCGAGGATACCGGGCAGATTTTCTTGAAGCATGCGGACCGCGCCACGCAGCTTCCCGGCGTCGACCTCTCCAAGCTGACCCCGGAGCAAAGAACTGTGGCGCTGCACAAATTCAATGCGGAAGGTTGCACCTGCGGCTGTCAGTACACGCTGGCGCAGTGCCGCATTTGGGACCGCAACTGCGCGATCAGCAAAGCCACCACCGAGAAAATTGTTGATGAGCTTCTCGGGATTCGCCACACTTCTGCGGATTCGCCCTCGCCTGTGAAGCCTGCGGCACCGGCAACTCCGAATGGCTCTGCAAAGCCGGCATCTTCGTCGCCGGCAAAGCCCTCCGCTCCCGAAAAGCAGCCGGCGCCGGAAAAACCGTAAAGCCTTATTCCAAGATAACAGACGCTGCGAAGCACATCGACTGGGAAACCTGGTTTCGCGATGGAGCGCGACTTGCCGGCGCGGGGATTGAGTATTACACTCGCGCGACCTGGGAGATGGAGACTTTGCGCAGTCACACAGGATTGC
This sequence comes from Acidobacteriota bacterium, assembly GCA_003223255.1. Classification (GTDB taxonomy): domain Bacteria; phylum Acidobacteriota; class Terriglobia; order Acidiferrales; family UBA7541; genus Acidiferrum. The sequence continues at coordinate 2,227 of QHYJ01000081.1, read as the reverse complement.
TTTGAGGAGGAAAGTATGAATCGGCGAATGGGGTTTGCAGCAATAGTGCTGGCGGTGGGGGGAGTTCTGACGGCAAGCGGCATGTTCTCGCAGGTAACGATGCAACCGACAAGAAGGGTGATCAAGCTGGCGGGTGGGCCGGTGCAGGCGCCCTTTAGCGATGCCATTCTTTCGGGGAATGCGCTCTATCTGGCCGGGAGAATCGGGATTGATCCGAAGACCGGCAAGGTGCCAGAAAAAGTAGAGGACGAGATCAAAATCCTGCTAGAGGGGGAGAAGGAAGTGCTGGCGCAGGCGGGGATGACCATGGACGATCTTGTTTATGTGCAGATTGCGTGCACGGATTTGTCGCTCTTCCAGAAATTTAATCCAATTTATGCCAGTTATTTCACGACCAAGGATTATCCCGCGCGGGAGTTCATTGGAGCGGGATCCTTGCTCGCGGGCGGCCACTTCGAACTGCAAGCCATCGCCGTGAAGAGATAAGGCAGTTCAAGGTTCAAAAGTTCAAGAGAACAATAAGAGAAAAGCTACCGCGGAGACGCAGAGCACGCAGAGGAAACGCGGAGCGGGCCGGGGTAAGTTCCCTACAAGAAAGATTCTTGACAGCGCGAAATGGCCAGAGTACGATTAACGATGTTAAGTAAATGAGAGTGGCGGCGGCAAGATGGGCGTAAAGGAGCGTAGAGCGCGGCAGAAGAAGTACTTGCGGCAGGAGATTCTGGATGCCGCGAGCGAGTTGTTTGTGCGTGAGGGGTACGAAAACGTGTCCATGCGGCGCATCGCGGACAAAATCGAGTACTCGCCGACCACGATTTATATCTATTTTAAAGATAAGGCCGACCTGCTCGAGCAGGTGTGTAAAGAAACGTTTGCGAGACTAGTGCAAAGGCTGACTAAGATCATGGAACAGCCCGGGGAGCCCGTCGAACGCCTAAAGCGCGGGCTTATTGCCTATATCGAGTTTGGGCTGGAAAACCCTCATCACTATAGGGCCACGTTCATGATGCCGATTCCGGATGGCTTGGACCATGAGAAATATCACCAGGCAGATTCACCGGGGATGCAGGCGTTTTCGTTTTTAACGCGCGGGCTGACGGACTGTATCAAAGCCGGGAAAATGCATGCCACGAACGTGGAGTTGGCAGCCCAAACTCTTTGGGCTGGGATTCACGGAATCATATCCTTGCTGATTACGCAGAACACGTTTCCCTGGGTGGGGCGGGAGAAAGTGATTCATTCCACCGTACATACGCTGGTCGCGGGGCTGGTTCGGTAGGGAATATGTTTTTTGGGTCGCAAATTAACGCTGTTCAGTTAGAAAGCGGTGTAACCTGCCACGCCCTTCGGCGTATCCAAGGGTAAGGAGCAGGCGGGAGCGAACGAACATGGCTTTACTTGGCAAGACGGAATTGGTTGCACGACACAGCGCGGTTCGCGGTGACGCTCACGGGCATCGGGTTCGCGCTGGTGCTGATCGCCATTCAATTTGGTTTGTTCCTGGGGTTCACGACGGCCACTTCCAACAACATTGACCATTCGAAGGCGGATCTGTGGATGGTGTTTCCTGGCGTGGCGGTGAACGTGGAAGAAGAGGATCGTGTGGCTCGGCAAGAAAAATATAAGGACGGTTGAGCCGATAGCGCTCACCAAGGTTGACCCTCACCTCTGCTCAGATAATTGGCCCACCAACCGTTTCACTGCAAACGTTTTGAGCGCAGTTTGCCTATGTTTCTCTCCAAGCTGGGGAGGCGGTCGGTTGTAATGGCGACGTGAATCGATAGCGCGAGGTATTGCGCGAAAGAAAATCCTTGCCTACCCTTTCGACACCGACATGTCGATCGAGTCGATCGGGTAGGACAAGGATGTGTTCAAAGAGATCTCCATCTTAAGCCAAAACCTGGGTTTTTAGCACTCAAAATCCAGGAGCAGTTTCAGGGCGTCCCGGACTGGTACCGCCGCAGTGGCGTCCGCGCTCTGGTGGGGCCGTACTACGTCGAGCTGCGTTCGGTCCTCCGTACCCACCCTCATCTGCGGTCCGGTCTGTGCCGTTGCCGCGAGTGTCGCATCTTCTTCCTGACCCATCCCCGGAACGCGGGGCGCAGGGATCTGCGGTGTCCGTTTGGGTGCCGAGCAGCGCACCGCCGGCAAAGCTCCACCGAGCGTAGCCGCGAGTACTACCAGAGCGAGGTGGGGAGAGTGAAGAAGAGAGCGTTAAACGGCAAGC
>QHYJ01000353.1 GCA_003223255.1 Acidobacteriota bacterium | reverse complement strand
GCAACAAAGCCAAGCAGATTCGGGATTCTCTGAAGCTGTACCAGATCCATCCGGAATTCTCGCGGCGGAAGCTGCTGGCCAATAGCCCTGTTCCATGGCTAGTCGAGTCCAACGGGCTCATTGTGGATGCTCGTACCTTACCCGCAGACGTTCAAGCTGAGGCCCGCCGGAAGCGGCTGATTCCTGACCTGGATCCCGAGTGAGTGCGAGAATTTTGGCTACGCATCCTTGCCGGAAGCTCACGACATTTGTACAGGTATCTCCCAGGAACTTCGCATGTGCACTTTCATTGATGAAACGTTGTTGCACTTCTTACAATGAGGAGAACTCGCGTCACCGACGGGTATTGGCCGATGCACGTGCCCTGCGTCCTTTTTGATGAACGACAAGAGCCAACACGCGCACCCTCACAAACGGAGCCCATCTTCCGAAGAGGCCCGCCGTTCCGCTATCTCCTCGAGCTTGGACCGCTTCGAAAAACGCCAGAGTGAGCTCTGGCGGCTCACCTTCCTGATTCTTTTTCTTTTGGTTCTCGCTTATGCCTGGACCTCCTGGGGCTCGGTTCGCTCTTTGGCGCATCACTTTGAAGCGCTCCCCATCGGCCTCGTCGTGCTGGTCGCCCTTTTCGGCGTCTACCTGTGGAAAAAGACCCGGGAGATTTCCGAGCTGCGTGGCCTCTTGCGCGGCATCGAAGAGCGCGACGCGCAGCCGCCCAGCGATAAGCAGTTGGACCAGCTCTTCGAGATCATTTCCAAGTCCCAGCAAGGTTATCGCGACCTGATTGACTCCTTCGACGACATCTTGCTGGCCCTTTCCGTCGAAGGAAAGATTCGCGCGGTTAACCGCAGTTTTTCCGACCTGGTCCAGACCCCTTTCCAGGAGATCATCGGCAGGCCCATCAGCGAGTTCGTGGAGGAAAGCAACGGGGAAGGTCCCGAGCTCCTCAAGCGCGCCATGCCGCGCTTCCTCGAGCGCCGCCAATGGACCGGCATTCTCCAAGTCCGGCTGAAGAATCAAAAGTCGCCGTTCTATTTCGATTGTGTCGCACACGCCATGTTACGCGACGACCAGATTCACGGCATCACCCTTCTCGCGCGCGACGTCTCCGCGCTCCGCCGGAACGAAACCCGCTTCACCGAGCTTTTCGAAACGCTCCAGGAAGGCATCTACATGGCCACCCCCGAAGGCCGCATCCTGGACGCCAACCCCGCGCTGGTGCGCATGCTCGGTTACGAATCCAAAGAAGACCTGCTCAAACGCCAGGCGAGCGAAATTCTCCTGGATCCGGCAGAGCGCAAAGCGCTCATGCACCAGGCCGAAAGCCAGCCGATGGTTCAGGGTCGCGAAATCACGCTGCTTCGCAAAGACGGCACTTCCATCGTGTGCCTGAACACCATAGCCGCCGTTCGGGACAACGGCGGCAAAGTGGTCCGGTACCAGGGCGCGGTTATGGACATCACCGGGCGCCGCGAGATGGAACACCGCCTTCATCAGCAGCAGGAATTCGCACGCCGCCTGGTCGACAATTTTCCCGACCTCATCCTCGTGCTGGACGCGGACTCCCGCTACACTTTCGTCAGCCCGCGCTGCCAGGAAGTGCTCGGCTACCCCCTCGATGAGACGCAAAGCATGCAGTTTGGCGGCCGCACCCATCCCGAGGACCTCCCCGCCGCCCTATCGGTCTACAAAGATATTCTTGCCGGCAAGCAGACCTTTGCGTCTCTGGAACTCCGCGTCCGCCACAAGCAAGGCGACTGGCGCCGCATCCGTTTCAACTTCAGCCCCCTTTCCGACGAGTCCGGTAACATCGAAGGCGTGGTGCTTTCCGGCCGCGATGTCACTGATCTGAAACGTCTCGAAGAGCAGCTCATTCAGGCAGAAAAACTCGCGGCCATGGGCCAGATGCTCGCCGGCGTTGCCCATGAATTGAACAATCCTCTCACCGCGGTTCTCGGCGTCACGGAACTTCTCCGCGAGCGCGCCGGAACGGATGAATCCTTCAAGCGTCAGCTCGATCTCACGCATCGCCAGGCCCGCCGCGCCGCGCGCATCGTCCAGAACCTTCTCGAGTTCTCACGTCCCGCGTCGCCTCTCAAGAAGCTTCTCGACGCCAACAATCTTGTCGAGCGCACGCTCCAGTTGCATGAACACTCCCTGCGCCGGAACAACATCGAAGTGGACTTTCGCCCGGATACCACTCTTCCGGGAATCATTGGTGACGCCAACCAGCTCATTCAGGTGTTCCTGAACCTCGTCACCAACGCCGAGCAGGCCATTCGCGAAGTCCGCGACGCCGGCCGCCTGCAGATTCGCCCAACGCGCGCCGGCAACCGCATTAGCATCGCGTTTCAGGATGACGGCGTCGGCATCCGTCCCGAAGCGCTTCCGCGTCTCTTCGATCCTTTCTACACCACCAAGCGTCCCGGCGGCGGCACGGGTTTGGGGCTCAGTATCTGCATGTCCATCATTCGTGAGCACGGCGGGATCATCGAAGCCGAAGCGCTTCCGGCGGGCGGCTCGGCCTTCACCGTTTTTCTGCCCGCTGCTCCTTCCGAGCAAGCGGAGCCTCCGGCTCCCTCGGAAGCCGGAGTCAGTTCGGCTTCCGCTGCGCCCGCGCAATTGGCCGTCAGCCCGGCTTCTGAAATTCTCAAGGGGCGCACCGTTCTCGTCCTCGACGACGAAGAGAGCATCCGCCTGCTCTTGCACGAAGGCCTCACCGCCCAGGGTCTGCGCGTGGACTGCGCCGCCACCGTCGAAGACGCGCTTCCTCTCGTCCAGCGCTTTTCTGACAACGGCCAGCGCCCTTCGTACGACTTTCTTCTCTGCGACCTGCACCTTTCCGCCGGCGGCTTCTTTGTCGACGGCCGTGAAGCCGCAGCGCAAATCCTCGCCGCCTCCGGTGCGCAGAAGCCCATGGTCGTTTACATGACCGGTGACTTGACCGATCCTGCCACCGCGGAAACTCCCGCGCGCGGCGAACCGTCCTTCCTGCAGAAGCCCTTCCGCATCTCCGAAGTCCTCGCCGTCTTCCGCGAAGTGGTTTCCGTCGAGCCTCAGCCCAAGTAGGGGCGGGGCTTGCCCCGCCCTTTTGCAGGGGCGCAGCCTTGCTGCGCTCGACAGTTGTCATCTTGTTTGCATTTCATAGATGGTGCGGTCTCTCGGTGATCGGCGGAAAGATTGAAGCCAGGCTTGAAAAGCAGTGGCGAGCGACGCGACGGAGGGCACAATCCATCGTGCCTCTACCGGGAGAGGGCGGCGGCTTCACTTCTTCGGAGGGGCAGCAGCTTTGGCACCGGAGGCGGGGTCGACGCCAAAGTCCCAGACGAAGAGATTCATGCCGTCGGGGAGGATTTCCGCCAGCGCGTATTCACCGGGAGGAAGCGGTTCACCCAGCGTGAAGCGGTACACGGTGGGCGCAATCTCCCAGCGCTGCAGGGACATGGTCTTGCGAGTCTCTTCCATTTGCTCGCCGAAGAAGCTCTTGATCGATTCCAACAGCCGCTTGTTGCCTTTCACGGTGGCGCGCACCAACTCCACTTCCGGTCCCGACTCACCCGGCCGGCTGCTTTTCTCGATGGGGCTCGAACGAACCGGGTCGGGCGGCGCCTCGCGCAAGTAAAACTCGACATTCGAGCTGGTGATGCGAATCTTGGCGTGGCTCCCGGGAATGTCCACGTTGCGTTTGCCCGGCACAATCGGAACGGGCACAAGCACTTGCTTGAAAAATTGCTTCTTGTCGGCCCGGATTTCCGCGCCGGCCTGCTCCAGCAGCGTGACATGCTTGCCTTCGATGATGAACATGCCCTCGCCCGGCGGAAGGAACACGCCCGGGGCGACTTGCAGGCTCGCATCCACGTCCATGACCGTGTCGATGCGGTTGGCTTCCTCTTGAGTGTGGACCTTGCTGGCGAAGGCCTCTTCCTCGCTCTTTTCGGCGGCTTCGGTTTTGGCCGTGGCGTCCCAGTCGACGAGGGCCGCGGGAATCTCTTCCCAAGCGCCCCGCTCGACGCTGTAGTAACGCACGCGGTCGCCCTTTCGTTCGTAGCTGCGCACGAGCTGGAAGGTGCCGTCCTTCAGCATGAGCTTCTTGCCGCGCGGCAGGGCGTATTTGTCCTTTTGGTAGGCCTGGTCCTTATTGGGGCTTTGGCCGGGGGACGACTGTCCGGCAACATTCTGTCCCAGCGACAACGCGCCTAGACACACCAAGAACCCTAGCTTTTGGAGTTTCATGGTTCTCTTGAAGATGCGATGCATGGGAACCCGTCTAGTTTGCCCTAGGACGGAGCATACCCTCCGGCTTTTGGCCTGGCAACTGCCCCTTGCGAGAGGTTTCGCTCGAGTAACCAGGAGCCAGGAGAAGGAGAAGACGCCGAAGCCAGAGAGATCCTTCGGCTCGCCCCGCAGCGTCCTCCGGGGCACCAAACCGCGCTGCGCTCGCTCCCCCTCAGGAACGGAGCAGGCAGGGCTCGTATCCTTACCGGATGCTTGGCGCAGAAAAAGCGGCGGCCCTTCGTGCCTAGCCTCACTTTCCTTATAGCTTGGTTTTCACCAGCTGAGGAGGCGAAAAGGCCCATTTGTAGCGGGTTTTTGAGGTTCGGGCCCGAGAGGAAGGGTGTATATACTAACCGGCCAGAAAACGGCCCAACTGAAGAGTGCGAAAAATCTGTTCTTGTTGAGGATCGAGGCGCGTGAGGGTGCGCTCAGAGCGGGGCCGGCCTCCCTGACGAAGCTTTTCGCCGCTTTGCGCAGGATAGTAATTCGTGATTTCCTTGATCCCTTTGAGTTGCTCCATCAGACGGGACTGCGTAATCTCGACTCCCGCTTGGTCCACGCGGCGGTGCAGCAGGGAGACCAGCGTGAGGGCCAGAACACAGGAAAAGGCATGGACGCGGAGCATGTGGTCGGTCCAATGACGGGGCGGGGAGAAGCGA
>QHYJ01000352.1 GCA_003223255.1 Acidobacteriota bacterium | reverse complement strand
TAAATCCGGCGTACTTGAAGCCCTAAAAGTGCAATAATAGGGCCATCCGATGCGGGTTTTGTGCATCTCCGGTGGTTCCGCGGTATACTAACCTTGGGTTCGCATGCCGTGAGAGTGTCAAAATCTCCACGAAACATTAAAATCGCCTGTCATCATGGGGGTCTGAGCCACTTTGGCGGAACCTACTTTTTCCATGAATTCCTTCGAGTGCTGCATATTCGACACTTCTTAGCTCAGCAGATTCGTTATCTCCGGCATAACCAGGACTATAGCGTTTCGCAAATGCTCTTGGCTTTGGTCTATCCGATCGTGCTCGGACTGGATCGCATCGAGACAGCGTCCCTGTTACGTGCTGACGGAACGTTTCAGTATCTGACCGGCTTGCCGAGCTTTCCCGATCCACAAACCTTACGGCGATTCTTGCGAAACGCCCCCGCTCAGCTCCGGGAACAGTTACACCGCGCCAATGATCGACTGTTGCAAAGGTTCATTCACTTACCGGAGCATCGCTCACGTCTCATCTTCGATCTGGACAGCACCGTGGTCCAGTCGTTTGGTCATCAGGAGGGCGCTGAGGTTGGCTACAATCCGCGCTATCGAGGCAAGCGATCCTATGATCCACTGCTCTGTGTGGAAGCGAATTCCTCGTTCCTCTGGGATGTGGAACTGCGGCGCGGCGATGCGGGCACCTGGGCAGGTAGCGAGGAACTGTTGGCCTGCTGTTTTCTCTCCACACCTTCTGACATCCGAGAACTCCGTGTGCGAGCCGATGCCGGCTTCGGCTATGGACCAGTCTTGGACATGCTGGAAGCGCGTTTAGCCCAGTATTCTGTGGTTGCGCGTATGACTCCGTCCATGAAGCGCGCGCTCAAAGGGTTGCGCTATGAACAGATGAATCCCAACTGGGAGATCGCGGAGTTTGAGCACCATGTCCACGGTTGGCCTCAGGCACGGCGTTGCATTGTCGCGCGGAAAAAGATCGAGGAGAGTGGTCCGGAGCCGACTTTGTTTACCTTGGAGCGTTACGCATATCGAGCTTGGCACACGAACCTGCCCCTGACAGCGGCCGGGGTTTGGCACTTCTACGATGGCCGTGCCGGAATGGAGCGACGCATCCGGGAAATTCGTGAGAGCTATGCGCTGACGAAGATTCCAACTCGCGCTTTTGCAGCCAATGCCCTGTATCTGGAAGTCATTCGGCTTGCCTACAACCTGGTCACAGCTTTTCAGCGGACCTGTCTTCCTACGGAATGGCAATGCTTTACGTTGAGTAAGCTCCGGAACAAACTCTTCTGGGTGCCGGGCGAACTTACGCGCCCGCAGAACCGACCTACTCTGCGGTTAGTCAATTCGCCCCTGATTACCGTGTGGGCAGAGAGGATTCTGCATCGAGCTCAAAAGTTGAAACCGCTGGAAGGCTAAAGCTACTTCTGTCAAGAATCATCGACTGCTGCAAACATTCCGGGCGAAAATCTCGCTTTCCCTGGCAAATCTGCGAAAAACGACGACCTCCACGCCGGATTTAAGTTATAGGCGATGGTTTCCTCAAACACGTGGTTTTGTTCACGAAAGGCGCGGGTTTCGTCCGGCAAGAAAAAATCGCGTCCTTTCCATCCACCAACATTTGCGAGATTTTGAATTCGAAATACGACGGAACGCTCGAAATTCTTGTAGGGAAGCGCATCGACAATAACACTGTAAATAACGCTGAACATGACCGTCGTCGTGCCGATGCCCAGAGCCAAGGTGAAGATGGCGACTAGGGAGAAACGACGATTCTTGCGGAGGTTGCGCAGGGCGTAGAGAAAGTCGCGGGCAAGACCATCCAGGTGGCTTTCCATACGAGCAAACTCTACACCGAACCGCCCGCAAATTGTAGGGACTAGCGGTAGCTACGCAGGCCGCCTTCTCATCCCATCTGTCCTTCAGGGCCTCCGGCCCGCGAAACTTTATGAAAATCCCTCAACGTTGTTAGGCAACGTCGAGGCTCTTGAAGCTAACTCCTTTTGAATTCAGCACGACTTGGTTTGCGATCCAGGTCTTTTCGACTCTGGTAAACAGCGTATACGTACAAGTGGATTCGGGCACGCGAAGCACGTCCGCGACGGTTGCTTTTTCCAATTGATGAAGAACATCCATTATTTCTCTTTCGCGACGCGTTAAACCGTAAGATCTGCGGATTCTTCTGTTCATAATAGGATCTCTGGATTCAGTGCAGGACTCGACTACTCGTGGACAAAGACACGCGATCACCAGCTACAAGCGTGAGTGATAAAACGTTAAGGTCGGCGGGGTCGAAGTACAGATCATAGTAGGAATCCAGAAAAAGCCGCTGGATCCTAAGAGACTTCAGGGCATCTGCCTGCGAGCGGGATAAAAGCTCTTTGATTTTCGTTCCCAAATCGACAAATTTCGTTTTTCCATTCAACTCTACCTTAACCTGCGGAGTAAGTGTAACGAACCCTGGAAACCCGAAACAGATCGCTCCGTAGGTTGCGGCGGCATTTTTGCAATCCTCGTCAGGGTGGGCTCGAAGTTCCTGGTCCAGTTGATCCAACTGGCTGGTATAAGTTGCTCCAATGATGGCCGTCGAACGTGTGTCGAAATATGTGTTGAAAAGTAGGCGAAAGTGACGTTCCGGTGGAATGGAACTCACGCCGAGGTCTGAGGTCCCTTCCTGTAACTGGTGAGTCAGAGATGCAGGCGTGTATCTGGCAGTCCCCTTTTGGTGGAATCGAATCTTGCCGTTACTAGCCAACTGCAGGTTGAAATACGCAGTACTGAGCCCGAGGAAAAGCTTCGCGCTGTGCTCTTCCTCCCCCACTTCGGCTGGCTGGAAATAGGCGCGCTCAATCTTTACGCGCATCCTGGGTGTGAGGTCCAGTCCGCTCCGATCTGCGAGGTAACCGTAATAATTGAATAGGCTATCCGTTGGCTTCATGGGGAGGCTACGCAGGATGAAATCTCGAATCGAGAGTTTAGTATCGGGAAAACATCCTGCTTCTCGCAGTTTGTCTAAGTCAGCCAGAATTGTGAACAGTGC
>QHYJ01000002.1 GCA_003223255.1 Acidobacteriota bacterium | reverse complement strand
TCGCGCGATGGTCCACGATTTTCTGGAATTCGGCTGCTGCCTTGCTGCCATCCCGTATTTGCAGATAGGCTAAGCCGCGCAAATAAGTCGGCATGAAGTCGGCTCCCATACCCATTTCGTACACTGCCGCGTTCAGCGCTTCTACCGCACCCTCGGGCTTGCGTCGGTGTATCGCTTCAGCAGCTCGGACATCTGGCAACGTGCGCGTACGAACCATTGAATTCTCGGGGAAACGTTTCTGCAATTCCTCCACAATCTGATCAGTGCGGCCTCCCGCTAAGGCAAACGCTTCCGCTGCTTGTCCCAGAGATTGGGTAATGCGGAATTTGTCAATTGCTGTCAACGCGGTCGCCGATGCTGTGGGCATTCCAAATTCAGCTTCTGTGGTTGCGAGATCGGTTTTCATGGTTGCCGCCAGCATGGGCCTGCCTTGCCGATTCGCCAATTCCATTGCCGCCCTGTATAGCTCGCGTGCCTTCGACAAGCGGCCGCGCGCTGCGGCAGCTTCGCCCTGGAACTGCAAGAATTCGGCCTGTTCCGGTTTGCCCTTTGCCCAGTCAAAATGCCGTTGTATCGCACCCGCATCATCATTCTGAAAAGCAAGGTAGAAAAGCTCAGCGTGAACATCAAAATTGTCCAGGTGTTTCGCAATTGCCTGTTCCAGGGTCGCTCGGGCTTCTTCCAACCGATTTAGACCGATGTATGCCGCTCCTAAGCCGTAATATGCATAATATTCGTTTGGATCGAGCCGCAGGCCCTCGCGTGCGGTCTCAGCCGCTTTGTCGAAGAATCCCAGTGCGCTATAACCTTGGCTCAGATTGACCGGAGGAGTGGTGTCCCGGGGATACGTCTTTCGCCACAGTTCATAGGTTTCGTTCGCCTTCTCGATATTACCCGTCACCAAACCGTGATAGTGGCTCACAATATAGAATTTCTCAGGCTCAGTGACCCGGTCCCGACGCTCGTAGGCTTGCAGCGTGTATTTGCGTCCGAGGTCTTCATCTCCAGCATAGAAATAAGCCTGTCCGAGACGGGCGTAGGCCAATGCAAAATTAGGATCAAGTTCAATGGCCCTCTTGTAATAGGGGATACTGCTGAACTGTCCGGAGGAATGCCCCCGCTCAGCGTCTCCGAGGGAAAAGGCCTTGAAGGCTTCCAGCGATGAGGTGGTCGCCTCATCGATAGGAACGTCGAATCTCTGAACTGAGGTGAGTGACTCGCCCAGCCGCTCGCGAATCCGGGAAGCCGCTTTGCCCAATGCGGAAAGCACCTTTTCTCGCCCGTTTGCTTCCGCTCCCTCTCGCCCTAACGTGTCGCCAGTGACGCAGTTCACCGCCTCCAGGGCGACAATGTAATCGCTGCCCAGGCTGGAGATAGATCCTTGCAGCATAGCCTTGCTGCCCAGACGCTCGCACAGCTCACGTGCCACTTGGCCGGCGACTCGCTCCTCGCTCTGTCGATTCATATAGCGAAGCATCTCGCGTACGCGGTCATTCGCCACAACGTTCAAGAATGGCGACTGTTCAAGTTGCACCGCCAGCGCCTGCTTCAGCGTGCCATCGAATACCACATCGCCCGTGGTGTTGGCGAAATCCGCCAAGACGATGGAGTCTTTCTCAGTGAGGGCGCGAGTGCGACGGCCATAAAAGAGAATACCTGCCACCGTAATAGCCGCCAGCGCCAGCGCCGCGGTCGTCAGCAGCCTAACTTTCCTGTGTCGTCGAATTGATACTGCGAGAACCGCTGTACCGGAACTCGAGGCCGCTGACGATGTTCCAGACGACGGTTTCGCTTGGACGGGCGACATTCCTACAGCGGATGCAGCGGCACTGTTTCCCGCGGGGACGAGTTCATCAGTCGCCGCAACAACTGTGCGGCTGGAATCTGTATCCCGCTTCAAGCGTTGCAAGTCGGCGCGCAAATCTGCGGCATGCTGGTATCGGAGATTGCGGTCCTTCTCCAATGCCTTATTGATGATGTCTTCTAGTTTCGACGGCAGATCGGGGTTGAGGCGTACGGGTGCGGTCGGCGCGCGGTGAAGAATCGCGTCAAAGAGAGCGGCTGATGTTTCCCCGCGAAACGGCAGTGAGCCAGTCGCCATTTCATAGAGCACCGCGCCAAAAGAAAAGAGGTCTGTACGCGCGTCCAGTTCCTTGCCGAGAGCCTGCTCCGGCGACATATAAGCAACTGTGCCTAGCGTCGTGCCGGGGCTGGTCAGGTGCGCGAGACTCACTCCAGCAGTCTGCTCAGGAATGGTTAGGGCCAGATCGTTGCTTTTGCTGCCAGGCAATGTCACCTTTGCTAATCCAAAGTCAAGAATCTTGGCGTGTCCTCGTTTAGTAACGAAAATATTGGCAGGCTTGATATCACGATGAACGATGCCGTCAGCGTTGGCAGCCTCCAGCGCGTCGGCTACCTCGATGGAGATTCCAAGCAGCGTTTCCAATTCGATCGGTTTGCCCGCAATTCGGTGCTTCAAGGTAAGGCCGTCGAGGAATTCCATCACCAGAAATGGACGGCCCTCGTGCTCGCCGATCTCATGGATGGTGCAGATGTTGGGATGATTCAGAGCGGATGCCGCCTGGGCCTCGCGCTGGAACCGCTCCAGCGCACGCGTATCGTGTGCGACGTCGTCGGGGAGGAACTTCAACGCGATGAAGCGATGTAATTTGAGGTCCTCGGCCTTGTAAACCACTCCCATCCCGCCGCCACCCAACTTCTCGATAACCCGGTAATGCGAAATGGTTTGGCCGATCATCGTTGTGCCCGTGGCAAGCAATGTTAGGGTCGCTTAGAGGCTAAGTCAACGAGGCGCCACGAACTCAGCTCTAGTAGCCAAAAGGCTTCGGTGACTGAAAACGCACCCACTTGACAAAGGTCCACAGCTCAGTATGGTGCGCCGACGGTTCCGGACGAGTGGTCAGCATAACCGGCCAATCTCTGCCCGCCTGCGTGCTCCTACTTAGGAGTGATGTTTCGTGGGGTGACCACAAATCGTGCACAAGGGACGATCTCCAATGAGCTACGATTCTTTTTCTCGTACTTTCCGACCCATCTGACACTCAAGATCTTAGCCGGAAGTGGCCACCCGGAAGTAATCGTCGCAAACGGTGCTCCAGGCCATCATCGGCGACTTCCAGCGGGCGCGCAGGATCTCGTTCTTGCTGAATCCCTGCGATGTTGAAAAGACTCGGTATTGAGGGGATGGCGCGCGGAATTTAAGGAATGGTATCCAGAACAGGAAAGCCGAAAATCCTGGCAAAGAGTGGCCGCACCAATCGAGGAGCGTGGAAAAGCTGCGCCACCCGCCCTCTGCCCAAATGTGATGAGGAGGCGGGAATCAAGTGTTCCACAGCGGCAGATCAGTGAATGATGCTTTTTTTCAGCGCCTTCAGAATGGCGGGAAACAGCTCCGGTGGGATCACGTCCTCGAGTGCATGGCCGATCAGCATGCATTCGGGGGCGGCGGAAAGAAAGTGGGCGTAGCGGTCGCGCAGATTGCGTAGTGCTTCAGTCGATTCTGGGCCGAGTTCGCCACTTTGAACCAGTAGATCCACCTTCCGTCGCGCATCAGTCACAATGCCGTAACTGTAGCGCAGATCGTCACTGATGATCGCGCCCTCGTAATTCAGCTCTCCCCATTGCTCCATCTGGTCTAAGACTGCGCCGGTAAAATCCACCCCTCGCAGTTCGGTGCCTTCGAACGAAACCCGGCGAAGCTTCGCGTTGCGGAATGAGCATCCGGCCAGCAGGGCCTTGCGGAAATCGACGTCCTCAAGATCCGCGCCGCTGAAGTCAGCGCCTTCAAGCTTGCCCATCCGGAATTCCACCTCGGTCAACCGTGCGTTTCGGAACGCGGTGTTGGTCAGATCCAACGTGCCAGGACCGCAAGTGACATCCTTGAGTACAGCTTCCACAAAGCATGCGCCTCGGAACGAGACTTTGGTTGTCTTCTCTGCGGCGATCCAGACTTTGCGCAGCACGCAGCGGTCGAAACACACCGCCTCGCCTATGCAGTTGATCAGCCTGGAACCCGAGAGGTCACTACCCTCCAGCAGGAATTGGCGCAAGTCGAGGCCGGAGTGGTCAAAGCGGACGGTGCTGCCGCGCAGATCGATTTTGTCGTCGGTGAGCATACCGTGGCGCTGCGCCACGACTTTCATGCCTTCCGTGTTCCGCTCCATCAGTAGTTTGCCGAGGTGTTGTTGCCTCTTTTCCATGCCGCACGTGATTGACCTGCCCGAGTTTTTGTAACAGTTGCAATGAGAGTCTACAACAGTTGTGATCGGACCGGCTTTTTGGCACCAGCTCTAGGGTCAGTTTTTGGGCTACGAATCTTGACAACAAATTTGTGCTCCTTCGGAAGCCTTTCAGAAACGGAATTAGGCTCCCTAGGAAAATCGTCCAGAGACCCAAAAACGGTCTCGTCGAACCTCCCGAATTGAAACAACAAGGGGCCGAGCTTTTCCCCTAGAGCCTCCATTGTCGTTAGAAAGATTTTGAATTCCTCATCGCAATGTTTGAGAACTCTCTTGTGTGTAATCTCTTGCGGAAATGTGGTCGACTACATTTCCGACTGACGCACTCGAAGCAGTACCTTGCTGAACGGTTTCAGGCGGCGGATGATGAAGTTGAAGAGCATCCGCGATACAACATTGCGCCAACGCACCCGGTCCTGACCGTCCGCAAAGAACAAGGCAAAAAGATTCGCCACTTCACAACCATGCGTTGGGGATTGATTCCATCCTGGGCAAAGGACGTGAGCATCGGAAATCGGACGCTCAACGCTCGGTCGGAGACCGTGACAACCACACCGGCATTTCGAGATTCGATCCTTACCAAACGTTGCCTCATTCCTGCGGATGGATTTTACGAGTGGCGAAAAATGGGTTCTGTGAAGCAGCCTTACTGCTTCGAGGTTGGTGAGGGTGAAGTCTTTGCATTCGCCGGACTGTGGGATGAGTGGAGGAGCCCGGATGGAGAGATCATTGAAAGTTGCACGATCTTAACGACCGGTCCGAACTCGCTCGTAGCCGATCTGCATGACCGTATGCCCGTCATCGTGACGCCGGACAAGTACGATGTATGGCTCGATCCCTACGTGAATGACTTCGGCACGATTCGTGACATTCTCAAGCCCTACGACGCGAACTTGATGCGTCGGTATCCTGTCAGCAGGAAACTCAACAATTCAAAAATTGACGATGCGGAGGCCGCGTCGCCTGTCACGTTAGACACTCCAACTCAGGGGCAGTTGTTCTAGCCTTTCACGCTTTAAGGGAGTTGAGATTGGGGAGGCTTAGTGTTGAGTCGTCAAGGTTGTCAGTAGTCTGCCCTCGCCGTTCAACTTCCGGTTTGCCCATGACTCGGGCAGAGCGAGTGATCGAGTTCTGAAATACGCAGCTTACGAGACCGCGGTAGAGGTGGGGCTAGTCGGGTCCGTTTATTGTTGAAAATGAATTTATGCTTTAGCGAAACGGAGCGGTCATCCCACCGTCGACAATCAAGGAGTGGCCAGTAACGTACGAAGACGCGCTCGAACACAGCCAAAGCACAGCGTCAGCGGCTTCTTCGGGTCGTCCGATCCGACCGAGCGGGACCAATTGTGCAAAACCTGTTTTCGCAGCACGGGGATCTTCCGGCGAAACCCGCGCGAAGACACCGTTTAACATGGGAGTGTCAAAGCCCCCAGCCACCAGCGCGTTGATGCGAATTCCTTGTTTCGCGTACTCCTGGGCCGCCGACTTCGTGAGCCCAAGCACTCCCGCTTTGGAGGCGGCATATAGGGCGTTTTGAGGCACCCCGCCAAGGCCATTCACCGAGGATGTGTTCACAATCGCTCCGCCACCACCTTGGTGCAGCATTTGGCTGATCTCGTGCTTCATGCAGAGCCAGACGCTCTTGAGGTTGGAGGCGATATGTTTGTCAAACTCCTCCTCAGAAAAGTCCGCAGAGGGCTTGAAGACTCCGATGTCGATCGCCGCCGCATTGAAAAATGCATAATCCAGCCGCCCAAATCGAGCGATCGTGCGGCCCATGAGCAACTCCACCTGACTAGACTGTGAGACGTCCGTGGGGATGAACTCCGCTTCGGCCCCCAGTGCCTCCAATTCGTGGCGAACGGCCTCGCCCTGCTCAGCACCTCTGCTAGCGATGACCACTT
>QHYJ01000351.1:1383-3126 GCA_003223255.1 Acidobacteriota bacterium | reverse complement strand
CCGGTACGCGAAGCCGACTCGAGGTGCAAACATCTTCCAGTGAAGATTGTCCTCGCGGTGCGACTTCCAAGCGGGACTGTTGACTAGCGTCGCCAGACCCACCAGTGGCACCGAGCCGCCGGTGGCTGGATTCACGATCGAACTGACGGTTTTCCCGTTACCGATGACAGGCGCCGCTGCATTCGGCAGAAAGACCGTGTCCGAGTCCCTCGCCTCGGAATAGATACTCGGTTGATCCCAGCGTATGCCGAGGTTCAGAGTCAGTTTTCGCGAGAACTGGTATGTGTCCTCGACGAAGAACCCATATTGGTAATAGAAAGCGTGAACTGGGGCCACATTCGTGACTGCGGTTTGTGCTGGAGTCCCCAGCAGCGCGGAAGCCACTGCATAGCCCGAACCCGCAACGGTCGGGTTGCTGGTGTATTGGTTGTCGAAGGTGAACGCGATGCTCTGATTGTTCCCCTGCGTGAACCACTCGATCTTGCGCTGCGTGCCTCCGAATTTGAGCGTGTGACTGCCCATGATTTTGGTCACGCTTCCATGCCCAAGCCGGCAATACCGGCTCCACTCGTTGTGAACGCTACGTTCGGCTTCAAGGTCGTCCCCAGCAGCGAAGAGCTCAGAGCGCCCCAGGCGTTGCCGAATTGTGAAAGATCGGTTCCAGCACTGTCGGGCGACTCATTCTGGAAGATTCGTACATACGAGGCGCGTACATCCAACATCGTCTTGGGATTGATCGTATAGGTGTTCCCCAACACCGCTTGTTGGCTGTAGAGCCCGGTCCTGCCCTGGCCCTGAGTATGCGTTCCCCACGCGTCGTATGGAGAACTGATCACCTTCCAGTAGGTATACCGTCCGAACAGGTTGTCACGGCTGCTGAAGGTGTGATCCACACGCGCCGTGTACTGGTCTTGAACGCCATTCGTTGGAAATCGGAAAACATAGTTGTTCAGCCCGAAGCTAGATGGCAGCTTCTGGAGCGTTGCAACGGACGGGGATCCTGTTGGATAGTCCGTTTTGAGGATCGCCAGCGCGGATGCGTTGATTCGATTCGGGCAAATCACGTTAAGCACGCCGTTGCACGAGAACTGCGTGCCGGTGGTCGGGTCGTAGATCTTTGGGAAACCTGCAGCCGAAAAATCACCATTCAGCATCGCGGCCGTTGGCACCGTAGTGGAAGACAACACGCCGGAGTGATTACGCAGCCCTTCGTAGTTGAAGAAGAAGAAGCTCTTATTCTTAAGGATCGGACCGCCCAATTTCCCGCCGAACTGGTTTTGCCTCAGGGGCGCGCGATCGATGTGATTGATCCTTGAAAAGAAATCGTTCGCATTGAGGACCTTGTTGCGAAGATAATCGTAAGCCGATCCGTGGAATTGGTTCGTGCCGGACCGGGTGGTGATGTTGATCACACCGCCCGCGTAAGAGCCGTACTCGGCGCTCACGTTGTTCGTTGCAATGCGGAACTCCTGAACGGAGTCCTGCGATGGGATGAGACTATTTGCATTGTTCGCCGGCCCGTTCGAGGCGACGCCATCGATGAAAAACGCACTTTGATTTGCAAAGCCGCCGCCGATCGCGTAATTGCCGAATGCGATAGAATTGGTACGCGCTCCACCTGCCTGATTTCCAACGATGTTTCCGTAAGTAGAGCCGCCAGCCACGACTCCTGGTACGAGTGTGAGCAGATTGTTTACGTTTCGCCCGGCGAGCGGAGTCGCTGCGACCTGGTTTTCGCTGACC
>QHYJ01000351.1:360-1121 GCA_003223255.1 Acidobacteriota bacterium | reverse complement strand
CGAGGTTCGTGAGCGTCACCGTGGCTTCGGGCACGGTTGCTCCAGTGGAATCGGTCACTGACCCCACGACCGACCCGAACCGCACTTGAGCAGAGAGTGGCACGCACATCACGTGCAGCGCTGCAATCGACGCGGTGCACAGCAGAAGAGCCGCGGACGACCGCGGCTCTGAACAATGCGCTTCATCTTGGCAACGTAGACCGTTGTACAGCACGTTCATGGTGCCTCCAGAAATGATTCGTCGTGGAATCTATGCCGATATTGATATGGGGCAGATTTTAGGTTGTGTTGCCTGGCAGCTGCAATCGCAAATGCAGTCAGGTTGAGACAAAGTTGTCTATGCATATAAAGTTGTCTATGCATCTTCGGCGCTGGGATTCGCTGAATCTCTACGCTTTCGCTCCGACTACCGGCCCGGAACGAGATCCACGCTGCTGCGGAATTCACAGACTGTGATTTGGACAAGATTTGTGGCGAGCTCGCGGCTAAGAATCCGACTGAGCGCCGCACGACTTCCGCACGACAAGACGGCAACCCAGTGAAATATCGCGAATCGGGAGGTCCGGATTCTCGAGCCGATCGATCATCGTCGACATGGCTACGCGGCCTAGATCCAGGCAGGGTTGATGCTGCGTCGTAAGAGGAATTGGCAGCAGGCTGGCATACTTTACATCATCGATTCCGACAACCTTCGTCACCTGCGGGATGCGGATTCCGAGCGCAATCAGCGTCCGCATCAGATTTGCCGCAGTGAGGTCATT
>QHYJ01000351.1:0-348 GCA_003223255.1 Acidobacteriota bacterium | reverse complement strand
CGCGATTTAGACCGTGGGCCAGCAGGGCCTCGCGATACCCGGCAATCCGCGCATCCACGGTTTGCGCAGAGAACGGCTTCCCCAGGAATGCGATCTTGCGGGCTCCCGTACGGATCAGGTGTTCAGCGGCGGCAAAAGCAGTGCGGCGATTGTCGATACCGACCAGGTCGTACTTGCTGCGATCCGGATACGGGAGAAAGCACCGGTCGAGTAGAACAACGGGAATCCTCGCACGATCGAGCATTGCTGCAATCCTGCGGTTCACTTCCTCCATCCGCGGTAGCAGTTCCAGCGGTGCGAAGAACACGCCGGAAACTCGCTCGGAAATGTATTGCTGGCACAGCTCCT
>QHYJ01000350.1 GCA_003223255.1 Acidobacteriota bacterium | reverse complement strand
TTAGCCGTGCTGAACGAGAACGGAGACGGCCAGGCGGTTGGGCTGACCGGACCTCAATGGAAGGTGCTGCGCCAAGCCAAGTGTGTTGAGAGTGTCGTCGCGAGTTGGGGAACCTGGAATCTCACCACCTCGGGCGAGCAGCTTCCACAGGATGTTCAATCGGTGGACCTGACCAGCAACGCCGGCAGCTTCTTTGGAGTCTCCGCTTTGCTGGGCCGCACGCTGATTCCTTCCGATGCACCGGAAGGACAGGACCCGCAGCCTGTGATCGTCCTGAGCTATTCCTTCTGGCAACGACACTTTGACGGAGATCCCGCGGTGGTGGGCCGGACTATTCAGTTGGTGCACAAGACTTATACGATCGTGGGAGTACTGCCGTCCCGATTTACGTGGTGGGATGCAGATGTCTACATTCCCTTGAAGGTTTCGAGCGGCGCCACCGAGACCTATGACCCGACGATTCGGCTCAAACCGGGAGTGACGCAGGCAGCGGCAAACGCCGAGCTGCAGCCGCTGCTGGAACAGTTCGCCAAAGAAACGCCGAGCCATTTTCCCAAGAAATTTCGCGCACACATTACTGGTCTAAATGAGGCGTACGTCGCGCATCTCGGCCATTCGCTCTTTCTGTTGTTTGGGGCGGTCGGTCTGTTGTTGATCATCGGGTGCGCCAACGTTTCGATTCTGCTTCTTGCCAGAGGCACAGCGCGCCAGCAGGAGCTGGCGGTACGAGCCGCGATCGGGGCGAGCCGCTGGAGAATCCAGCGGCAACTCCTGACGGAAGCATTGGCGCTATCGTTGACCGGTGCGCTCGGCGGCATCCTGCTGGCATACCGCTTGCTCTCTGTACTCGTAAGCTGGCTGCCCGAATACTCGTTTCCGCATGAGGTGGTCATCAGCACCAATTTGCCGGTGCTGGCGTTCAGTGTGTTCACCGCAATTGTCACCGGAGCGTTAGCGGGAATCTCGCCTGCCTTGCAATTCTCCCGGCCTAATGTTTCGCAGCTTATGCAATCGGGTTCGCGACGCACGACCAGCGGTGTGCGGGGCAAGCGTGCCCACGCCATGCTGGTGATGGGACAAATTGCACTGACGCTGCTCCTGCTGACCTCGGCCGCCGCGGCGATCAACGGCTTTGTCCGCATCGTGCGCGCCAACCTTGGCTACGATCCGCAGAACGTCATGTCGGTGGGCATTCCCGTGCACCAGAACGCGCACGTGAGCTGGGAAGACCGCTCCAATTACTTTGAGCAAATCCGCGAGCGCGTCGCAGCGCTGCCGGAAGTGGTTTCGGCGGGCATTTCGACCAATGCCACGCCGCCCTGGAACGGCAGTGATGCGAGCTTCGAGATTTTCGGGCAGCCCAGTGACCAACACCAGAGAGCGCGCCTGAATTACGTGGACTCAGAATATTTTTCGGTCTTGCATGTTCCGCTGCTGGCGGGCCGGCTGTGGGAGCACCCTGAGTTGATGCGCGGCGCACGTCTGTGCGTCGTCAATCAAACTTTCGCGCGGCAGTTCTGGCCACAGGACAACCCCATCGGCAAGCAGTTGCGCTTCCCGGATTTGAAAGGCGAGCCGCCGTACAACCAGGCCGTGCCGGAGAGCAATAACTGGATGCAAGTCATCGCGGTAGCCGCAGATGCACGGGACGATGGATTGCGCAATCCGGTCAAGCCAGCGGTTTTCATACCGTTTTCCGTTTTGATGCGTGTGTACACTCAGATTCTTGTGCGCACGAATGCTGCGCCGCTGGCAGCGCTGAACAGCGTGCGCGCCGCGGTCAAAAGCGTCGATCCGGACCAGCAGGTAGTGCGTGGCGCTCGCAGCCTCCAGCAGTGGATCGAGCGCATGCCCGAGTATTCGTATGGCCGGCTGGTGTCTGGGACGTTCGGGGCGTTCTCGATTCTGGCTCTGGCGCTTGCTGCTACGGGGCTATTCAGCGTGGTCTCCTACACCGTGGCGCAACGAACCAACGAGTTTGGGATACGCATGGCGCTAGGAGCGAATGGTGTGCAAGTCCTGCAGTTGGTCTTTGCCTCGACGCTCGGGAGCGTCCTGGGAGGGCTTGCAGTAGGCGTTATCCTGAGTCTTGCCTTGAGCAAAGTCTTCGCGCACTGGGCCGAAGGCAGTGCGCAAAGCCCAGTTCTGTTTATCGCTGCGACAGTATTGCTGATTCTTATCGCTGCGTTGGCTGCGCTTGTCCCCGCGCGCCGCGCCTTTTCCATTGACCCCATGGAAGCCTTGCGCTACGAATGAGGCGTCACCGGAGGACTCGCAACCATGGGCAAAGTGTAGCACTGGGCGAGTTCGCCTGGAGACCGCACGGCAGCGAGCCGGGAGCGCTGCAGGAATGCTCGGTGCTGCAAGCACAAATCAACCGGTCTGAAGACCGGCCACTAGCGAAAGGGCACGACATGTCCTGCCCCTACTAACGCTGACGATGGATCGTTAGCGACCAGAGCGCGGCGCCTTTGCAGCCTGCACGGGAACCGCGAAGGCGTAAAGAATGTCCTGGACGGGGATGATGAGGTATTGCCGTCCGTCGAGTTGGTAAGTCATAGGGGAAGCAACGAGTTCTCCGCCCATGTTGAGGTGCCAGAGCGTTTTGCCCGTGGCTGGAGCCAGAGCGAGCAGATTGCCGGAATTGTCGGCGGTGAAAAGCAAATGGCCGGCGGTGGTCAGAATCCCCGCGATCGTTCCGCCATTACCGAGTTCGTGATTCCAGACGACTTTGCCGGTACGGTAGTCGAGCGCGCGCAGAGTCGACTTTGCCCATAGATTGCGGTCGCGGCCGCCCCAGCCTTCGGCCTTGCCCTCGGTGGTGCGGTAAAAAATGCTGAAGATCCGGCGGGCATTGACGTAAAACAGACTTGTTTGCGAGTCAAAGCTCGGCGCCATCCAGTTGGTGCCGCCATCGGAACTCGGTTCGACGAGCGCGCCGTCCGGGCTGGGAGCCGCATCGGGCTTGGCGATGGGGCGGCCGCGCGAGTCCACACCGGAAGCCCAGGTTTGGTCAATGAATGGCGCGGTCACCAGGTGCTGGCCGTTGGTGCGGTCGAGCACAAAGAAAAAGGAATTGCGGCTGGCTTGCGCGAGCAACTTGCGCGGCTTGCCTTTGAACTCCGCGTCGAACAGAACAGGCGTCTCGACTGCGTCCCAATCGTGCACATCGTGCGGAGAAGTCTGAAAATACCAGACGAGTTTCCCGGTGTCCGGATTGAGAGCCACAATGGAGCAGGTGTAAAGATTGTCGCCGGGGCGCTCATCGCCCACGAGCACGGGGTTGGGATTGCCCGTGCCCCAGTAAAGAAGGTTCAGTGCGGGGTCGTAGGTGCCGGTCATCCAAGTC
>QHYJ01000349.1:5071-11078 GCA_003223255.1 Acidobacteriota bacterium | reverse complement strand
CCAACAACGGCCCCGGAAGTCTGTCGGAAGTGGACAGGGCCATCGGGACCAGTCTCGATGCGCTGAAGGAGAGTCTGTTCCGGCTCGAACTGCGGCACCAGGCAGGCACGATCACCGAAGAGGATTACGCACGGGAACGCGCCAAGGCGGAGAAGATCTTAAGGGACCTGGTACGGGGCTAAAGGCCTCCAACGCGCTCGACGAAGTCGAAAGTTCAAAGTTGCAACCAGAAAAGGACAGTCCAAGGTGGTCGGTAACCGACGTCTCAGGCTGTCCGCGCGGAGAGGGGTACACAGCCACGCCCTGGCAGGGTTGGATGGTGATCAACAAGAAGTATTTACAAACTGGACAGTTCGTAAGTGTATGAAAACAATCGACAGAACAAACCAGTGTCCAGGCGCAACCGGGCATCGAGCCATCCTTGAGGTCGCCCGGTGACGGCGCCGGCATTTACCCCCACAGGAATCCGCTTCGAGAATATAGAAAAACGTTATGGCAGCCTTTACGCCCTTCGGCGCGTGCGTTTGGAAATTCGCGCGGGGGAGTCGGTGGCGTTTGCCGGGAGAAATGGCTCGGGGAAAACGACGCTTCTGCGGATTGCGGCGCGGTTGGTCCGCGCGTCGAGCGGCCAGCTGGACTTCTTGACCTCCGGCGGCGAACCGGCCGACTTTGCCACGCAAACCGGGTTTGTGGCCCATGCCACGATGGTTTACGACGAGTTGACCGCGGAAGAGAACCTGCTGCTGTTCGCAAAGCTGCAGGGAATTGCCGATTCGAGCGCACGGGCTGCGGCGCTGCTGGATGAAGTCGGACTCTCCGAGCGGCGCAAGTCACTGGTGCGCACGTTTTCGCGCGGGATGCGGCAGCGCGTAGCCATCGCGCGAGCGTTGCTGAACGAGCCGTCGATATTGCTTCTTGACGAGCCAGCCACGGGGCTCGACCCGGAAGGAATTACTTGGCTAGCAAACACGTTGCGGCGGATGCGGGACGCCGGGCGCACGATCCTGATGAGCTTGCACGGCGAATCCGAGGTTTCCGCGCTGGCGACGCGCGCGGTTCGCCTCGATGCTGGCTTCGTAGCGGCTGACACGCAAACCGGAGCGAATCTCCATTCCATCCTGACGTTTGCTGGAGCCTGAATGGCGCTGTTCTCCAATGCGGCCGTGCTGCTGGGGAAGGAGCTCCGCACGGAGTACCGCTCGCGCGAACTGCTGACGACGACCGTCGTGTTCATTCTGGTGGTTGTGGTGCTTTTCAGTTTCACTTTCGATCCCAGTGCCGGCGAATCAAGGCGGTTTGGTCCCGGTCTGCTGTGGCTTTCTTTTTTGTTCGCGGCTTCGCTGATGCTGCAGCCGTGCTTCCTGCGGGAGCAGAATAACGATACGTTGAGCGCGCTACGGCTGTCGGTACGCGATCCCTTTGCGATTTTTCTCGCCAAGCTGAGCGCAAACACGCTGTTTCTGCTGCTGACAGAAGTATTGATGCTGCCGATTTTCGCTGTTCTCTATAACGTGCATATCCTGGCGGTCTTTCCGCAACTGGTGCTCGTTTTGTTTCTGGGCAGCCTCGGCGTGGCAATTCCCGGCACGGCGTTTTCTGCGATTTCGGCGCAGGCGCGTATGCGCGAACTCATGTTGCCGCTGCTCCTGTTGCCGCTGTTGACGCCAGTTCTCCTTGCCAGCACGGAAGCCACTGGCGGGCTTCTCGAGGAGCACCCGGGGTTGCGGGTGGACTGGCTGGGATTTCTCGCCGGCTTCGACGTGGTTTTTTTGACGGCACTATGGCTTTTCGGCGAATATTTATTGGAGGAGTAGGGCAGAATGCGCGTGTCTGAGCAGGGAAGTGGCAGCGGTCGAGGAGGTGCGGCGTGTTGAAGAGCACGGTCAAGGCAATCGGTCTATTTGTCTTGATTGCCATCACTGCGTACCTGGCTTTTTATTACGCGCCTATCGAGAAGTCCATGGGTGTGATTCAGAAGATTTTTTATCTCCATGTTTCCAGCGCGCTCACTTCATTCCTTGCGTTCGGAATTTGTTTTTATGCCAATCTTCGTTACGTTTTCACGCGGCAACAGAAAGCGGATTGGTTGGGCGTATCCGCCGCCGAAGTTGGCCTTGCGTTCATAGTTGTTGTGCTCATCACGGGGCCGATTTGGGCCAAACCGGTGTGGGGAATTTGGTGGACCTGGGACGCGCGGCTGACGCTGACCTTTGTGCTGGGCCTGCTTTATATTTCCTATTTGCTGCTGCGGTCGATGATCGAGGAGCCGGAGAAGCGCGCGCTGTTCAGCGCGCTGTTCGGCATTTTCGCGTTCCTGGACGTGCCGCTGGTGTATTTCTCGATTCGCTGGTGGCGCACGCAACATCCGCAACCGGTGATTCTGGGCGGGCCAGGTTCGGGCCTCGAGCCGCGGATGCGCGTTTCGTATCTATTGATGTGGGGCGCGCTGACGGGTTTGCTGATTCTGCTGTTGAGCGCGCGGTACCGATTGGAAGCATTGCGCGCCAGCGTAGAGGATTTGCGAAGGGAAGCGGAGGTTCGATGAAAAACCTGGATAGTGTGCTCGCGGCATATCTTGCAGGTTGGGCCATTTTCTTTGTGTATTACATCTCCATCTCGCAGCGCATGAGCACGCTGCGGGAAGAGGTGGAGCGGCTGAAGGCGCTTTTGACGAAAGGGAAATAGTGTCTTTCCGGCGGTAATCTACCTGGGACGCGTCTTTCGTTTCCTGCTTGCGACCGGCAAGCTCAGCGTAAACGAAAGCGTGCCCCTACAGCGAATTGAGGCAGCGAAATATACCCGGCAATTCTTAGGGACGGGAACATTAGCATGGCAGGGAAAAAACGAGTCGGGATTGTGTTGTTCCAACTAGGCGGACCGGATTCACGGGAGGCCGTCCAACCGTTCTTGCTGAACCTTTTCCTCGACCCAGACATCATTCCCTTGGGGCCGCTGGGATTGTTGCGGCGGCCGATTGCAAAATTGATTTCTTCGCGACGGTCGATTCCGGTGGCAAAGAAGTACGCGGAGATCGGCGGACGCTCGCCGATTGGAGCACTGACGGAACGGCAGCGCCAGGCCTTGGTGCAGGCGGTGTCGCCGCACGTCGAGCCGGTAGCGGTGACCGCGATGCGCTACTGGCATCCGCTGACAAGCGAAGCGGTGCAGGGGTTGCGCAAGGCAGGGCCGCTCGATGAAATTGTGTTGCTGCCGCTGTATCCGCACTATTCCTACGCCACGACGCTGAGCAGCCTGAAAGAGTGGCGGCGCGTGTATGGACAGCCGGACGGCGGGCCGCCGGAACGCACCGTCGACCATTTCTACGATCACCCGCTGTACATTGAGGCGCTGGTGGAGCGGATTGGCTCGGTGCTGCGGCAATTTGCGGACAGCTCCCGCATTCATTTGATTTTCAGCGCGCATGGGCTGCCGATGAGCCTCGTGGAAAAGGGCGATCCGTACCCCAAGCAGATCGAAGCCACCGTGCGCGCGGTATGCGAATTGGGAGCGAAGCAATACACCGAGTGGCCGCGGACACATTTGCTTTGTTACCAAAGCCGCGTTGGCCCGGCGAAATGGCTGCAGCCGCCGTTGACGGAAACGATCGAGCGGCTTGGGCGCGAAGGCGTCAAAGAAATGCTGGTGGTGCCTATTTCGTTCGTGACCGAACATATTGAGACGCTTCATGAAATCAACATTGAGGCGCGCGAAGATGCGGAGAAGGTGGGAATCGAAACGTTCCGCATGATGCCCGCGGTGGGGGACTCGCCGTTATTTATCGCAGCTCTTAAGGATTTGGTCCTGCGCGCGGTGGGAGTCCAAACAGGATCGTCATCGGCACGGTTGGCGTCGGCGCAAATGGGCAGTGGGGCGGTTTGAGATTTGGCGTTTTCTTTCCGCTTATCTATACGTGGGCTTCCCGGGCGGCTTGAGGTTAAGCACTTCGCGAGCCGTGGCGGCATCTTCCTCGCGGACCAGAACGCGAACCCGCCCCAGGCCCAGTAGGCTCCCGGCTGGGTCCGCCTGGATCGTTGCGACAATACCCGCGTCGAGAAGGGCGCCCTGCGCAAGATCGGCCTCAGCTTGCGTTCCGAATGCCTGAACCGGGACAAGCTCAGCTTCTGGCGACTTAAGCACCTCGTGAGCGATAGCGGCGTCTTCTTCACGAACCAGCACCTTGAACCCGAAGCCGCTCCATGCCAGATGGTCGCGCATGCCGCCAGCTCTGTCTGCCTGGATCATGGCGTCAATGCCGGCAGATTCGAGCATACTCTTTGCAAGGTCCGCTTCAGCCTGTGATCCGAAGGCTTGAACCGAAACGAGTTTGCTGTGGTCCATGCGGTCATTATATGCCAGAGCATGCAGGCCAGTAACTCGTAACAGTGGGCCAACAAGATGGCCACGCGCTGAAGCGCGCCCCTACAACGATCTGCCACGTTAATTCCTTCGCCTGCTGTCCCAAAGGAACGCCTTTTCACCAAGAACTCGGTTTCGCAAAATCGCAGCAACTCCAGGTATAATTTGCCGTTGGACTGGGGGACATGACGCCTACCTATCATTCTGGTGTGCACAAATTCGCTGTTTTTACCGTTCTGTGGACCATCCTGCTTTTTGTCGCTGGAGCGCTGGTGACGTCCAAAGATGCCGCGCTTTCCGTAATTGATTGGCCAAAATCTCACGGCGTATGGGTGCCGCCGCTCGGTTCGCTTCAAGGCGGGGACTTCTATGAGTTTTCTCACCGCTTTGTTGCCGGCGGCTTAGGCATCTTCACGCTAATTCTTGCGGTATTGCTTGTGGTGAAAGAACGCCGCGTGTGGCTGCGGTGGTTTGGCGCGATCGCGGTCCTTGGAGTTGTGGTGCAGGCGATCCTGGGAGGTCAGGTTGTCATTCGCTTGCTGCACTACTGGCTGCCGGTGATTCACGCGTGCTTCGCGCAAATTGTTTTCGCGGCGGTGCTCGGCATTGCGGTGTTCACCAGCAAGTGGTGGGTGTCGGAGCGCCCGCAACTGGAAGATAAAGGTTCGCCATCGATTCACTCGGTCGCGATCCTGAATGCGATCGTGATTTATCTGCAGGTGATCCTTGGCGCAGGGTTCCGGCACAAAGATATTCCGATCTGGCCACACGCCGCGGGGGCGCTGGTAGTTCTCGGTACGGTCACGTGGACGGCGGTGATGTTGCGCAAACGGTTTGAGGCTTCGCCGGAACTCGGCAAAGCGCGGATTTGGCTTCACGCGATTTTTGGCCTGCAATTTTTGCTGGGGCTGCTGGCGTACTGGTCGCGCCTGACGAGCGCCGATGCGCCGCAACCCATGCCGGTGATGGTTTGGCTGACGGTGATTCACACGGTAGGCGGCGCGATTCTGTTTGCGTTCTCCGTGCTGGTGGTTTTAATGTGCTACCGCTTGGTGCCGCGCGGCGGGGAAGTGGCCGCGACGGCACCGCAGGTGACGGCGGGATGAGTACGGTCCACAGCGTTGACTTCACTCTGGCTTCGCGTGCCAACGCCTACGTGGCGTTGACGAAGCCGGACGTGTCTTTCCTCGTTTTGATCACCACGGCAGCCGGGTATTACATGGGCGTGCGCGGGCCCATTAGTTGGCTGCATATGAGCCATGTGATTTTTGGCACGCTGCTGATTGCTGGGGGAACGGCGGCGCTGAATCATTACGTCGAGCGTGAATCCGATCGCCACATGCGGCGGACGGCTTCGAGGCCGCTGCCGAGCGGCGTGCTGCAGCCCGGGCGGGCGCTGGCATTTGGGGTGGCGCTCGCAGTTGCGGGCGCGGTTGATCTTTACCTGGCCGCGGGTGCGCTGGCTTCCGGGCTTGGGATTTTAACGTGCCTTAGCTATTTGTTTGCGTATACGCCTTTGAAGAAGCGCACGGTTTGGGCGACGTTTGTGGGCGCTTTTCCCGGTGCGGTTCCGCCGATGATTGGGTGGGTAGCCGCAACGGGTTCGCTTGATCGAGGTGCGTGGCTCCTGTTCGGCATTTTGTTTCTATGG
>QHYJ01000349.1:0-5026 GCA_003223255.1 Acidobacteriota bacterium | reverse complement strand
CCGCGAAGGCAAGCGCACGTTCCGGCAGATCGTTCTGTATGCCGCGGCGCTTGTTGGCGTGAGTCTGCTTCCTGCCGTGCTCGGTTTGGCCGGAGTGGTCTATTTCTTTGGCGCGCTGGTGGTGTGCACCG
This sequence comes from Acidobacteriota bacterium, assembly GCA_003223255.1. Taxonomy (GTDB): domain Bacteria; phylum Acidobacteriota; class Terriglobia; order Acidiferrales; family UBA7541; genus Acidiferrum. Next base: position 4,895 of record QHYJ01000349.1, on the reverse strand, counting down.
GGTTGGTGCAGGTCTGCCTGTGGGCGGCGAGCAACAAAACGAATGTGCGCGCGAAGTGGCTGATGCACGCCACGGTTCTGCATATTCCCTTGCTGCTGGGGCTGATGGTCTACGATAAGTTGCCGCGGTGATGGTTATTAATTCATCCGTTTTAAGTTCTAAGCGAAAAAGGACAAGACCTCTGCCCTTCGTTATGTCTGGGAGCCTGCTAGGCTTTTCTGAACACAGAGTCCGCAGAGAAAGAGCCCTGACGCTCTACGAATGCCTGAATACACCTGTTAGAATCCGAGTTCTAAGTAACGGCAAGGAACCGGAAAGCTAGGGAAAGTGCAATGTCCAATGCGGCACTGAACGCGTGTTTGAACGGGCTGAGCGGGATTCTGCTCGCTTGCGGTTACGCGGCAATACGTGCGGGGAGGAAGAATGTACACAAAGGCTTCATGGTGTCGGCCGTGGGCGTGTCTTTGCTCTTCCTGATTTCCTATGTGACCTATCACATTCGCGTGGGCAAAGCGGTTCTCTTCTCCGGACAAGGCTGGATTCGGCCGGTTTACTTCACGCTGCTGACCTCGCACACGATCCTGGCGGCCGTGATTGTGCCGTTGATTATCGTGACACTGCGGCGCGCATGGCTCGGGCGATTCGACAAGCATCGGCTGATGGCGCGCTGGACGTTGCCGCTGTGGTTTTACGTGTCGGTGACCGGAGTGATTATCTATTTTATGGTGTATCAGATTTATGCGCCCCGGTGAGGCAGCCAATCAGGCTCGACAAACGCGCCCCGACAACGACACGGCGAAACTAAAACTGATTGTTGTCTTGGCGGAAGCCGGGGGGAACTAGAGCGCCGGTTTGCGGGGAGCGCACGGCCTGACGGGTGCCGGACTTGGGGAAGACGATGTGCCAGAAGTCGGTGTTTGGCGAGGTGAAACTAACACCGACAAAACGGCGCTCGCGCTTCTCGCGCAGGGAAGTGACGTGACATTCGACCGATTCGGCAGTCATTTCATTGAAAAGCCGGATGCTTTGTCCCGGGAGGAGCGGCGTATCCATGAGCAAAAGAGCCCCATGCGCGCTAACCACATAGGTTGCAGCCTGCAAGTCGATGGTTTCACCTTCGGGGAGGCGGCACCGCACCTTCACAGGAATCTGAAGGGGCAGTCGAACCGTGCGCCGACGTTCCGGATATCGGGTTCTTTGCATACCAGAGCCTTTGTGCGAAAGGACACGTTCGTTCTGCAAGAATGGTGACACGAATAGGGAGGAAAGACAAGGGGGAATAACGATTAACCACGGTAAATTCGTTCTAACGGATCGCCGCGGGAATTTATGATCTTTGCGGGTTCGGCCCACCGCTCCGCCATGTCCTAGAACTTTCCACAGACTCGGTTTCCTAAGCGCCGACTCGCGGCCCATTCCGAGGTCCCGTGTGCCTGACGGCAGGCAGACTAAAGCATGCTCCTACAACAAATTGCCGCGATGAAGGGTACGCACGAGCCGCCAAAAGATGCGAAGACCAAAAAACAGCAGACCAAGCACAGCACCAAAGGCAAAGCCGCGCCTGCGTTGCGGCGGGCGCAGCATGCTGCGCCCTTACAACCGGTCGTTAGAACGGAATTCCCGCATGAGTTTTCGCCGGGGCAATAGGACTATCGACAGCGGAGTCTATCGGGCGATGGGAGCCCCAAGGGCGTCAATGACGGCGTTGGTAAATTGCTCGGTGTTGGCCTTTCCAGACACGTCTTTGGTGGTATAGATACCGTCGCGGTAGGTCTTCAGAACGGCAGCCTCAATTTTCTCGGCGGCAGCGCGTTCCCCCAGGTGATGCAACATGAGCAGGGCGCTCAGGAGCAGCGCAGTGGGATTGGCCAAGCCTTTACTGGCGATATCCGGGGCTGTGCCATGAACGGCTTCAAACATGGCGCAATCGTCGCCCACATTGGCACTGGGAACCACGCCCAAGCCGCCCACCAGGCCGGCCGCGAGGTCGCCATAGAGATTCTCGGTGACGATGACGTCGAGCTTGTTCGCGTTCTTCACCATCTGCATCGCGCAGGCGTCGACGATGACCTCCATCGGATCGATGCGCGGATACCGCAGCGCGATCTTGCGGAAGGACTCGAGGAGGAGCCCGTCCGAGAGCTTCATGATGTTGGCTTTGTGGATGGCATGAATTTTTTTGCGGCCGTGACGGCGAGCGTAATCGAAGGCAAAGCGGGCAATGCGCGTGGAAGCCCTTTCGGTAATGATTTTCAGGCTTTCCACAACTCCGGGGACCACTTCGTGCTCGAGGCCAGAGTACAAGTCCTCGGTGTTTTCGCGCACCAAGATCAGATCCACATCTTCGAAATGGGATTTTACGCCTGGGAGGTTCTTCACGGGCCGCAAATTGGCGTAAAGGTCGAGCGATTTTCGCAGCGCCACATTGACGCTCGGCGCACCACCTGCAATCGCGGTGGCCATGGGGCCCTTCAGGGCGACGCGGTTGCGACGGACGGAATCGATGGCCGCCTGATTGACGCGCTGTCCCTGGTCGGTGGACTCATCGGCGCGGCCGGAGATTACTTCCCACTCGATTTGCACACCCGCGGCTTCCAGAATGCGGCGTGTGGCGGTGGCCACTTCCGGGCCGATGCCTTCACCGGGAATAAGCGTAACTGGATGCTTCATGGGCGCATCTCATTGTAAGCGAAGCGTTTGGAGATGTCGAAACGGCGAGCGAAAGGGTGTTTTCTAGAGCAAAACGAGCGGTGTCACAGGAGCGACGTTTTGCTATAATGAAAGTATAATTGGTGTCACGGCATGGCCCGTGGCGGGGAGGCCAAAGAAATCATGCTGAGTTTAACGCCCGTTGCGAGTTCCAAAGTAAAGGAAATCATGAACCTGCAGAGCCCTGTGCCGACTGCCTTGCGTGTGGCGGTGGTGGGCGGGGGTTGCTCGGGTTTCCAGTACCACATGGCGTTCGAGAACAACACCACGGAAGCCGACCAGATCTTCGAGTTTAACGGCCTGAAAGTGGCCGTGGATCAAATGAGCTCGATGTATCTAGACGGAGTGGAGATCGATTACATCGAGACGCTGGAAGGCGCGGGATTCAAGTTTAACAATCCCAACGTGAAGAGCACCTGCGGGTGCGGGAGCTCGTTCAGCGTCTAATCTGGCACAGGAAAGGGAAGCGCGAAGGCGCTTTCGTAAGTTAAGTATTGTAGGCTTTTAAGTTTTTGTAAGTTCCCAGGCTCCTGGACGACAATGTTCGGGAGCCTTTCTTATGCTCTCCAGACAAGCCGAATGGGATGCGAAGCATAGCTCGGCGGCAACCCAGCCTGCAGAAAAACCGGCCGGGATTCTGACCGAGCTTTGGCCGCTCTTGCCCGCAGGAACCGCGCTGGACCTGGCGTGCGGAAGAGGAAGAAACGCGCTGTTTCTGGCAGAACACGGCCGCCACGTTACGGCAGTGGATTGGTCAGCGGCAGCACTCGACATTCTGGAACATCGCGCACAGGCGTTGAACATTCCAGTGCGCCGCGTTCAGAGAATCGATGAGGCCAGGCAGCTGCGCGCGGGCATTGATTTGCTGCTTGCGAATCTAGAATCCATTGCGCTTCCTGCGAATCGTTACAATCTGATCCTGTGCATCCGGTATTTGCAGCGCTCGCTGTTTCCGCAGATTTGCAGGGCGTTGCGTCCGGAGGGAATCCTGCTGTTTGAGACGTATACAAAAGCTCAGCTGGATTTCTCGGGCGGGCCACGGAATCCAGCGCATCTCTTGGATAAAGGTGAGCTCAGGCGTGCATTTCCAGAGCTGGAGACGGTTTTTTACCGCGCGTTGCGCGCGGAGCAGGGAATTGCGAGCTTAGCGGCAAAGAAAACCCGGTGAGAAAACATTAGCGAGCGCTGAAAATGCGTAACGGCTACGGCCGAGAGGCTTTGGGTAGGGAAGCAAAGGCCGGACCGAGCGTGGTAATTGCCGCACGCAATGCCGTTTCGTCAAGCCCATCAGCGGAAAAGACGACGTGGCCGGACGCATCGATCAGGTCAAAATACGGAATGCCGTGTTGCGGAAAGTGGCTGAGGATATCGGCGTTGCCGTGGAAATTGGGCCATGGCACGTGGCGCTTGGCCCAAAATTCGATTGCTTTGCCGGGCTCTTCGTCCTGGTCGATGCTGAGCAACGCCAATCCAGGGCCAGTGGTTTCGCGGTAGAGCTTCTCCAAGCTTGGAAGGGACTCAACGCACGGAGCACACCCAGTAGCCCAAAAGTCAAGCAACACGGGTTTGCCTTGAAACGATTTCAGCGGGATATCTTTCCCATCGGCGGACTCTAGATTCATGTCGGGGACTTGCTGGCCAACAAGACGCGGCGAGAAGCCCGGCTTCCCGCGCTTCCGTTCGTTCCGGCGGTACGACAGTATCACGTTTGCCTTGAAACGATTTCAGCGGGATATCTTTCCCATCGGCGGACTCTAGATTCATGTCGGGGACTTGCTGGCCAACAAATTCGCGAAGGCCCGCGTCCTTTTGATCTTCAAATTTGTCCACCAGACTTGCTGTCGCCGGAGGTTCAAACGTGAAGATTTGGTTGGGCAAAGACGTCAGCACAAGGTCGGCCATGGGGAAGAGGGTCGTTCTCTGCATGACATAGTTAGCGTCAGGCTGATCTGGGCGAAGCGGTCCTTCCCGGCGCTCCGTCATTTTGCGAATTACGTGCGTCTGTTGGTCAATCCAGAAACGAAAGACCGTAGTTATACGGGAAGAACCGCCGGGCAGTTCTCCTTCCGTTTCAATTACCCAGCAAGCGAAACTACTGCCGTTCACATCGATGGTGTCGTCTCCGGCGTACGTGGCGGTGCCGACAAGCTTTTGCAAAGCAGATATACCCCTGAGGGTTCTTTGTG
>QHYJ01000348.1 GCA_003223255.1 Acidobacteriota bacterium | reverse complement strand
TGGTGCTGGTCGGCCGAAACGGCTTGGGCAAAACCCTGATCGCCAAAAACATATGCCATGCGGCCGTGCTCGCCGGACACTCGGTGCTGTTCCGCACCGCCCCGGCGATCCTCGAAGATCTCCAATCCGAGAGCATCGAAGGGCGCCGACGCAAACTCCGTAGTTATGCCAACGTGGGACTTCTCTGCATTGACGAAGTCGGGTACCTGTCCTATGACGACAAGGCCGCCGACATCCTCTTTGAAGTGATCAACCGCCGTTATGAACGCAAATCCCTGATCGTCACGACCAACAGAATTTTCAAGGAATGGAACGAGGTCTTTCCCAATGCCACCTGCATCGCCACCATGCTGGACCGTCTGCTGCATCACGCCGATGTCACGGTTATCGAAGGCGACAGCTACCGGGTTCGGGAAAGCGAACAGGAAGCGGCGGCACGCCGGAGGAAAAAATGAAACACATTCTGACCGATTCCCTCACTCCCTACGTCAGCAAAGTCCTTACCCTGTACCTGGAGCTGCCGGAAACACCGTTGCGAACCACCCTGTACGATCAACAACGCGCCGCTGAACTCCAACTCCGTGGCGTCTCTCTGGATCTGATTGAAGCGGCTCTCCTGCTGGGTTCTCTGCGGAGGTTGTTGCGATCACCCGGGGCGCTGCCCTTGTCGCCGATCCGCTCTCTGGCCTACTTCCAACCGGTCATCGACGAGCTGCTGGCCTGCCCTCTCTCGGACTCCTACGTGGGATATCTGCGAAGTAAGATGAAACCATTTTCTGGGAAAAAGATCACTGAATCGACGAAAAGGGCCTCAGCCTATCGAGTTCAGAAAACGACGAATTCAGATGATCGATAACAGAACCTTCGGTTCTTGACTATTTCAGGATGCCAGTAGCAAAAGAAAAGCCCCGGCTCCGTAGAACGTGAGTCGGGGCCATTGGGTCCAACATTGGGTCCAACTAGGCCCGGTTTTAGGCAGCTTTTTCGTGGTTAAACGGTGTAGAATCAACGAATTAGTATAAAGTTAACAGCCGAATGCTCTACCGTTGAGCTACCGGGGAACATCCCCATTTTCATCTGTTTACGCGGCGGTTGCAAGCCGAATGCGGGGGACATGGGGGACATGACTGAATCCAAGTCCAGCATTTTCAACGCAAGTTTTTCGCGTATCCATGCGTCCCATGACCTTGATATACGACTGTTCCGTGACACCCTTCTTGCCATGACCGAGCCAAATCTTGATTAGAGATTCGGGAATCAGTTGGGTGTCCAAGTGTGTGCAACGAAACCGCCGCATCGCGTGCCATGCAACCCCTTCGCCTTCAAGACACCTCACCCTGCGCCTGCCGTTTTTATCGCGCCAGCGTTCAGCCTTTCTCAGCCCCACGTTTTCAAGAATAGGATGGAGCCAATCGCGGTTGATATTGCGCTGTTGAAGTGGATTGCCACTGCGTGATTTGAACAGCAGCGTACCGGGTCTTTTGCCAGCAACGTATTTTCTAAGGATCGCGGCCAAGGACTCAGGAACGTCCACGTCGCGTATGCCGTTCTTGGTTTTTGGCCCTTTCAGTTTCCTTCCGTACACGCTCTGCCGAACATGCAGAACGCGACAATCCTCAGAAAACGCAGAGCCATGCTGACACTTTCGCGGTTTTAGTGATTTGCAGTGCGGGCATCCAACGCTATCACGAACCTTAATTGCAAGCGCCTCACCGATCCGCAAGCCCAAGCCGCCAACGACTAGAGACAACCAGTACACAACATTTTTCGGTTTCTTTACTGCTGTCTCGAATGCGGCGTCAAGAATGACGGTCATTTGCTCAGGTGTCCATGCCTCGGAATTTTGGTCCTCGGGGTCCACAATCGGCAAATCCATGTAATCGTGGTTCCATGCCCGCTTGTAGACTTCCTCCCCGTTTGCTTTCAACGAGGCGACTACAAGTTTGGCGACCTTCACGATTTCAATGATGGTCTTTGGCGCGAGTTTTTTGTCACGGAGTTTTTTCACCAGACCTTTCATCGCGTTATTGTCCACCGCTGAGAGAGGCAATTCACCAAGCACTGGATTCAGGTGATGCTGCAAATAACTCCTGTACCCCGATGCGGTTGCCTCACTGATGGGATTACGGTTTCGCGTTTGCGACTCCTTCAGCCAGATTCCCGCCTGCTGCTGGAACGTGACATAACCGGAAAGGTGCTCATCAACTTGAGCTTGTATCGTTTCTTGACTGTTGACTCCGGCCCGCTCCAGCACCGCGATCTTCCTCCTTTCTCGTTCAAGTGGACCCATCGCTCCCGGCCCGGATATCGGGCAGATGATTAACCTCTTTTTCTTCCACGCCGATTCGCCGGGATTCCGGTAGCGATAAACCACAGTCCAGTTCTTATTCATGTCTTGTATTGAGAGCCGTTGACTGTCCCCACTGTGTAGCCGCTTGCATTCGGGGCACCACCGTCCTTGTTGGATTTTTCCTGGCATTGCGCACCATGTATGCCCGCGGCACATTTCCACGGTAATTTCGTCTTTGCTCGCAGCAAGCGCGATTTTATGGCCCCACATGGATGTCCAGACCCACGCCGTTTCCGCTGGGTTTAGATTCTTGCCGTCTTTCAGGAAGAGTCGTGGCAATCCGACAGCCGCTTTATCATAGGACGGGAAGTTGTCATTACAAGCTACATGATATATTTGACCGATGTGTAACGAAATATTGACACAGAATAATTGCATGTATAAGGTCCCGCTCATCGGGACGATTTAGTCTTCCGTTCAATGGACATTTGAACGGAAGGACCTGTGGAGGATGGAGGACATGAGGCTGTGCTTCCGTAGCTTTTTCCAGTTTAGCTATTGCGGTGTTGCAA
>QHYJ01000347.1 GCA_003223255.1 Acidobacteriota bacterium | reverse complement strand
GAATTCACCCAGGGTTCCGTGATCCTGGCGGTAAATGGCAAGACCCAGGAACTTCCCAACGATTATGTTTGGATCTTCGCCGGCGGCGAGCCTCCCACCGCCTTCCTCAAAAAAATCGGCGTCGGCTTCGGCGCACAAGACCTCACCGCCGCCGGCAGCCTCGAAGCCACACAAGCCAGACAAGCCAGGCAAACCGCTGCTGCCTTGAATTAGATTAGACGCTCGATATATTGAGTAAGCCGCCCGTCGTGCCCCGGGCTCAGGGAGTGAGAAGGCTTTCTTGTTTCTCCTGTGCAGCCCGAGTTTCGAATTTGCCTCCAGATTCTTTGATGGCTGCGTGGTAGTAAGCTTCTTCGAGGAAAGCATCCTTCTTCCAGCCGGCCCGTTCCAGGGTTCCCCGACTGTTCTCAATCATCTTGGGGTGACCACAGAGATAGACCGTGGTTGTTTCTGCTTGCAGTTCCCATTTATCGGCATACTTCCTCAGCAAATCATCAACGCGCCCGCGCTCGCCCTGCCAGCCGGGCGCCTCCCAGGGGCGGCTCACGGTCGAGACATATTTGAACCACGGTACTTCGGCAGAGTAGCCCTCAAGTTCTTCGCGATACCCAAATTCGAACGGGCGACTGGCCCCCTGCAGGCAAAAGAGCTTGTGATTCCCGGGCATGGGAGTCCCACCGTTCTTCCAATCGCGATAAAGCGTTCGAACGTAACTGACAAATGGAGCGATGCCCGTAACTGTTGAGACCAGGAGGTGGTTCGAGCGGTCACTCCGAAGATCAAGCGTGAAACGTCCTTTCGCAATCTTGCGACAAAGGAGTGAGTCGCCCGGCTTCAACTGGAATAGGTTGGGTGTGAGGCTGCCGTTTGGAACCAGTTCGACGAAGACTTCCAGTGCGTCTTCATAGGGAGAGGAAGCGATGGAATAAGGGCGCTCGGTTCGGACGCCGTTGCGCTCGATGCCAAGAGTGGCATATTGTCCGGCGCGATATGTAAATGGGCCGCCGGGGTCAATCTGGAACACGCTGAGATCCTGCGAAATATCTCGCCGATCAAGAATGCGCGCACAGAAATGATTTTCTGTGGAACGAATCATGGGCTTTGCTCCGATGGGATGCACGTTTTCCCACCACAAACTTCTCGACACCCAATGAGGAGCGCAGTCTGGGCTACAGACTCTCTCAGATTTCCAAAACTAGGGATTGAAACCAGCTTATCACAATACTGGGGTCCAACTGCAGGAGGTCAACAAGGATTCGGAATAACTTACAATGCTACGGCATGAGCCGAAGCTAGCAGCCGACTCTGGACCAGCGGGCCCATGAAGAGCGATATGGGACGTGGACTTTTCCTTCTGGGAAAATCCGGTCTCCGATGGCTCGCTCTTCGGAAGTCCCGTTACGGTAATGGACGACCACATGCTGGAAGAAAATAGCATCGCCGGGCACACGTAGCTGAACGGCACGGAACGGACCAAGCTGACCACCGACTTGAATCTTGTCCTCAATTGTCAGGCGGTTGCCGCCGAAGAGGGACCGAAGGACCTTACGGCGGCCGCCTCGTCATCCATGATGTCAAAGACGGTATACAGCTTTGTAATTTGCATCACATCATGGACATTCTTTGTCAGGTTGAGCAGCTTCAGGCTTGCGTTCTGCTTCTGCACGCTGTGAAAAGCAGCCACTAGATGGCCCAGCCCTGAACTGTCGATGTAGTTGACATCACCAAGATTGAACAGAATCTTCCTATGTCCCTTGCTTAACAGGTCGCCCACCAGGTTGCGCAGCGCGGCGCTCTCTTCGCCCAGAACAATTCGCCCGCTTATGTCCACGATCGTGACGCCACCCACTTCCCGCATGCTCATCGTCATATTCATTGACAACCTCCTAAAACAGATCACGAATCAGCTATCTTTGGTGCTCACCTCTTCAGACCAGCGACTGTAATGGGAATCCACCGCGAAGAGGGCCGCTAGAGTCGGGACATCTTTAATATCGCAAATAAACACTGAAATAAACAAGTTTCTCTTAAGGGCACCCTTCATTAGGGACCGCCCGATAGGCCCAAAACCATGATTTGCTATCTAGCCATCTTTCACCGAATCTTATTGTAATTGATTGGTGAAACACACCGTTCCTCTGCAACCGTTATATCTGTATATTTGGCCGTTTAATTGGCCTGCGGCACACTGTCAGTAGTCACAGGCCAGCAGGAGTTTGCTTTAAGGAGGATACGAGGTACCCCGATGGAAGGCGTCAAGAACCCATATGCGCGGAGGGAGCCTCTTCCTCCCATTCTTATAGTAGATAACCATAGCCTTCAATTCGGCGTGCTTCGCGCGTGAACTATAATGGAGCCTCAACTCGTAGCAGCTGCGAGAAGGGATGACCACTCATAGGAATCATTCAGCACGACATTGTAGTCGGCGTGCGGCAATTGGCGATTGGCAGACGGAATCAGGGCAACAATTTTGACCTTCGGAAAGCTCGCTTTCAGCCAATCGACCATTTCTTCTCTCGTTTGTTCGGGTGCGGTGTGCCCAACGACAAATACATCGACATTGTGAATGGAAACTAGAACACGCTTTGCAGCTTCGTTATCAGCGGCGGATATGACCTCATGGCCGCAGCGCCGAAGCAGTTCGGCCCTCGCATTGAGTTCCTTTTCGTTGTAACCGATCTGAAACATTATCCGCTTTCCTTCTGATTCGATCCAAATCTTCTTGCCTGTCAGATTAGTGATGACATATTCGCCGCGTGTGGATGCAGCGAGGATTTTCATACGAGCTTTGGCACGTTCCACACTTACCGCGCCTTCCATCCAGTGAAGAATACCGTCGCTTTGCACCTTTAATATGTGGAACGGGGAGAACATAGCTGGGTCACTCCTATTTACAGGGAAATTTAACCACAGTGCTGACTCCCTGGCTGCGAGATTCGTGTACGAGATTCGTAAGAGTTACAGCCGTCCGCCCTTCTTCGCGGCGTCCGGCCCTGTGTTACTATCCGTTTAACCCCGTTTCAGCTCCCTCGGCTCACTGTCGCGCTGCAAGATTTCTCAACGCATCAAGCAGCAGTCGCGGCTTTGGCTTTGCGTTCCTCATAAACAACGCCGATAGCTTCATCGAGAACGCCGTCCGCGAGATCGCTGATGGTTTCCCAAACCGCTTCATAAATGGCTGCCGCGCTTGTTCCTTTTGCAGCTTCTTCGTTGAAAAGCTTAAACAAACGGTCTCGTAAATTCTGGTTTCGGCCCACGATCTTCAGCGACAAGTCCGCAACTCGCTGGAAGGGGTGTCGGTCCGAGCCTGGAGGCCATTTGATGTCTTGGTCCACCATCGCTTGGTGCCCCGTTACTTCAAAAAAGCCAGCGTTTTCTTCTTCCTCTAGTCGTTCTCTTCTTCGCACTTGGATTAAGTCTTGCATCTCCCTGCGTACTTCGCGTGCGTAGCGTTCAATTTGTTCCGCAGTCAAATTGTTTTGCTGTTTCTTTCGCATTTCCGCTTGCCGCTCCTGATACTGGTTGAACCATGTTTTCTTCATTCCCCCCCAACAATCTGGGGCGCCACGTTTGTGCAATGGCTCCCGCAAACAGCGCAGCAGGGATGGCACAGCAAACTTTTCATCCCGCCGTGTTTCTCCGGGGTTTGGTATAAGAAGATGCCCTCTCCAATGCCAAATCCGAGAGACCCTAAAGGAGTGGCGCGGCCTTACCGCCGCTTCACCAGGCAACTGCCATCCGCTGCCGCGAATGAAGAATCGTCATTCGACTCCAAGACCTCTCGTGGATTTTCGCTTGCGCCAGCTTCGTGCCCCCGGGATCTATTCTCCGCGTCAAGATACTCTCCCTGAACAAAGGTTTGCGCCTGCCCGAACAGTCCCGATTTGGTACAGCTGGTCGCAAGTTATTCCCCTGTACGGGGGAACAGGAAACATGCAACGAGCAACATCACATGGGCTCCGGCGAGGCCGACGTATTCAGTTTTTGACCGTGGTCTGGATGTCCGTTGAGGTCATAGTTGCGCTTGCAGCCGCTTGGGCTGCGAGGAGCCCAGCACTTCTACGCTGGCGGTTTCGTTTTAGACTGCATTCTGCAAGTCGATATCAACAACGACACCAACACCCACAAGCACCTACATTGGCACCGGCAGTTCGCTTCTACGGATGTCGACTAAGCAGCGGAACAAGGGACGCCCTTCATCCCAGCGCATGGAATGCGCGGGGTCGCATTCACGCCGAGACCCGCCGGTCTCCGTTTCTATCACACACAGAATAGGGCCGGCGCCACTCACAATACGCAGGTCCGTACAGGTGGCCAGGTCGGGCCGGCGTACATCGACCCCAGACACGAACCAGGAAGCTATGACAAAGAAGTTTTTTTTGTCTTGAAAGGATTCGAACCCTCATTTCGCCAGGGGTGTGACACGTTCCAGGATGTTGTGGCCCGCAGCGCGGGTCGAAGAGCTTGAAAACGGCCGGCGAGCCGGGGATGAAGGCTTCCCTCGCCAAAGGCTTGCCGCGCAGCTATGAAGTGGGCTAACGGTATTTTATCCGCACGCATGGAACGCCGGTATCGTGGCCGCGACCGGCAAACATGGGCGAATACTATGACAGCGGCACCGAAGGCTATGCCACGATCGGCTCTCCCAGAAACGATCCCTACGTAATCACCGTAAGTGCGACCAATAACCGCGGCTCGGGCGCCCAATCCGCGCAGACCATGACAAGTTACAGCTCCAAAGGCCCGACGGCTTTGGATCACATCGTCAAACCGGACCTGGTTGCGCCCGGTAACGTGGTGGTCTCGCTGATGGCTTCACGGAACACCACTTTAATCACTACTTATCCGGGTTTGGCAGTCTATCCCTGCGATACGACCCGCACGAATTGCGGACCTGCCTACGGCCAACCCCAGCACCTTAAGTTGAGCGGTACCAGCATGGCCATGCCGGTCATTTGCGGCGTCGCCACGCTCGTCTTGCTGCAGACGCCTTCGCTTACGCCAGACCAAGTGAAGGCGCGACTGATGAAGACTGCTTGGAAGGGTTTTGGGCCATCCACGACGGCCACAAACTTAACCACTGGAACGACTTATCAGATCGAGCAGGACATCTTTTCGATTGGCGCCGGTGCGGTCGATGCGGCAGCAGCTCTGGCCGATACCGACCTGGCGCCAGCGTCGGTTGGCTCCGCACTTTCGCCCGTCGCAGTCTTCGACCCAATCACTAACACTATCAACATCACGGGAGCGCCTGGAACCGTCTGGAACAACTCTGCAGTTTGGGGAAACAGCGTCGTCTGGGGCAACTCCGTCGTCTGGGGCAACTCCGTCGTTTGGGGCAATTCCGTGGTCTGGGGCAATAGCAACGGTAGTCTTGGAGATGGCAACTAGTGTGGTCGGTCCTGTATCCGTCATGAGCGAGAGGCCAACAATGTCCCGAAAAACCAAAGCCTACATCGCCCTGGTGATCGCCTCCGGAGCATTGCTCCTCCTGCTCGCCGCAGGATCCTGGTCTTCGGCAAATCTCAAGCAATTCGTCATTTTCTTGGGGCTTGCCGCTCTTGCTTCCGCTCTCAAAGTCCACATTCCTGGCATGGAAAGCACCATATCTCCCAATTTCGCTTTGCTCCTTTTAGGAATGGTGGCGCTGCCTTTTTCGCAGGTTGCTGCCGTCAGCCTGGCGGCCGCGTTGGTTCAATCGCTGTGGGCAAGCGCCAAACGGCCGCGTCTAGTTCAAGTAGCCTTTAGCGCCGCCACGCTCCTGGTGAGCAGTAGCCTGGCCTACAAGTTCTCTCATCTCATCCTCGCGGGCAGCGGAACGGAATCGCCTGTGGTTTGCGTGATTCTCGCGGGAAGCATCTATTTCCCGCTTAACTCCGCTCTCGTCTCCATTGTCATTGGCCTCGTGGAAGGTCAGCCCCTCAAGCAAGTTTGTCAACGCTGTTACGAGTGGGTCTTCCCTTATTTCATGGTGGGAATCGCTTTCGCTGGTTTGCTCAGTGGTGTGTACACTCCGTCCGCGGTATGGGAGGCGGCGCTGATGCTTCTTCCTACGATGGTTCTCACCTACGTCTATTTTCTCAATCGCTCGGCCCGTGCCTTGCCAGCCATGCTGCTGCCCTCTTCCTCCGAGGATGACGAATATCCCGTAGAAGTCCGCTCGTAGCCACAGAACTTTTGTCCCTGACGGTGAAGAAAATCCAGCAGCGTCAAGCACCATTGTTAGGCAGTCCCGCAAAGAGATTAGCGAGAAAAAGCTGTCGTTTCCTCACTTTTTACTTTTGTGTACTTTCGCTCGACTACGCGCGGGCGCTTTCCTCTTCAATTTGATCTGATTGTAATCGACGGCGGCACGGACGAGATTCTTTAGAGCACGCTCATTAATCGTATCGCCCTCGAAAAAATCGATCGCTCGCCACGCGTTGCCTCCGAGGCCCGCGTTAAAGAGCTTGTCAGGGTCTGGGAGGCTCGCCCCGTGGGAAAAGGTAAGCTTCACCTTATCTTTGTGGCGTTGCCGACCGCGATCATTCCGTCGCGAGACCACACGGGGCTTCCCATCCACTTCCATTCCTCGATGATCTCCCGGTCGGCCTCAAGGATGCTCTTGCGGATGCTCGCCAGCGTTTTGCCACGCCAGTCTGTGAGTTTTGCGATCAGCTCTTCAATACGTTGCGATGGATTCATTGGATCTTTATGCCTCCTTATGCCTCCTTGTCCCGTTTCATGCGAGTCGTTTCGCGTGCAGCATCTTGTTAGGCCGAGCTCTTCGAAATAAGCCGTTGAAGGACATGGCCTTTCCACACCCAAAGTCCCGAAAGGACAAGTGCAGGAACGAAGACAAACCGAGTAGCGGGGGCATAGTTCGGGATTTTTTCAAACGGACTATAAATATATCCGGCTATCGGAATGCTAAAGACGATGTGAATGGTGCGAAGAATCCAACGTTTCGTGCCTTGGCTCATGATCCACCTCGATTCACGACTTTTGAGCCGCCTGAGGCGGCCAGTTGGGCGTTTCGATACCGAACTGCTTAGCGTACTCGGCGACCAATCGCTGCCAGCCGCCGAACTTCATCGCCTCACCACCAACGATGCGGCCGATGGGAGTTCCGCTGAGAAGGCGATCCAGAACATCGAAGCAAATGTGCCAACCCGCGGCGCCCCACGAGATGAAGCGGCGATCGATGTTGTGCCAGAGCGTGAGGCGCGTGCCGTCACCAAAGGCTTCGAGTTCCCACCGGATGTCCTTGCCCCACCAGGTATACTCAAGCACTTTGGGAGCGTCGGCTCGCGTCACTNNTACCCAGGCTCCCATCGGCGTCGAAGGGAGCCCACTCGCGCAGATGCGCCGGGTCGGTTAGCGCCTGCCAGACTTTTTCCGGCGAGTGGCGCAGTTCTCTGACGAGAATGAGCGTCCAGTTCTCTCCGTCCTTTCGTACCTGCGCTCCGCTGGCCGGACACGGCGTGTACTCCTCGCGATCGGTCATCTTCTTCTCCTTGTCTTCCTTTTCCTTGGGATTGATTGCTCCATGCGGTCGAGGTGGCCTTCGAGAGCATCCACGTGAGCGGACCAGAACCGGCGGAACTGAGCCAGCCAGGCATCCACCTCCTGAAAGGGTTCAGGTTTCAGCCGGTAGAGACGGCGCTGTGCGTCCACCGTGGATTCTACGAAACCGGCCTCGCGCAGCACGCGCAGGTGCTTTGACACGGTCGGCTGCGGCATACGAAGTTGACGGTCGATCTCTCCAACCGACTGTTGTGACGAGACCAGGAGGCTTAGTATCGCGCGGCGGTTCGGCTCCGCAATGATTTCGAACACCGATTCCATGCTCTCAATATGCCCTAAGACGCATATACGTGTCAAGGCATATGCAGGCACCGAAACGAACCTCCGCTGAGGTCAGCAGGGGGGGCCAGGCAACGGTGGCAGAAAAAGGTCGCAACAGGGAAGCACAATGCGCCCTTTTTTCGCGCCCTCGACGGTTTCGTCACTCGCCTAACTCTTTATTGAATGATTGGCGGGGACGACGGGACTCGAACCCGCGGCCTCTGCCGTGACAGCGCAGCTTTTTGATGTAATCTCTTGATATCAAACGGAGTCGGCGGGGCACCACTTCCGTCGGCGGGATAGCGAGCGGAAACTTTGTGCGCAGAGAGTGATACTGTGTCGGCAAGGAGATGCACAAAAATATCCAAAAATGGTGTATAATTATTGTATGAGAACTAACATCGACATTAACGAGAGGTTGGTGCGCCAGGCACGGAAGCTTACGCGTCTCAAGACCAAACGGCAGATCGTCGATAAAGCCTTGGAACTACTCGTTCGTTCGGAGCGCCGGAAGGGCATCCTACGATACTACGGCAGCGGTGTTTGGAAAGGGGATTCCAAAGCCATGCGGAGAAATCGCGTTTGATCTTGGTGGACAGTTCTGTTTGGATCGATTTTCTCAGCTCGTCTCCTTCCGCTGCCGGGGCTGAGTTGCGCCGCATGATCGGCGATGCAGAGCCCTTCGCACTCACTGGAGTTGTGATCACGGAAGTGTTACAGGGGCTCAAGCGTGATGTCAGGCGCATGGAGCACTACCTGTCGCAGTGGGAACGGCTCGAACCTAAAGGATTTTCGACTTGTCGAGAAGCTGCCGCCATTTTTCGGGCCACACGTGCGAGGGGTGTCGCTGTCACAACGATCGATGCTTTGATCGCGGCGATTGCTTTAGAGTATGGCGCTACCCTCTTTACCCTGGACAAGGATTTTACGAGGACGGCGGGCGTCGTCCATCTTCCACTCTATGTGTTTTGAGTATGTGTCCCGGCCGAAAATTCTGTCCGGCTCATGGCGCATACCATAGCCGGGAGTGCTGGTGCAGGACGCGTCCTACATGGTGATCGTGCCGGATTTGGTGACCGACACGCCGCCGCTCAGGCGGAATCCGGTTTCATCTACTACTGCGACCGCTTCACGCGGCCACAACCGTTTCGGGCTGACATTGTGGTGTCGATTGACGACGTGTTCGAGAAGAAAGTGAATATGCTGGACGCGCACGCGTCGCAGTTCTACGAGTGGCTGCCGTGGACCGAGGGACAGTTCGAGCAAGTGCCGAAAGATCCCGCGGAGCGACGGAAATGGCTCGCGGCGGGGCCGTTGGCGTCGAGAAAGCTCCAACCGGAGTGGCGGAAAGCTCTGCAGAAGCGGTACGGTGCACAGGCGGGGCGCATTCAGCATGCGGAGGCTTTTGAAATCACGGAATACGGCCAACAGCCAAGCGAAGAAGAGATTCGCAGGCTTTTCCCCTTTTTCCCCGACCGGTGACAAGCCCTTGCGTCTGAGCGCCCCTTGTGATTCCGCCAGACAGGTTCGGCGGCCTGCAAACGTGGATAAGACGTGATGCAAAAGGCGCTATGTTTGGTCTTCTTTCTCGTCTCCACTTCCTCCAGTTGGGGAGCTCAAGACACTCCCGCGGTTCCAGAGTTGCCTCGCCTGCGTGTTGACAATTTCTCTCCCGGCATCCAGGAGCAAATTGGGGAAGCTTACTCCTACGCTCGCAGCCATCCAGTGGAAGCGGCCGCGAGCGGGCGGCTAGGTATGGTTCTCCAGACTTACGGCTTGTTACAAGAAGCAGCCGTGTGCTATCGGCGCGCCGGGCAACTCGAACCCAACGTTCTTGAGTGGGCTTATTATCTGGGAGTTGTTGAAGCGGATCAGGGCAAGTGCGATGGGGCCGCTTCCAGTCTTCGCTTGGCGTTGCACATTGATCCCGACTATCTCCCCGCAAAATTGCGACTCGCCAACTGCCTGCTGGCTTCCGCGGACTGGGACGCGAGCGGAGAGTTGTATACCAAGATCGTGGAGCAGCGTCCCGATAACGCCGATGCTCACTATGGCCTTGGGCGGGTTCGCGCTGCCAGACGTGATCTGCAAGGTGCGAGCGAGGCTTATCACAAGGCGACGGAGTTGTTTCCGGATTTTGGGGCCGCGCATTACGCTCTGGCGCTCACCTATCGCACTCTCGGCAAAGCAGACCAGGCCGAAGAACAACTTCGCCTCTATGAGAGGAACAAAACCGGTGTGCCTCCGGCGGGAGATCCTCTGCTGGCCGAGGTTCAAGCTCTCAATCACAGCGCAACTTACCAAATGCAGTATGGAACCGAACTTGAAAGACAAGGAAAACTAGAGGAATCTGCGGCGGCACACGAGAAAGCGCTGGAAATTGATCCCAATCTGGTTCAGGCGCACATTAATTTGATCGAATTGTACGGGCGGCTGGGGCAATTCGAAAGAGCCGAGCAGCACTATCGCGCTTCCATTCGCATCGATCCTGGTTCTGCGGAGAGCTACTATAATTTTGGCGTGCTTCTCTTGAGCGCCGAGAAATATTCTCAGGCAGAAGACGCTTTCCGGAAAACCATCGACATCAATCCGTTTTACGCGGGAGCACACAACAACCTTGGATATCTTCTGGAGCGCCGAGGCAATTTCTCAGAAGCAGAAACAGAATACCGCAGAGCCATCGAGAACAAACCCAGCGACCGCCAGGCGCACTTCAAT
>QHYJ01000346.1 GCA_003223255.1 Acidobacteriota bacterium | reverse complement strand
AAGTGATCCGCGTCTTTAACTCTCGCGCCCGACATCTATTGCTGTCCAAAAACGGAAACCTGGTGCAGGCTTTTTCGGAACCGCTCAGCCCGATTCAAGAGCAAGTCCTCAGTCTCCTTTCCATATCGCCCAGCGTCTATGCTTAAAGCAAAGAATCTCAGAAAACTCGCCCGTCTCTACTGCGGAATGTAGGTTCGAAACATACCAACAAGGATTTTTCAGCTTCCGATTTGATGTCTCTGTCATCCCGCCACATGCTGCGCGAAGGAGTCTGTCCCGCAATTCTCGTGTAAACTTCCTCATCTGGCATGCTCACGGCCATCACACGCGAAGTTAGTCCCGCTATTGTTCGTTGCGAGCTTTCTTTCATCGAGCGCCAGCCGATTGACTTGGGGCGGGCACGGCAACAGCATCAGGCGTACGAAGTGCTCCTTGCAAAACTGGGCGCGCGCGTCATCTCTCTTCCCGCCGAGCCTGATCTTCCTGATTCCATGTTTGTCGAAGACCCGGCAATCGTCCTCGACGAACTCGCCGTGATCCTGCCGCTCGGCACCGAGAGCCGCCGCGCCGAAGGCGCTTCCCTGGCGCAGGAGCTTTCGAAATACCGCAAGCTCGCCAGCATCCAGCTTCCCGGAATGCTCGAAGGTGGCGACGTTCTTCGCATCGGCCGCAAGCTTTTTGCCGGTTTAACCAAACGCAGCAATGCGGAAGCCATTCGCCAGCTTGCTGAACTCGTGAAGCCACACGGCTACGAAGTCATCTCCGTACCGGTGACCGGCTGCTTGCACCTGAAATCGGCCGTGACTTGCATCGCCGAAAACACGCTGCTGGCAAATCGCGCTTGGTTCGATCCCGCGCCGTTTGCGGGCTATGACTGGATTGATGTGGATCCTCGGGAACCGCATGCCGCCAATGCGGTGGCGCTTGGCGGCACGATCATCTTCCCGGCCTCATTTCCCCGAACGCGGGGACGCATCGGCTCGCTGGATTATCTCGTTACGCCGCTGGACATCTCTGAGCTGCAGAAGGCCGAAGCCGGCCTCACCTGTTCGAGCCTAATCTTCGAAGTCAACCAAGACTCGCGTTGAGTTTCAAGTTGTACGAGCTTTCGCAGATGTCTGCTTTGTGCCGAACGCGCCCGCCTTACGGGTGAAAATTGAAGGCTGGAGTTGCCGTCGTCTCGCTGCCGGCGGGCGCGTACTTCCAATTCTTCAGCGCGTCCTGGACCGCGTTCACCAACAGTGGGTGCCCGCCGAGAACTTTCACGTCCTTGATTTGGCCGTCCGGCGCGATCACTATTTGAACTTTTACAACTCCGGTCAGGCGAAACTGCCGCGCGGTCTCCGGATAGGTTGGCGTCGGATTGTTCAGCGCCTTCCGGTTTTCCTGGGCGTGCACGCTCGTTCCAGCCAGCCTCAGTGCCAACGCAAGCAAAATCTTCGCCGCTCTTTGTCTCGTTTTGGTCCCCATGGTCATCTTTCCATTTGTGGTTTCTTGGTCGTTCAACTGGCGTTTGGCGGGGACCGCAACGCCTGAACTTTTCTTGCAAATGAAGCTCGTGCTTAGGATTCCAGCGTGGGCGAACGCCGTCTCCTATTTAAATCGTGGCGAGGGTCAGGTGTGATTCGGCGGAAACGGTTCGCGGGTACAAAGTACGAAAGGAAAAGATTTTCCTTCCTGCTAGGCGTGGGAAAGGCAGGAGTGCCTGCCCCCGTTCTTTCTGGGAAACGCAGGCGGCAGCTGTCAAGCGTGCCGCCTACAAATAATCGAAGAGGGTCATGAACCCGAAATCCATGTGCAGTTGCTGGTGGCAATGAAACAGCGTCAGCCCCGGATTGTCCGCCGTAAAGTCCACTTCCGTTTCTTGATAGCCGCCGATCATCACGACGTCCTTCATCACGCCGGCCGTCGCCTGGCCCGCCAGCTTCGTTAGCTCAAAGCTGTGCCGGTGCAAATGGATCGGGTGTACGTCGTCGCTGGCATTGCGCATGCGCAGTCTGTACCGGCGGCCTTCCCGCAAATGATACGTCGCTGCCATCGCCTCTCGCGAAAACACTTCTTCATTGATGGCCCATTGGTTGAATCCCTGCTCCGCCGCGTTCCGCTTGGTAAACGTCATGTTGATCGTTTCGTCCGGCTCACGCGCGGCCCCGTTCGTCGCGCCGAACCGCGCATAGCTCCAGCGAAACGGTTTTAACGATGTCCACACGGGCTTGCCTTTTTGCCTGGCGTACTCCACCACAATGCCCATGCCGTGCTGCCGGTCGTCGTCGGCCAAGTCGCCCAGGATCCACACACCCGGCTGCTTCATTTTCACAATGGCGGAAATGCGCTCTCCCGGGCCCAGCCACAGTACCGGCACGTCCGCGGGCCGCGGCGCGGCGTTGCCGTCCAGCGCTACCACGCGAAAGACATGTCCCGGCAACGCCAAGCTGCGAATTTCGGTCGCACTGCCATTCACCACGTGAAACAGCACGCGTTCGTCCGCCTTCACCCGCACCGGCTCGCCGTGCCCGAGCATTCTTCCGTTGATGGTGACATATTGATAGCCGATCTCATAGCCATGGGGCATGCCCTTAGCCAGGGATGCCTTCATCGCCGACTCGCCCGCCGCTTCCAGTTCTTTCGCTTTCGTGGCTGGCGACAAGAAATCCTGCGGCATGTCGCCGCCCTTGCTGAATGAGCCTTCAAACTCCTTCAGCACCAGAAACACTTCGCGGTCGCCGTCAGTCCGGGCTGGACCGACGACAGTGTGCTGAATACTCTGCCGCATCCCGTGCGCCGGAATGTACGGCGTGCCTTCTTCCGCCGCGCCGTCTACGTCGGTGGATACGAATTGCCCATGCCAGTGCAGTTGCTCCGGCGCGTCCATGTCATTGTGGATCTCGACCGTTACTTCGCGTCCTGCTTTGAACCGCAGCAGTGGTCCCGGGAATTGTCCGTTGTAAGTGACCGTCGAGACGATGTGTTTCGGCGCAATCTCGATTGCGCTTGCGCCAATGTGCAGTGTATAGTCCGCGGCCATACTCTCTGCTTGTCCGTCTGCCGCTCCAATTCTCGTCTTCCAATCCAACGGCATTCCGGCTCCCGCCGCCGCGCCGAAAAGCGCGGCGCCGCCCCCGGTCGTTCCTGCCGCCCGCAAAAACTCCCGCCGCGTTAGTCTGCCTTTTCCCATGCCCTCTTATCCTAATTCCGACTGCCTTCTGCGCAAAAGTCATTCACGAGCGGGCTCTTGAGGGGTGTTAAGGTTCAGGGGCCCGCAATCGAGGCGGAGGCACTCGATTGACTTGGGATTTGCACGGGCCTAACATGCGGCGCAAATTCTGAGCCAGGAGGTGCCTTATGACGCTTAGAGGAAAAACGGCATTGGTCACGGGAGGCTCACGGGGAATCGGCCGCGGCATCGCTTTTGAAGCTCGCGGAGAGCGAGGCGAAGGTCGCGGTTCACTATTATCAAAAGGAGGATCAGGCCAAGGCGACGTTGGAGAAATTGCGCGCCTTGGGCTCGGATGGCTTTCTCGTGCAGGCAGACGTCTGCAAAGCAGAGGAAATCCGCCGCAAGTCCCGGCGGTACAAGCCCACGCTGATTGACGCTCGACGAAGAACTCGGCGAACAGTATCGAAAGAAGGGTTTGCAAGCGGCACTCGACAATGACGCCGACCTTAAGAAGAAATACTATGGCGGCAGCGCCTTTGATTTTGGCGAGGGCTCGCTGAACGTTTTTGGTTACACGTTGCTGGAAGGGAACGAGACCGGGGGAGCCATCCAGGTCTTCAAGTTGAACGCCGAAACGTTTCCCGACTCCTCGAACGTCTGGGATAGCCTGGCGGAAGGCTACTTGAAGGCAGGCGATCTCAAGAAGGTCCAGCAGAATTACGAAAAGGCGCTAAGCCTCAATCCGGCGAATCAGAGCGCAAAAGACGCGTTGAAGAAGATCAAGGAGTCGCAGCCAAAGTGACCCGATTGCCATTTCGCGGCCGCCAGCTCGTCTTCAAAATAACCGCGGCTGGCGGCGCGGGGCTTCGCGGCCGAAATATTCGTACGCGCGCGGGGTAGCCACGCGCCCGCGCGGCGTGCGGTCAATCATGCCGATCTGCATGAGGTAGGGCTCGTACATTTCTTCGATGGCGTCTTCTTCTTCGGCAAGGGCCGCGGAGAGCGTGCCCAGCCCGACCGGGCCGCCGCCGTATTTATCGAGTAGCGCGAGCATCAAGTTGCGGTCCACTTCGTCGAGGCCGTTTTCGTCCACGCCGAGCATTTGCAAGGCTTCCTGGGCCACGGCGCGCGTGATGCGTCCCGCAGCGCGCACTTCCGCAAAATCGCGAGAACGGCGCAGCAAGCGGTTGGCGATGCGCGGCGTGCCGCGGCAGCGGCGGGCGATTTCTTCCGCGCCGCCTTCGTCCATCTGGATGTTCAGAATTTTCGCGGAACGGTGAATGATGATCAACAAATCGGCCGGCTCGTAAAAGTTCAGGCGGTGCACGATTCCAAAGCGCGAGCGGAGCGGGGCAGTGATCAGGCCCGCGCGGGTGGTCGCTCCCACGAGCGTGAAGTGGCTCAATGGAAACGGGTGAATCTGCGCGCCCGGCCCCTGCCCAATGATCAGGTCCACGCGGAAATCTTCCATCGCCGGATACAGCACTTCCTCCAGAGCGGGCTGCAGGCGGTGAATTTCATCGAGAAAGAAAACTTCCTTTTTTTGAAGCGAAGCCAGGATTGCGGTCAGGTCGCCTTTGCGTTCGAGAAGCGGCCCCGCGCTGGTTTTGATCGGCACGTTTAATTCGTTGGCGATGATCTGCGCCAGCGTGGTCTTGCCGAGGCCGGGCGGGCCATAGAGCAAGACGTGGTCCAGAGCTTCGCCGCGGCTGCGCGCGGCGTCCACGGCAATTTGAATGTTTTCTTTGACGCGTTTCTGGCCGATGTATTCGTCGAGACGCTTAGGGCGCACACTCAAGTCGACGCGCGCGTCCTCGTCGAAGGCCTGGCCGGACACAATGCGCTGTGGCTGTCTTTGCTGCATCATCCGTTTTGCGGTTCCATCGGCCATCGTTTTTACCGCCGCCTCTTCCAATTCTCAGTTTGCGCTCGCAGGGGCGCAGCATTCTTCGGCTTCGCTCAGGACAAGTGCTGCGCCCCCTACAATATAAAAGCTCTACGCTGTGCCTCTTGCTGAGCGCCCCTTTGGCGCGCTCAGGGATTGCAGCGCCGCACGCAACAATTTTTCAAAATTTCCGCCGCCTGCCTCGCGCTTCGCTTCTCCCACCGCGCCTTCCGCGGCGCGCGCGTCGTATCCCAGGTTCACCAGCGCCGACACCACGTCCGCCTCGACTCCCGCGGGCGATGCCGCGGCGGGCTTCTCGGCTTCCACTGCGACGGCTTCCAGCTTGTCTTTCAATTCGACGACCATGCGCTCGGCGGTTTTTCGGCCGACGCCGGGAATTCGCGTCAAGCGCGCCAAATCGCCGCCGCGAATGGCGGGCACCAGCTCTTCGACGCTCATGCCCGACAAAATCTTCAGCGCGAGCGCGGGCCCCACGCCGGAAGCGGAAAGCAGCATCTCAAAGAAATGCTTTTCGCGCGCGGAAACAAAACCGTACAGCGCCAGCGCATCTTCTCGCACATGGGTGTGGATCAAGAGCGTCACTTCGGTGTGGAGCTCGCCGAGCGCGGCGTACGTCGAAAGCGGCACCTGCACGAGGTAGCCGACGCCGCCCACGTCCACGAGCACTTGATTCGGTCTTTTTCCGGCGAGCCGTCCGCGAAGCTGGCCAATCATCGCACGCCAGTATTGCCGCTTTCTCTTCGCCCGTCAACGAGCGGTCTCATCGCAAGTGACTGCGTGATACCGAAGGACAAGCCGGGCAGCCGAGGATTTTTCTCGTTGACAAGGCGGCACAAGAGGTCTATATGACTGGTTGTCTATACAACTGGGGTGCGGGGTGGATACCGCAACGCTCGACCGTCACAGCGTTGTTCCTCTTTACTATCAGATCCAGCAGCGCCTGCTCGAGCAAATCCGCTCGGGAGCGCTGAAGGCCGGTGAGCCCGTGCCCTCGGAGCAGGAAATTGCCGCGCGCCTTGGCGTCAGCCGCATGACGGCCCGGCAAGCGGTGAAGTCGCTGTGCCATCTGGGCGTCGCGTACAGCCAGCGAGGCAAGGGCACGTTCGTCTCCGGGGCCAAGCTGGAGAAGAATTTTCGCCAGGTCTTGTCTTTCAGCGAAGAGATGGAAGCTCGCGGAGCCCAGCCGCGCTCGCGGGTTCTGGCTTTCAAGCGCATTCATCCTAATGAACAGGTAGCGGAAGCGCTGCACTTGAGTCCCGCCGAAGAAATAATTTTTTTGCGGCGCGTGCGAATCGCGGATTCCGCTCCGTTGTGTATTGAGGCTACGCACCTACCGGCGAGGCTCTGCCCAAAATTGCTGGAAAACTTCGAGCCCAGCGGCTCGTTGTACCGGGTACTGGGGGAGCGCTATGGATTGCAGGTCCACATGGCCGACGAAGTGGCAGAGGCATCGGTCGCTACGGGCGCGGAAGCGAAGCTACTGCGCATTCGAGGAAGGTCGCCCGTATTTCGCTTCACGCGCACGGCCTATCTGCACAACGGGCAGCCCATCGAGTTTGTGAAGTCGACCTATCGGGGGGACCGCTGCAAGGTTGTAAACCGTTTGACCAGGCAGCTTGAAATCATCAGTTAAGTTTAAGGGGGTGGATGATGCGAAGGTTATTCGTATTGTTGTTGGCGGTGGGGCTGAGCGCCGGGCTGTGTGGAGTAGCTTGGGCCCAGGAAATCACAGGGCAGATTCGTGGAATTGTTACCGACGCATCCGGGGCGGTAATTGCCAATGCCACGGTTACGATTACGAATGTGGATCGCAACCAGGTTCTTCGCACCTTGGAGACAAACTCGGCAGGGGAGTACGTGGCTCCGTTTCTGCCCGTTGGCCGCTACTCCGTGAGCGTGGAAATTAAGGGATTCAAGAAGTTCGTCAAGAACGACATCGAACTCAATGTCAGCGACCGTTTAACGGTTGATGCCGCTCTTGAGACCGGAGCGGTAACGGAAACCATCACCGTGGAAGCTCAACCGCTTCAGGTAAACCTACAAAATGTCGCCGTAGAAGGGCTCATCAGCGGAACGCAAGTCCGTGAGCTGCCGCTGAACAACCGGAATTATGAGCAGCTCGTCACTCTCCAGCCCGGGGTAACAAGTAACGCCGCCGACCAGGTATATGTCGGCACGACCAACCCCCAGGGCGCAGTCAACATCGTGAGCTTCTCAATCAGCGGCAACCGCCAGAGCCAGAACAATTGGACAGTCGACGGTGCTGACAACGTGGACCATGGCTCAAACATCACCCTGCTCGTGTATCCCAGTGTGGACGCTATCGCAGAGTTCAAGGTCGAACGAAGCAATTATTCGCCGGAATTCGGCCGCTCGGCCTCCGGCCAGATCAACGTGGTCACGCGCTCCGGCACGGCTAATTTCCACGCGGGGCTCTACGAGTTTTTCCGTAACGACGTGTTCAACGCGAACAGTTTCATCAACAACTTCAGGGGCACTGCGCGCCCAGTTCTTCGTTACAACGACTTTGGCGGAACGATCGGCGGGCCTTTCTTTATTCCCGGGTTCTACAACACAAATAAGGAAAAGACCTTTTTCTTCTTCTCCGAGGAAGTTCGCCGCGTGACGACACCGGTCCCTCAATCCTCTATTGTCCCCACGGATCTGGAGAGGCAGGGTTTTTTTCAATTTTCAGTCTGCACCTCGGCAACCACACCATGCACTGCAACGGGCACGCAGATTCCTGCCACGAGTTTCGATCCGGTCTCCGCGGCCTACCTTAAGGATGTCTTCGCGAACATGCCGAAACCGCCCGCTTCCGACGGTGTCCTGTTTTCCAGCTTACCCGGCGTGTTCAACTACCGCGAAGAGCTCTTGCGCGCTGACCACGTTGTAAATAGCAAGGTCTCCCTGATGGGCCGTCTTGTTTACGACCACATCCCGACGAAGGAGCCCTTCGGTCTTTTCGGGCCTCAGAGCTCCGTCCCGGGCGTCGGAAGTACTTCCACTGACTCTCCTGGGCATCAGTGGATGGGCCGCGTAACCTGGCAGATTACGCCGAGGATTTTCAACGAAGCGGGCTACGCGTATTCCTATGGCGCGATTGTCAGCGATCCCACGGGCTCGCTCGCGAGAAGCAATTCGCCCGACGTTGCCAATGCCGTTAAGCTTCCGTATCCCGTACAACTCAATCGGATACCGAACTTGCTTTTCGCTGATGCACTCAGCAATCTCGCGAGCTTCGGTCAATACCGCGATTACAACCGCAACCATAATGCTTTTGATAACGCAAGTTGGATCCGCGGCCGCCATGCCATGAAATTCGGCTTCGGGTTCCACCATTACCAGAAGAAAGAGAACGC
>QHYJ01000345.1 GCA_003223255.1 Acidobacteriota bacterium | reverse complement strand
CCTATAGGAATGTCAAGATAGTCGTAAGGCTCGCCAGGGATTGCTCCGGGGTCGGTCGTCCACCTCGACTTTGGAGCCTCCAAAAAGAAAACCCCAAGAAATAACCGCATCCGATGGCGAGTCTCAAGCTTTCGCATCTTTGGCCTTTTCTAGGCACACCGGATTCGTGCAGAGGGTCTTCGTTTTATCCGCCCATTTGCACACCAGCACTTGCTGACCACCTGGCTGTGCCCCAGGAGGTGGCAGATATCGGCACGGCTTGAATTCCGTGCAGCCGCAGTATCGGCAGAAGCCGCTTCGTTGGTCGGCCATTTGGAGCGAGGATAGCACCAGTCGGGTACGCTTCCGGTGTCGTAACGAATCCCGTGATAGAGTCAAATCATGGAAAGCTTCACCGTCTCAGGCTGCAAGGATTTCTAGTAATGTCAGGTACCAACGTGGCCACATATCTGATTTTCATAGTGGGCAGCTTCCTGTTCATTCTCGTGGGCGGCTTACTCCTTTTTGCCCCTACCAGTGGAGGGCCGACCGCTCCTTCACATGGAGGAACTGGCGGCTACCAGGTCTTTATGCGTTTTGCTTTGGCCTACTGATGCTCATTGTCATCCTCCGCTCCCTCATAAGGGAGGGGCACAGGGCGTTCCCCACTGTGGCCACTCAGCACCAAGCCCATTGGTACGCACTGGCAGTCGACGTGATTCCTATTGCCCTAGGGATTTTCATTCTCCTCCGAACAGAGCAAATTCTTGCAAGGGTAAAGAACATACCGGCTGAACAGGCCAACGCTGAAGACGGCATCAATCCGGCAAGGTACCTCTTCAAAGCCATCGGATCTCTTGCAATCATCGCAGGCCTCGTATTTCTGTTGAAGCACATCTTCGTGCTTTGAAAACGGAAAAACGGGGGACAGGAACGTGTGAAGAAATTGGTGGTAGTGAACTGCGTCTTCCTGTGTAGACTGCGAGCATGGGGACGACGGGACAGATGGGACGTTTTCTAACATTTATGCGGAGTTTTGATCTGTCGGCTGCGGCAGCGTCGGATATTCGAGCAGCGCATCGCGCTGGAAAACGTAAAGGCCGAGGTGGTGCTTCACCTGATTTCTTGACGAAGTTTCGCTTTCTCCTGGTCCGACAACCCGTCGATTTGCTGTGGCGACATCTCCAGCAACTTTCGAAGTTGTCCACAGGTCCCACACCAATCTTCAGTTTTCGCTATCTTCGCCCATCTTTCTTGCAGCCAAAATCTGTTCGCGGTATTTCTCTCGCACTTCGGCAATCACGGCGGACAGTTCTTCAAGTGTCGGCATCTTTCCTTCACGAATCAAGCGTTGCACCTCTGCTTCCAACTCGGACGGTTTGATTTTCTTTTCCATTGTGGCTCCGATTCAACCTAGCATCAATGCACCACGGGGACGTTGGCCACGGCATCCACGGTTTGCTTTGCCCGAAGTTCACTCGGCTTGTCGAACACGTGGTCCTCGCCCAAAACTTCTCGCAAAGCGAAGATTGTGGGCGCAAATTGTCCGAGATACCCGAAGCTGCCTGCGAGTAACGTCAGAAGGTTCACCAAGTGGAACAGGGACAAATCGCTGAGTTGTGTTTCGGTGAAGTTCCAACTCCTCGTGAGACGTTCGGTGATTTCTTTGCGGACGGCGTTGTAGTTGGTTTCCATGGTTTCCTTTCGGCGTATCTACCGGGTTCCGGTAATCGCACCGCTCTCCCCATTGCGGGGCCACGGTTGCGGCGTCCTTGTAGGACGGCTCTTGATACTCGAAGTAAGTTTAGCAGAAAATGCGGCTAAAAGCGCCATTAAGTTCGATTGACTCCCGAGGAAGTGCCCCATTCGTGAGGCTGCCAGTTCCGGCGGAAATCTCCTCATCTTCGAGCGGCACCGCGCGCGGGAAGGAAGGCCAAGGGCTGGAGTACTATGGAATTCCGCCGGCGAATAGAGATTGAAACATTCTCTATCAGCGCCGCGCGGCAGAGCCGAAAGAAGAAAGGAGGAGGCAACCGTTTTCGAGGCATTAGCATCATAGAGTCGCCGGGATCTTATCGCTGGGGAGTTAAAATCGATAGAAAGGGGCGTTTAGCATCGAGAGTTGGGGTGAAAGTTACCTCCGCCAACCGATTCTAAAACCTTCAGTGTTTTAGGGCACGGTGGTTTCTCGGCAAATGCCGGGGATGCGGCCGAAGGGGCAAAAACCTCCTTAGCTGTTCCTCAACAGGAAAACAACGCATGGATGGCACAACGGGATTGGTGCATGGGGCCAGTGTCTACGGCTGGAAGTCAGATTCTCTTTATTACGATCCTGAGACTTACCGCTCAGAGATTGACAAGGCGCTGGCCCGCGCGACCCCCTCAAATATGTCGACCCAACCGGAATGGTCGAAGAGAGCGAAAACGATTGCAAAAAGGACAAGCAGTGCGTCACAGTCAAAGTGAACGTGATCTATGACCAGAAGGCAAATCTCACTGACACACAAAAGGAAACCTTCAACAAGCAATTGCTGCAGGAGGCCAAAGACGAGTACGGCGACGCCCATATCCATCTGGATGTCAGCTACACAGCAGGAGGCTACGACAACAAGAGGAACATTCAGGGCCTCTCCAAAGACTCTCTGAACGTTATCGTGTCGAATTGGGCTCCTGGAGGCGACACAGCCGTCTCGCAAGTAAATCAGGGGTATGCACTCACACAAATCAACATGAATACAGCCGGAAAAGGCGACCTTGCCCATGAACTTGCACACGACTTCTTGGGAGATACAACGGGCGTCATCTCGCGAATCGTCAAACATGATGACTCCGGCATAAGCCGGGCCGTTGCTAACGCCGCCTTTGACATCGTAAACCATGGCATGAGGGAGGCTATGAAGAACCCTTCGCCATATGTGAGGTCCACCATTTTGGCTCCGGAGATATTCAATTCTGGAGCCAAGCAGTTCCAACAAATGCTGACACAGCAGGCCGCGATTCGGCCAAGGCAATAACTACATGACACGTTGGCTGAGTTGGCTGAGAGAAGCCGGGCGATTCACGAGTTTCCTCGTGTTCCAAATCCTCATCCTCTTCTGGTGCGCCAAAGCGGGCTACGCCGCCTACGGTTACTTCTCTAAGGGGGGACCGGGAGCCCGGCAGGCCTTGTTGCACCACATGTCCAATCCCTACGATCCTAGGGAATGGGGTGCTGATCCGCGTTGGGACATCATCGCCCTCCGTTATCTTGCCATCGCGCTTCTAACGATACTTTTCGGTCTTTGGAGCAGGCCGACCTTCAGAAAAATGTGGGCCGACATTCGTCCCCGTCGAATCATGAAGCCACCCCACCAGCCACAGAGTGACACTAGCTCTACGACGCGCTGATCTACCTGTCCGACGCCCAACCCAACACGCGCTCTTAGCGTACAAATTCACCGGCAAAGAACGGGATGCAGAATCCGGCCTCGACAACTTCGGGGCTAGGTACGACAGCTCCTCAATAGGTCGCTTCATGAGTCCCGATCCGCTTTACATCGAAGCGCATCGATTAGCTGATCCGCAGCGCCTAAACCTCTACGCCTACGTGCGCAACAACCCTGTAAATCTGACGGATCCGACAGGTCTAGATGTCGCTCTCAAATGCGACACCAAGGAAAACTGCACCAAGGCCGTCAATGATTTCAATAACCGCAAGAACGCTCAGTTCAAGGTCGAGCTGGGTAAAGACGGAAAACTCCATGTTGTGAAAGGCAGCGTCGCGAAGAACCTAGGCAAGTCAGAGGGAGCACTCCTGGGCGCAATCAACGACACCCAGAACCACGCAACGATAAACGTTTCTGAACTCGGTTGACCTTGAAAACTTGTCAAAATTGGATGCGCCAAGCAACGCCGGCGGCTTGAACTCCGGCGATGCTCTCGCGCATGAGGCAATGGATGCCTACTATAGCCTCTCAATGGGGGCCGAAGCTGCTGATT
Organism: Acidobacteriota bacterium; assembly: GCA_003223255.1. Classification (GTDB taxonomy): domain Bacteria; phylum Acidobacteriota; class Terriglobia; order Acidiferrales; family UBA7541; genus Acidiferrum. The sequence continues at coordinate 1,005 of QHYJ01000345.1, read as the reverse complement.
GGGCGGCCGCAGACCTGTTCCCCGGCCTGCTCATGCCAACTAACGTACAGATCGATAGGACTTCGGGTGTGCTGTTCGGTCAAACCTCAGCTTGTAGGTGTTGATGACGATGCCCGACGGCAAAGCTTGCGTGCTATCCAGCGCAAATGAGGGTGGCGGAGTTCCCTCCGCAAAAAGGCGCTTCCCTTTGCCCAGCAGGACAGGATTGACCAGCAGAACCACCTCATCCGCCAGCCCATGCCTCGAACGCTATTCACGAGGTCCGGTCCAATGCCCTCGAACGGGGCTCACTTCTCCTCACCTTCAGCAGCCTCAGCAGCCGCCGCCACAAGTTCTGGAACGAGTGGCGAAACATCGTCGATCACCACCAAGCCTTTCCTCGGTAAATAGTAGTCGCGCACGGTGCGATAGCGATCTCCGAATTTCTCGTTGAGTTTCTTTCTCAGTGTCGCGTTTCGGTTCAAAACGCTAGATAAAGCTCGCCCACTATTGAAGAACTTTTCCCCGTGTTCTGTTCCAAGCACGTATAGGTACCTCTCCTTCTCTGTGTCGGATTCCGCCATTGCATATAAATCCTTAAAGATCGAATAGTGGCGCGCCGATTCGGGTCCGCCTTGCCAGTGTATGAATTTGAATTCTGCCACGCGCAGATTTGTCTCCAAATCGAAAGCCCGTCCAGTGTTTCCCGGCGCCCAGCGACACGTAGTCGATGACTTCGTTTAACCGGAGAATGTGCGGAAGACAGAGGAGTATGCCCAGCGCGTGAATCACCACATTAATCTGTCCTGACAACCGTTTAATTATGCCCGCAGCGCTCAGGACTTCCGCCTTTGCTCCACATCTATTCACTACTGCTGCGAAGTTGCCGGCAGTCACGCCCCTTAGCGACTCTTCAATCTGACTGATCGTATCTGTCAGGTCCGCGCCGCGAAATGCTTTCAGTAAGCGGAGGGCCTCTACGATCTCAACCTGAGGTCGATTCGATTCTTTCTCTATTCGTTTTTG
>QHYJ01000070.1:21238-23285 GCA_003223255.1 Acidobacteriota bacterium | reverse complement strand
GTTCACTGGATCCGCTCGTGGGACGCGAGAACGAAGTCGAGCGCGTGATTCAGATTCTGTGCCGGCGCACCAAGAACAATCCGGTGCTGATCGGCGAGCCGGGCGTCGGCAAGACCGCCATCGTCGAAGGCTTGGCGCAACGCATCTCCGACGGCGATGTTCCTCCGTTCCTTGCTGACAAGCGCATTCTCTCCCTTGATCTTTCGCTGATCGTTGCCGGAACGAAATACCGCGGACAGTTTGAAGAGCGCCTGAAGACCATCATGAAAGAATTGATGGAGAGCCAGAACGCCATCGTGTTCATCGATGAGCTGCACACGCTGGTCGGAGCGGGTTCGGCCGAAGGCTCGCTGGACGCCGCGAACATTCTGAAGCCTGCGCTCTCCCGCGGCGAGATTCAGTGCATCGGCGCCACGACGCCCGGCGAATATCGCAAGTCGGTAGAAAAAGACCGCTCGCTCGAGCGCCGCTTCCAGGCCGTGAAAGTGCCCGCTCCCAGCGAGGAGGAAGCCATCCAGGTGATTCAGGGCGTGCGCGAGCGCTACGAAAAATTCCACGCCGTCAGCTACACGGATGAAGCGCTGCGCTATTCCGTCTATCTTTCCAACCGCTACATTCCCGACCGCTTCCTGCCCGACAAAGCCATCGACTTGATCGACGAAGCGGGCGCGCGCGTCAAGCTGCGTCAAGCTACTGTTCCCGAAGAAGTCGGAGAAGTGCAGAAGCGCGTGAAGTTCATCACCCATCGCATGGAAACGGCCATCGCCAATCACGAATTCGAGAAGGCGCGCTTCTACTCCGAAGAAGAGCGCAAGGAAAAGGAAAACCTGCGCAACCTGCGCGAGCGTTACAAACTCGACGATGCCTCGACGGGGGTAGTAACCCGCGAAGACATCGAGGAAGTTGTCGCCCGCTGGACCGGCATTGCCGTCACCTCCATTAAGGAAGACGAGCAGCAAAAACTGCTGCGCATTGAGCCGGAGCTGCACAAGCGCGTCATCAGCCAGGACAAGGCCATCACCGCGCTCGCACGCGCCATTCGCCGCAGCCGCGCCGGCCTCAAGTCCCCGATGCGTCCCGTGGGCTGCTTCTTTTTCCTCGGACCCACTGGTGTGGGCAAAACGGAAGTCGCCCGCCGGTTGGCCGAGTTCCTCTTTGGTTCGGAGAAGTCGCTGGTTCGTTTCGACATGTCGGAGTTCATGGAAAAGCACTCCGTCTCGAAGCTCATCGGCGCGCCTCCAGGGTATGTGGGCTATGAAGAAGGCGGTCAATTGACCGAGCGCGTCCGCCGGACGCCTTACTCCGTCATCTTGCTGGATGAAATCGAGAAGGCGCATCCGGACGTCTTCAACATTCTGTTGCAGGTATTTGAAGACGGACAGTTGACCGACGGCCTCGGCAATACGGTGGATTTCCGTAACACCATCATCATCATGACGTCGAACCTGGGCGCGCGACACTTGCAGAAGCGCACGGGGCTGGGCTTCCAGGCGGGCATGGACGAAGCCGGCCGCAAGACCATGGAAGAAATGGTGATGAACGAAGTAAAGCGGGCGTTCAATCCGGAGTTCCTCAACCGGTTGGACGAGGTTATAATCTTCAACCCGCTCGGCGATGAAGACCTGCTCCGCATCATCGACTTGCTCGTAGGCCAAATGAACGATACTCTGATCCACCGGCAAGTGCAGGTTGTCCTCACGCCGGAGGCTTGTCAGTGGATTCTCGAGAAGACGTGCGCGGACCGCAGCTATGGCGCGCGCCCGTTGCGCAGGGCTTTGCAGAAGTACGTTGAAGACCCGCTCTCCGAGGCGCTGATCCAGGGCGGAATCCAAAAGCCCGCGACACTCCAGATTTATGTCGCCGGGGAGGGCCTGTCATTCCGTCCGGTCGGCGAGGCAACCCCGGTCGTCCACTAGCGAATCTGAAACATCGCACCGCCGGCCCATACCGGGTACGGCGGGAGAATAACATCTTGTGTTTGGGGGCGCGGCCTTAATGGGCCCTTCGGCCGCTCAAAGAAGAGTTTGTTCGCCGTTCGGGGGATTTG
>QHYJ01000070.1:0-21220 GCA_003223255.1 Acidobacteriota bacterium | reverse complement strand
CTCGTTTTTCTTTTTTCGAGCGCTTCACCGGGTGCCCAGCTCGCCAAACCTCTCGCCGCGCCGTCTTTCGACACCGTCTTGTTCGCGGCCTCTGGTGATTTACTCACGGGCAAGGAAGCGGTGGAAGACCATGCGCAGGCTTCCGCTCAAGCTGCGCCCACCCAGCAACAAACTTCTCCGCAGCAATTGGTCATCGAACGCATCGACTTCATCGGCAATCGGCGTGTTCGCTCGGACACCCTGAAGGCCCGCATCTTTAGCCGTGAGGGGGATCCTTACAACGAGGACACGCTGCGCCGCGACTTTCAGGCGCTATGGAACACGCAATTCTTCGAAGACGTGAAACTGCGCGTCGAGGATTCGCCCAAGCGTCCCAACGGGAAGATTATCATTTTCGAAGTCAAGGAGCGCCCGCAGATCCGGCGTATCCGCTATGACGGCATTCACTCCATCAAGGTCGGCCTAAGCGTCGAAAGCCAGTTTGATCCCACGAAGATCAAAAAAGCAGAAGTGGTTTTGAAAGAGCTTCTGGGAGAGCACGGCCGGCAGTTCGCCAAGGTCACGCCGGAATACGAGCGCATCGCCTCCAGCAACGCCGTCATTCTCGTTTTCAAAATCGAAGAAGGCCCCAAGGTCAAGGTCGGCAAAATCAAATTCAAGGGAAACCATGCCTTTAGCGACCGCAAACTTATCCGCGCCATGCGCCACGACCGGCCTTACGCCATTCCTCTCTATTTCTGGTACATCCCGGTGCTCACGAAAACCTACGATCGCGAGAAATTGAGCGAGGACCTGGAAGTCGGTATCCGCGGGCTTTACCGCGACAATGGCTACTTCAAGGTTTCTGTCGGCGAGCCCATTCTCGAAAATGTCGACACCACGCATGCGCGTCTGGGCGTTCCCCTGGTCACCGGAAAGGGCCACGGCAAAGCGGTCAACATCACCATTCCGATTGAAGAGGGCGAGCGCTTTCGCATGGGCACGCTCAAAATCGTGAGTTCCGACCCGGATAAAGCTTTGTCGCTGAAGGTGGATGCGCTGAAGGCTGCGTTTCCGCTCAAGCAGGGCGACATCTTCTCCACCGAAAAAGTCCGCAAAGCCCTGGAGACCTACGGCAAGATTTACGGCGAATATGGCTTTATTGATTTTACCCCGGAGCCCGAGACCGAAGTCGATGACGCCAACAAAATCATCAACCTGACGCTGCGGTTTGACGAACAAAAGCAGTATTACGTCCACCGCATCGACTTCTCCGGAAACACCACTACGCGGGATAAAGTGATTCGCCGCGAATTGATGATTGATGAAGGCCAGCTTTTCAACAAACGCTTGTGGGAAATGAGTATTCTGCGCCTGAATCAGCTCGATTACTTCGACAAAATCGAGGCGGACAAGGCTGCCGAAATCAAGCGGAACAACAAGGCGGGCACGGTCGACATTACCCTCAAGCTCAAAGAAAAAGGCAAACAATCTATCGGTTTGCAGGGCGGGGTCAGCGGCTTGGCCGGCAGTTTCGTCGGTCTCACCTACCAGACCAACAATTTCCTGGGTCTTGGCGAAACGCTGACGTTCTCCGCGCAGTTTGGAAGCTTGACGCGCAACTTCATGTTCGGGTTTACCGAGCCTTACCTTTTTGACCGGCCCATTTCCACCGGTTTCACTCTTTTTTCCTCGCGCTACAACTTTGACCAGGCCCGGCAGGAAGCCATCCTGTTCCAGCAGCAAGTCAGCATCAACCCGCAGTATGTCCAGAACTATGTGCAAAACAGCACGGGCTTCACGGTTTTCGCGCAGTATCCGCTGCGCAAGCTTTCTTTCGCGCGCTTTGGATTGAACTATGGCTTGACGCGCACGAACATCAAATCCTTCAACCAGGCATCTACCCTGCTGTTCGAATCTCTGGAATTCCGCAGCCTCACTGGCCCGAGCGCGCTGAACGGCATCGTCTCGAGCAGCATCACGCCTTCGATCTCCTATAACACGGTCGACAACCCGATCAACTCCACGCGCGGCAAAAGTTTTTATTATTCGGTGGGATTTGCCGGACTGGGCGGCAACGTGAAAACCATTACCAACGTTGTCGATGCGAAGTATTTCCACACCATCAATAAGCACCGCAATGTTCTTGGGTTCCACTTCAGTGCCGCGCACACCACCGGCTACGGCGGCCAGGAAGTCCCGCCGTTCAGCCGCTTTTATATGGGCGGGGAAAGCGACATCCGCGGCTACGACATTCGCGCCATTTCCCCCGTCACTTTCATTCCTGAACAAACCGCGGCGCCGCTCTCCTATCACGATCCTAGCTGCGCAAGAAATTGCCCGCCACGCACCTTTACGATACCGACCTTGAGCTATGTAGCGACTTTGCCGGGCGGCGACCTCCAGGGATTTGGAAACGTGGAGTATCGCATTCCCATCGTCGGCAACATTGTCCAGACCAGCCTTTTTGTGGACGCCGGCACGACGGGGATTCTCCGCCGCAGCGCTTTGCAGCTGAACAACTCCGGGTTTCAGAACTTGCTTTTGCCGCAGAACTTCCCGAATGCCCAGCTTCCGCCGCCGCAAGGGTCTGGCCTCACCCAACAACTTAGCATCGCTTCGGGGACAAATTTCCGCCTGCGCGGCTCGACGGGCATCGAATTCGTTGTGCAATTGCCCATCATTCAGGCGCCTTTCCGCGTCTATTACGCCTACAATGTCCACCGCCTGTACCAGCAAATCGTGGCCAAGAACCCGTATATTGACCCGATTCAAATTTGCGAACCGGCAGATAAGAATCCGCTGGTACCCTGTCCCGCCGGTGTGAACCTGGGTTTTTACCCAAGGACTTTACCGCCGGATGTGTGGGACTTCACCATCAAGCCTGCGCTGAGCCAACTGATTAACAATCCGGGGCGCTTGAACTATTTCGAGCCCCGGACGACGTTCCGGTTCACCGTGAGCCGGACGTTCTAACGGCAGTGGCCAAAGGCAAGATGGGATTGGTGCAGAAATCGAAGGGTTTTTAGGTAGGAAAAAAGCACGAGCTCCAGCGAGAGATTCTTGGAGCGCGAAGTGTGGGGGAAATCGTGGGTGTGAAACTGCGAGAAGTCTTGAGTATTCTTGGCGCTGGGCTTGCGGCCCTGTGCCTGCTTTTGTCAAGCGGCTGCGGCAGCAAAAGCACGGCCAACGTCATCACGGTCACGGTTACTTCCTCGAACGGTTTCAGCCTCATCCTGGGCGCGACCACCACGCTGACCGCCACCGTGACTGGCGCTACCAACATCAATGTGACCTGGAGCCCGTTGCAGTACACTACCACAACGACAACGAACGGAAAAACTACGACATCGACAAGTACTGCCCCGAATGATGGCTCGTTTGGCGTTCTCTCCAACACGCAACCCACCGGCACGGCGACCTACACCGCGCCCGATCCGTCAAAGTTCCAGTTGCCCGATCAAACCAAGTACCCGGGCCTGCAAATCGTCATTACCGCGACCTCCGTCCAGGACACGAAAAAGAGCGGCAAGATCAACCTCACCCTCGTCTCCGGCATTCGCGCGACACTCAAGCCCGTGGCTGTTTCCGTTCCCACCAAAGAAAGCCAGCAGTTCTTCGCCGCCCTTGTCAACGATGTCCAGACGAAGGGTGTGAAGTGGCTGCTCACGCAGAACATTCCCTCAACCACCAACGGTGTCACCACTACCTATCCGGAGCTTCCCACCTGCAGCCCTACCTGCGGCACCATCGCGCCGGATACCAACAATCCCAACGTGGCCGTGTACACGGCTCCCGATACCGTTCCAACTGCAATTACGCCGGCGCAAACGAACAACCCCAACAGCAGCACACCCCAGAATGTCACGATTGTCGCGACTCCGAACGCCGATAGCTCCGGCGTGGTGATCGGCACGATCACGATTGTCACCGGCGGGCCTATCACCTTTAACGGCATTACGCCGACGATCGCCCCCCAGGGCGGCGCCTCATGGGACATTTACCTCGACGCTCCCAATATTTCTTCGGCCTCCAAAATTGTGCTCAATTATCAGGACGGCGCGAATCCGCCGAACATCATCGGCACAAAGACGTTCGATTCCACCAGCGGCCAAATCAAAATCCTGTTTCCGCTTCCCGCTTCATCCACTTCGTCCACAACCACCACGACGACAAGTCCCGCTTCCACCGGAGCGCGCCTTCGTCTCTTGGAAAAGGACTTGGGCCAACCCCCGCCGGGAACCCAGTCTGTCCTGGTCACGGTGATAGACCCCGCTGAGCCGGTATGCCCCCCGACCTGCACGCCACCCGCAACGGCGCCTCCGCCGAGCGCCTTTACTTTTACATTTGTTCCCGTGCGTCCTACTTCGATTGCATCGGTTCCCGACGATGTAGTACAGGGCAAACTGTCGCAACAGACCCGCGTCATCATCGATGGAGGCTACTTCGGCCCGAACGGAACCCTTGCAGCCCCCTCGTTTCAGGGCAATGTGATTGTCCAGGACCAGAACCATCCTTCTACTTCACGTCAGTTGAACACTCTGATGTCCACGCTCCAGATCAATCAGGGCAATCCGGGCCTCTACCCGCTTACCGTTGCCAGCACCGCTAATCCGCCACCGAGCGCCAACAATCCTTCGGTCACCAATATGGCCATCTTCCCGGACTATTCCACCACCCCGCCTGCGGTGCTTGTCTCGGGAATTCCAGCAGGCACCAATCCCAGTGCCCTAGATATAGACCCCACGATTGGTGTCGCCGTTGTCGCTGAGGCGGGAGCGCCCGCAACCTCCTCTGCGGCCGCGGTCCCGAGCGCGGTGCAGTTTTACGCCATTGGTAAGGGCACACTTACGCCCATTGATTCTACCGGCGCCTCTTGCATCACTTCTTGTCCGGTCACAAGTCAGTCATTCCCCGGTGTTTCCCTCAACATGCCCACGGGAGTGTCGGTCAACCGGACCAACCACACCGTGGCGGTAGTCAATTACGGCGACCAGTCCGTCACTGTTTTGCCCATTCCTGTTCCCGGTGCCTCCCCGCAGAACCCTGCTCCCGGAACTCCCTTCACCGTGGACATTTCCGGCGCTTTGCAAAATTCTGTGAAGCCTGCGCCAATTGCCTATTCCATCGGTGTCGATCCGGATTCCAACCTGGCGCTGGTGGCTTATTCTGCGACCTCCGTCTCGACCGCGGCAAATCTCGGATTCGTTGTCAATTTGAACCCGGATTCCACAACCACCCCCAATCCCTACGGTTGTGTGCTGGACCATGCCATCGCCCCGTCGTCAACCAAGGTGGGGCAGTGCTTGTCCGCTCAGGTTACGCTCAACAATGGCGCTTACCCGCAAATCGCCACCGCGCCCCATGGACATTTGGCCTATGTGACGCCTGGTGGTGCGCCTGCGAACGTGGTCCGAGGAGTGGATGTCACGAAGCCTTCCGCGGCCAACGTGATCCTTTCTTCCACGCTCACGGCAGGTCTCGTTACCGTAACAATTGACACCAGCAAGTGTCCGCCTCCTTTGCCAAATCCCACCAGCACTTCCAATCCCTGCCTGTTCTCCATGGTTCCCGGCAACGCCGGTACGGTGCTGATCACCGGGGTGAAGCCGGGAAACTCCGCGAACGACGCTCTTTTCAATGGCAATTTTTCGGTGAACGTGACCAGCAGCAACAGTTTTACGTACGTTGTGAGCAATTCGACGGCGAGCGACAGCGGGTCCGGAGGATGCGACTCGACCACCAATGTTTGCGCGGAGGTCTTCTACGGCTCTCCCGATCAGACTATTCAGATTACGCCAGGGCTTCAGGGTGTGGCCATCAATCCCATCACCAGCACGGCGGTGATGGCCGATGCGAATTCCACGAATCTTCAGCTGGATCTGCTCAATTCACTCGACCAATCTGTCAGCTCCATCGGCTTTTCCGCCGGGTGTACCGCTTACGTCGTTCCGTGTGCGCCCGCGCCGGAGTTGCTGGGCACCATCAGCGTGGCTTGGCAGCCTTTTACCAACGCCATCGTCTCTTACAATCCGAAGCTGAACCAGGTATCCATTTCCGATCCCGTCAGCCGCCAGCGCTATGCCTTTGCTTGCGAGATCAAGCCTGCTCCTGCGCCGCAATCCTGCATCACGAATCCGATAACCCCTGCGGACCAGCAGAATTTCCAGAGCCAGATCACTCTGAATGGCACTGGTACAGCTACGCTTTCGGTGCAGAACGGCACCACGGGCTCTCTCACCCTTTTCGGAGGTATCGCCGTCGACGCGGCCACGAACCAGGCTTTTGTCCTCATGTCCGGCAGTGGCACCCTTGACGTGATTGACTTGGGCGGACCGGGAACCGCTACTCCGCTGAAGCCTACTCATATTTCGGAGGTGATCGTTCCGAGCCCGAGGCCCGGGCCCGGTGTCATCGGGGGCATTCCCAACGCGCTGGTTCCCCAGGCCACACTTACTTCCGCGCAAGCTCTCTCGGGCGTGCGAATCTTCGGCTCTGGTTTTGTTTCTGGCTTGAGCGTGCGCCTCGACGGTGTGGACATCACCACGAAGGGCGGTACCGTCGACCATATTGCGTCCAACGGCCGCGAAGTGGATGTCACCATTCCCGCGTCCTTCCTCCCTGCGCCTCATCACTACGCGCTGGACGTGATCAGCAACGGCTCGCCATCGAACGCCGTTGATTTCATCGTCGTCCAGCAGGTCCCGCTATCCGGTGTTTGCACCGACTCCAGCGGGAACGCCGTCAACGCCCAGCCAACCTCGGTGGCTCTCGCCGATCAAATCGCCAACGGGCCTTTCTCTCCATTCGGTCTGATTAGCGTTTCCGGCTGCAATAGCGTTGTAAAGCTCGACCTGAATCCCGCCAGCCCAACATATGGCCAGCAAATCGGCAGCCCCATTTCCGTGGGGACAACCCCTCAAGGCATTGCCATTAGCGAGAAACTTGGACTCGCGGTTGTCGCCAACCACGGTACGAATACGGTCTCCGTCCTTGATCTGACGCAGAACCCTCCGGTCCAGAAAGTCCCTGATGTGACCACGGGCACGAATCCCACGGGGGTTGCCGTCGACGACGCCATTGGGGCAGCCGTTGTTGCGAACACCGGCTCGAATACCGTTAGCGTCATCAACCTCGGTTCGTTGTTCCCCCCAGCGGGTACGACTCCGCCTACCACTTTGACCCCCACGAGCATCGGCGGCATACAACTGCCCATTGCTGTGGCCATTGATCCCGACCGCGGCGCGAACAATCAGGGCATCGCGGTCGTCACTGCCGTCTCGTTGAGCAGCCCCCTGGGCCCCACCGGCTCTCTGGACGTGATCGAAATCGGTTTTGCCACTCCCGTTCTCAGCACTACAAATGCTTCCGGCATTACGTCCAGCACGCCCACGGGCATTGTTTTCGATCCCACGGTGGTCACAGGAACCGCGAATCCGGGCACCTTTTACGCTAACTCCAGCGGTACGAACACCATTACGCAATTCAACCCGGATACGAATACCGGCGCGGGCAGTTCCGTCAGCGTAGGAGTCAACCCGACATCCCTGGCAATCAATCCGCAGACGGGCGCGATTCTTACTTCGAACTCCGCAAGCAACACCATTTCGATCGTGGATACCCTTTCGAATCCCCTTAAAACGCACGACACCTTGGGCATTCCCGGCTCAGCTACTTTCGGGGTGGCCATTGACCAGTTTACGAATCTGGCGGTGATTGTGGACCAGGCGAACAATCGTGTTTTGCTCTTCCCCATGCCGCACTAATGGGGCTAATGAAGGTGTGCCGCAAGCGCGTCGCTGGCGGGCGCGGCGAAGTTTGGCGCTCGGGCTTTCTGATTGCAGGAAAGGAAGGGCGTCGGCTATACTTTCAGGTTTGCAACGCCCTCGTTTTGCCCGCTGGGGGAGCGGGGAAAAGCAAGTTTAGCCGGCCGGCCGCTTGTGCCGGCTCTTGCGAATCGCACCAATGAATAAGGAGAATAAAGTGAATTCCAGAACGATTATGCATACGGCTGCCCTCGCCGCTGCTGGCCTTCTGGGCGTTGCTGTGGCCCGCGCGCAGGCGCCTGCTCCAGCCGCTTCGGCCGCGCCGGGCAAGGTCGGCGTCATCAACATTCGCGGGGCCATCGGCAGCACCGCCGAAGGCAAGCAAGCGCAGGCCGAATTGCAGTCGCAATTTGCGCCCCGCCAGACCGAAATCGAAAACATGAACAAGCAGATCAACGACCTCCGCCAGCGCCTGGCCGCCTGTGAAGGCAAGTGCAGTCAGGACGAAATTCAGCGACTGACCACGCAAGGGCAGCGGCTCACCCAGCAATTCGACCGGAAGAACAATGAATTGACAGAGGACTCGAACGCGGCGTTGGGCGACGTGATCGACCGCATTGGCCGCAAGATGGTCGACGTGCTCGACCGTTATGCGCGCGAGAACGGCTACACGGTGGTTCTGGATTCTTCCGCCCAGAATAACCCGATTCTTTATGCCTCAACACAAATTGACGTTACCCAGGACATTGTTCGTCTCTATGACCAGCAATACCCTGTTAAGGGCGCTGCCCCTGCACAACAGAAACCTGCTGCCAAGCCGGCGCCCACGACAACACCGACCAAGCCTTAGCTGCTTTCAGTCATGGCCAGCTTGCATTTTCTCAAAAACGCCCCGGTTCCCCCGTGGCGTTTTTCTTTTTGCAGCGAGGATTCGCGCCACCGTTTCGGCGTTAGTTAGTCGCCATGAATTCCTGTCGAAGGCTGGTGACACCGGTCTGCGCGAATTTGCCTACCAGGGTTGCTCCTGTGGGGATTGTGTCTTCGGCATTGCCATCCCGGTCCCGGTGTCCACGGAGAAAAGCATGTAGTTTGTGAGTGCGTGTAGGTGATGATACCGTTTTCCCCGCAGCTCCATGAACATTTCAGCGCTCCACGGAAGCCAGAGTGTGGTATTGTCTTTGTCGAATTTCACCGGACCATAATCCACCATCAAGTGGTCGCGCGAAAGCTGCAGCTCCGACACCGGTTCTCGAAGGTCCGTCTCAACATGCAGCACATCGTAGCTGCTCGCGGCGATCCATACGCGGCCTTTGAGCGGTATGGGAAACACGCCGCGGCTGTTCCGCCAAGTTCGAATTTGTGACGGAACTCCTTTCTTCTGCTCAAACCGCATCCGCCAGGCGGCTTGTCCGCGCCAATTCCCGAGTCCCTCGCACTTGTACTCCAGATCCGCCGAATAATGGGGATCGAAAATGTTTACACCCAGCCCAAGGAGACCTAGCGTGGCCAAGGACGACGGAAAGAAATCCAGATTCTCACCTCCATCGCGCCTCTCATTGACGAACGACACACCTGGCTGCGGGTGCTCCAAAAAAACGATGTAAGTGAAGTCTTTCGTCTTTGGGGGGCCAGGATTGCCGTAAGCGTCTACTTCCTGATGCTCGATCCGTTCGGTGGCGAGAAACCTTTCGAAATTTCCCAGCTGGCGCGCGGTCCTGACCTGCGTTCTTTGAGTCACATCGCTTTCTTTGCAAGCAACGTCTTCTGCTGTGGGGTATTCCTTGCTGTCGATGTCCGGTGGCGCACTGGAGCGCAGGCTTGCCACCGGTAATGGCTCTGGCGCTGGCGTTCGAGATGTAGCAACGTGTGAAACTACTTGGGCCATCAGCTTATTGAGCGCGGCAATTTGAGCCTTCGCTTCCGCCGCGTCCGCATCACTCGGGAAATTGCGCACTACCGCGTCGAAGGCTCGCTTCGCTTCCTCGCGCTTGCCTGCACTTGTTTAGGATTCGCCCTAGGAGTAGCCACGCGGCCGCACTCTGCTCTTTTGCCTTTTCCGTAGCCCGCGTGGCGTGACGCAGTGCCTTCCCAAAATCCTTCTGTTGCAAGTAGGCATTGGCAAGCAGGAAGTGCGTGCGCCATTCACCTGGTATGCTTTCTCAAGGCTCTGCGCCGCAGCTGCAGGATCTCCCTGGCGCAACTCCAACTCGCCCAGGGCCAGCAGTGACCGCTCATGCGAGGGATAGATCGACAGCGCCAGATCGAATTCTCCCCGCGCTGCTTCAAAATGTTGCTGTACATATTCCAGCATTCCCAGAAGATATTGGACGTCGGGATTGCCCAGCGCCATCTTCCCCGCTTTCTCGAAATGCTTTCGGGCTTGGTCGAATTCTCGCTTTCTCAGTTTCTCGAGTCCTTTATCGATCGCGCTCTGTAAGCGCGGCGTCATAATGACTGACGGGCAAATAAACATAAATGGCGAAAGTTGTCCCACCGGCAAAAACCGAAGCATGTTCCTTTGCCGTCTTGTAACCCAGGGCCGTGACTTCAATCTCGTATTCACCGGAGAAGACCTTGGTAAATGTCGCCGTAGACGCGTCCTGCGTCGAAGCTGTCCGATAGACTCCTCCTTCCTGCAAGGAAGCCACCGCCGAATCGTAGGAAGTTGCTGTTGAAAATGGGCATAGAACTGGCCTAGCTCAATACGACTTGGGAACTAAACACACGGTATCCAAACCAGTCTTAAGCCGCCAAGTCAATCCTCCCGAAACGGATCTAAATCGGCCTGTCTTCCTTCCAAAGAGAAGTGTTTTCTCGCTTTCCGCAATTGGGTATATTTCACAGAATCCCTTTGCTGAGGAGGTTCTCATGACGCAGCCATCACCATCCGCCGCCTCACCCGCGCGCAGTGCCTTCATGGAGCGCGTCCCCCGCCCGCCTGTCTTCGCCACTCCTGCCGAAGAATGCCGTCATCGCAAGGAACGCCTCGCCGCCGCTTTTCGTCTCTTTGCCGAATTTGGTTTTGACGAAGGCGTCGCCGGCCACATCACCGCGCGCGATCCCGAACGCGTCGATCATTTTTGGGTGAATCCCTTCGGTCTGCATTTCGGCCAAATTCGCACCTCCGACCTGATTCTGGTCGATCACTCCGGCAAAGTGGTCGAAGGCCACGCGGAAGTCAATCTTGCAGCCTTTGCCATTCATTCCCGCATTCACGCTGCCCGCCCGGACGTCGTGGCCGCCGCGCATGCCCATTCCCTGTATGGCAAGGCGTGGTCCTCTCTTGGCCGCCGCCTCGACCCTCTCACCCAGGATGCGTGTGCGTTTTACGAAGATCATGTGGTGTTCGATGATTACAGCGGCGTGGTCGAAGAACCTTCCGAGGGAGACCGCATCGCTCGCGCCCTCGGCGCCAAGAAGGCCGCCATCCTCCGCAACCACGGCTTGCTTACGGTCGGCCACTCGGTCGACGAAGCCGCCTGGTGGTTTATCACCATGGACCGCTCCTGCCAGGCGCAATTGCTGGCCGAAGCCGCCGGCCAGCCCCACAGGATCCCTCCCGAAACCGCAAAGAACACTTACGTTTTGGTCGGCTCGCATCTTGCCGGCTGGTTCCAGTTCCAGCCTCTCTGGCAACGCATCTCTCGCGCCCACCCCGATCTCTTTGAATGATTTTGTTTTCAGCGTGCCAGGACCAGCAAGCCCTACCCGCCCAGAACGCGAACCGCTGAATTTTCGTGTAAAGCGAAGAAAAGCTTTCGCGGTATTTTGAGCAGCCGCTGCGTTGCTGCTGCGCCCAGGTCGTTTGCTCGCACCGTGTAGAAGCAGTCCAGAATTTCGTAGCCTGTCTCTCGCAACGTTTCCAGGGCCGTCTCCTTCGTGAAATAGTGCAGATGGCCGTACATGTCTCGGCGCTTAACCAGCGCATGCTTGCGCAATACGGTTTGCACGGAAAGATCCAGCGGGATGTGAAAAATCTTGTGGCGTCCCTATTCTCACAGTGCGCAAAGAAATCGGAAATAATCTTGCAGATGCTCGAGGACATCGAGAACGAGAATCAGTTCAAAAATGGACGTCCTGAACGGCGGTGAAATCCGCGAGACAGAAGTGCAGCCTTTTGTTGGCTCGGGCCTTCGCCAGCTCGATGGCTTGAGGGGAGATGTCATAGCCCCAGAGAGTCGGGTCGCCGCCCAATTTTTGTTGAAGCTGCACCAGGACTTCTCCGACTCCGCATCCGACATCGCAAACGGTTGCCGGAGAAATATGATTTTGCCGAAGCATGCGCAGAACCTGCTTGGCTTTCCACGCTGACTCTCCAACGTGCCACCCTGGATTCTTGACGAGGTATTCGCCGTCCAGGTACAGAGAACGAGTGGTCATGAACTGCTTCTGCGCCGAGTTGCCAAAAGGGTTCTGGAATACCAGGATTTTTATGAGCCAGCGCCGGCACACTCCCAAAGCCAGAGAGCAGCCACGGTATGTTTCATTTCGCCCGCAACCATAGGCCTTAGCGTTTGCCCGCGCGACTTCGCGCAAACTCGAATCTCAGAAGAACGTTGCGTGCTTTTCCGCTCTAGGGAGTTCGCCGACTACAAAGGTCCGCAGTTCACCGGGGCAGGAGCCCGAAGCTCGCCGCACGGCCCGTGCAAACGAGCTCGGCGATTTGAAGCCCAGGTCGATCGAAAGGACTTTGATCGCCATGCCTGGCCGCACCGCGAAAAAGCCCTTTACTTTTTCCATCAGTACGCCTTCCCGGTAATGGCGGAAATTTCCACCTGTAGCCAACTTCACGGTTTTCTTGATCGTTCGTTTGCTCACCCGTAAGTTTTGCGACAGTTCCTCCAGGGTCTTGCGCGGATTTTCTTGCAAACACGCTGATATTCGCTCAAAGAGTAGTTTCGGATCGTAGGACATAGTCGATCCTCCTGGTTTCGCTTTACCTTCATCCTGGATCGTGCTTCAGGGTTGGCAGGTCACTCTCGTCGAGCCGGAGCCGCGCTTGCTCTTCCAGGACGGCGGGGACGAGTAGGCTATAGTTCGCCGTTCCGATGACCAGCGCGACTCAATTTAAGGGGAATTGGTTTTCAAACAAGCAGGTGTTCACCCGATTCCGGCCTCGGCTGAATGCCGGGAACCCACGGCTCCGAATGACATCTCGCCGGTTGCGTTTGAGTTCCTGAACAGGCTGTTCTTTTGGTTCACACTCATTCCGTTTTGGGAGACGATTGGGTTCTCGCAAGTGTCCGTGCAACCGCATAGTGGGTCAAGCCGCTGCGGTTCGATACTCCGCTCTTTCGCAATAGGTTGGATACGTACACTTTTACGGACTGCGGCGAAAGGCCAAGGTGGGCGGCAATTTCCTTGTTGCTCTGCCCCAGGCTTACATGGCTGAGAACCTCTTCTTCCCGCTCGGTTAGCTCGAACTGCTTGGAATAAGGCAGCACCGGAAGAAAACTCATGACTTTCTGGAAAGCTTTCACATCGCACCAGGTATTGCCTTCCGCCAGCGCCAGAATTGCTTTTTGCAGCTCTTTCATCGAAGCGCTCTGCTCCACAAATCCCACCGCGCCGCCCTTCAGTCCGACCAGAAGCATCTCCAGGCGGTCCTCGCGCGTAAGCAGCAAGACCGGAGCCACGCGAGCGTACTCTCGAACCAGTTCCTCGAGCGCCTGCGCGCTTTGCGCAAACGTTCCCACGTCCACGAGCACAACATCGGGTTGGCAACCCGCTTTATGACAAGACGTACCGTTGGCGCTGGTAATCGCTAGTCCCTGTTCGGAAAGAAGGGATCGCAAAGCCGATCGAAAAACGGGCGAATCTTCGACCAAAACAACCCGAACGGTTTTCACGCAAGGGCCCCAGGCTAGGTTGGTTTCGTACTGAGCGTACCCTAACTGGCGCGTACTCTAACTTGTGGTTCCCCCACTGTCAACGCCGAAGTTAATTAACGCTGACCAACCGGTGAACCGGACATCTGCACGATTGACTCTTTTCCTTCGTAAGCCTTATGGTCTAGCTAACCCATTGGCAGGCGTAGCCAGGGGTACGGGGGGAAAGTATTTCGCACACGACCACTCGAAGTCGCTCAAACTGCATAGGACGCTTTTCCACACTACAAAATTGCTACGTCTGCCGCCCGAAATTCCTGGGCGCATTTGGGCTGTAACTCTAAATCTTTTGGAGGCTGTCCTAAATGAGCAAATCCCCGTGTGTCCATACGTGTGTCAATAAAGGACGTAAAGAGTTGTCTCAACCCAGCGAGAAGGCTCATCAATTGCCCGATGTTGATGCGCCCCTCGATCCTGGTCGCCGCTCTTTCCTGGCTAAGGCAGGCGCAGCGGCGACCGTAACCATGGCCACTGGCGCAATCGCGCTCACAACCCCTTCAACCGCAGAGGCCGAGGTCGGCCCTCTGAGTGATGCGGCTCGCGCTCAAGCTTCTTTCAACCTCCGCCAAAGCGTCGCGCAGACGGAATTGAATCAACCGTTGGTTTCGCACCCGGACAACGGCGACGAGACCCTCTATGCCGACAAGTGCGGCAGCTTCACCAAGTGCTTGCCCCACGATAGCTTTGGCCGCGTGAATCTGGCTGCGTACCAGACCCTGCTCACGGCTTTGTCCACTGGCAATCCGGCGGACTTTGCCAACATCACCATGGGCGGTACAAATCTGTTGACCAATCCGCAATCCGGTCTCGCTTTCGACCTGGAAGGCACCGACGGTCACAATCTGACCGTCCCGGCCGCTCCTACGGTTGCTGGGACGCAAACCGCCGCGGAAATCGTCGAGCTCTATTGGGCCTCTTTGCTGCGCGACGTCCCCTTCGACCAGTATCCCGGTAACTCCATCGCCGTCGCCGCAGCGAAGGAGCTTACCAATTTCCCGGACTACACCGGCCCTCGCAATAACTTCCATGTCACCGCCAATTTGCTCTTCCGCGGAGGCCTCGGCTCGACCTTTGCCGGGGAAACCGTGGGACCTTACGTGTCGCAGTTCATGCTCATTCCTACCGCTCTTGGGACTCAGCCGATTTCTCAACAGTGGCGCGTTTTCTTGCCCGGGCAGGATTTCCTAACCACCTTCAGCGAGTGGCTGCACGTTCAGAACGGTGGCTCTACCGGCTTAACCGCCGCGATGGATCCTCAAGTCCGGTACCCCAGAAACGGCCGAGACTTGACCGCCTTCGCTCATGTGGACGTGCTCTCTCAGGCGTACTTCGTGGCCCTGCTGGCCTTGACGACCATGAATGCTCCTTTGAACCCCGGCAATCCCTACATTGGCTCCAGAACCCAGGGTGGCTTCGGCACCTTTGGCGGAGGGGACTTCGCCTCCACCATCAATGAAGTGGCGTCGCGGGCTCTAAAAGCGGTCTGGTTTCAGAAGTGGTATGTCCATCGCCGCTTGCGCCCTGAGGCTACCTCAGGACTCGTCCACCTGATCAAAACCGGCCAGGGAAGCAATGTCAGCTGCAACCTGAACAGTACTTTCCTCAACTCTCAGGCAGTCCAACAAAGCTTTAGCAAATACGGAACCTATCTGCTTTCTCAGGCTTATCCCGAAGGCTGCCCCACGCATCCGTCCTACCCCACCGGGCATGGCACAGTGGGCGGCGCTTGTATCACTGTTCTCAAATTCTTCTTCAACGGCAATTTCGTCATTCCCAACCCGGTCATGTCCTCCGATGATGGGCTCTCTCTCCAGCCCTACACCGGTTCGCAACTGACCGTGAACGGGGAATTGGCGAAGCTTGGGCATAACGTCAGTTTCGGTCATGGCATCCACGCCGGAATCCATTACCGCAGCGACACCGACCAATCCTTGCTCCTTGGCGAAGCGGTGGCCCTCGGAGTCCTTCGCGATAAGGCCGCTTGTTACCACGAGAAGTTTTCCGTCACCCTCACGAAGTTCGACGGCACAACCACCACGATCTCCAATTAACCGCAAGTTCTTGCGGCAGTTGATCGTGTTCTTATTCGACCGTTTGCCTAAGGGCTGCCCTTCGTTCCGGGCAGCCCTTTCTTTTTTAGGAAGGGCGCAGCCTAACCAAAAACACTTCGCGTTCGACGGTTTGTGATCGCGGACACGCCTCGCTGTAAGCACGCTCACTGCAACGCCTGTTGCGCCGAACTACCGTTCCCTGGCCGGGGGTCGCGACGCTCGCGGGTCTTTTGCTATCCTGTCCCATAGGGCCTGCGGCCCGCGAAACCTTATAAAAGTCTTCCCACTAACCCTTTTGTTTTCAACACCGGAACCGCGACCTGCTGGTCTGCCGCCCCTGCCTTGAGCAGGCCATGCTTCGGCTGCTGGCTATCTATCTATCTATCTACTTCGGCTGATTAAGGATTAAGGATTAAGGTGAACATCACGTCAGTGACATACTCCGCCTCGTGAAGGAGGCGGCTTCTCAAGACACGCATACCCTTACATCAGGTTTCGTTACGTCTTGAAGGCTCAGTCCGAGCCTGAGTATTTCCATGGCGCTAACGTGGTCTCGTTTGCCGATGAGACCGCATGCAGTGCAAACGTGCTCTCGGTCTGAAAGTTTCTTCGGCACTCGTGCTCCACACGGGCAACGTTGAGATGTTCCTCTCGGGTCGTATTTGTTTACCGGGTGGCGCGCCTTTAGTGAACAAGTTCTGAAAATTCCGCTGGCCAAATTCCGCGACTTCGGTTACGTTAAGCTGCGAGAGTTCGAACATGGCGTGGCCGAAGAGCTTCCATCCAGCTGGCCTCATCGAAAAATTAAAGCAGAAGATCGTCTCTCTTCAGCAGCAGTGGCGCAGTACTCGCCGCGAGAATGAGCGATTGCGCAAGGAAATCGAGCAATTGCGCCAGGAGCAGGGGAGGCTTCGTGGGGAACGAGAACGGTTGCGTGAGGAAAACGAAAGGCTGAAGCGACAATTGGAAGAAGCGCAGCGGGCCAACAAGCGACAAGCCGCACCCTTTTCTCGCGACCACCGGAAAGCCAACCCCAGGCCCCCAGGGCGCAAACCCGGCGCAGCCTACGGCCGGCGTTACGGCAAAGCCATTCCCAAGCATGTCGATGAAGTGATCGGGGTGCCCATCCCAGCTCGCTGTTCCTGCGGGGGCCACGTAAAACTGGAAAAGGTCGAGCCGCAGTATCAGCACGAGGTGGTGCGGAAGACCATCTGGAGACGCTTTGATATTGCCATCGGTCGCTGCCGAGCCTGTGGGCGACGGGTGCAAGGACGGGATCCGCGGCAGACCTCCGATGCCTTAGGAGCGGCGGCGGTGCAACTGGGACCGCAAGCGCTGGCGTTGGCGGTGAAGATGAACAAGGGGCTGGGAATGCCCCACGGCGATGCGGCCGCCGTGTTGCAGGACGGATTTGGCTTGCGCGTGCACCGCAGTACGATTTGCCGAGCGGTAGACCGCGTAGCGCGCCGGGGCCAAGCCACCTGGCATGCGCTGCGCGATGCCGCTCGCCGCAGCATGGTGAACGCCATCGACGAAACCGGCTGGAGGGTGGAGGCTCAACTGCTGTGGTTGTGGGTGGCGGTGAGTGAGCAGGTCACCTTCTGCGACATCTTGCCGGGACGCGGCTTCGAGCAAGCGGCTTCGCTGTTAGGGGAGAATTACGACGGTTGGTTAACCCACGACGGTTGGGCGGTGTACTACAAGTTTCTCCGAGCAGGACACCAAAGTTGTATTGCGCATCTGCTGCGCCGCTGCCGGGATATGGCCGCAGTAGCCTCGGCGTCGGCATCCCGCTTCCCGCTGCAAGTGAAAGCCTTATTGGAAAAAGGTTTGGCCTTGCGGGACCGCTTTAACCAAGGAAAGCTCTCGCAGCACGGGTTGTGGACCGCCACCGGACGGTTAGAAGCCCAACTGGATGGTCTGTTGCTGCGCCCCGTTCGGGATTCCGCCAACCGCCGTTTGAAGAATCATCTTTGGCGGGAGCGGCCCTACCTGTTTACCTTTCTTTATTGTCCCGGTCTGGATGCCACCAACAATGCCGCGGAGCGGGCCTTGCGACCGCTGGTGGTGGCGCGCAAGAACTGGGGTGGGAATCGAACTAAGAAAGGAGCTCGTGCACAAGCCATACTCACCAGCATCCTGCAGACGGCCCAACAGCAAGGGAAGAAGCCGCTGGAGGTGCTGATCGCCTTACTGGTGGGGAACGACCAGGGCAAGATTCTCGACCTGGTGCCGCGCACCCGAGAAATACCTCAGGATTCTTCGCCTGCTCCTCCGCCTCGGAAAGGGGTGGCCTGCGATCTCCGCGGGCCGTCGAAAACAGAGTTTGTACTTCCGCCGAAAGCGGTGGACGGTACGCGGGTGTCTGTCCAGCCATGACGCAGGGTTTCCCGGATGCTTCGCCGCGAGAAGAGCGGAAGAGTCTACCCGTTTCGTTGCGCTTCTGTGGTCGCCTGTTCACGGAGCCGGAGTTGGAATTGATGCGGGTGGTGGCGCAGGACTATAGCGGCCTGGCGGTGACGGAGATCGCGCGGACGGTGTGCGAGTTGTTGGAATGGAAGCGGCCCAATGGCCGGCTGAAGGATCACGAGTGTCGGCAACTGCTAGAGCGCCTGGCCGCAGAGGGCGTGCTGCGGCTTCCGGCGCTGCGGCCAACCGGTGGTCGAGGACCGCGGCGCGTGGATCTATCTCCGTTGCGTTTGCAGCCGGAGGCGGTGGAGTGCGCGGCCCGCGAATGCGAACCGCTCGAACTGGTTCTGGTGGAAGGCCCTGAAGAAAGCCGATTGTGGCGTGAACATGTGGAACGCTATCACTATTTGGGAAGCCGGGTGCCCTTCGGTTCGAACCTGCGCTATTGGGTACGGAATCGCCAACGGGAACTGGCCTGCTTGCTGTGGACCTCGCCCGCTTGGAAGATGAAACCGCGAGACCTTTGGATTGGTTGGAGCGATGAGCAAAGGCAGCGCCATCTACCATGGATTGTGAACAACGGCAGATTCCTGATTCTGCCCTGGGTCCACGTCAAAGGACTGGCGAGCAAGATCCTGGCGCACGCGGTGCGGCAACTTCCAGCGGATTGGGAAAGTCACTACGGCCATCCTCCGCTGCTGTTGGAAACCCTCGTGGATGCCAGCCGTTTTGGTGGAACCTGCTATCGTGCGGCCAACTGGATCTATGTGGGACAGACCACCGGGCGCGGTCGCATGGATCGGGAGCACAAGGCTCACGGCCAAGCCATCAAAAACATCTACGTCTATCCGTTGGCCCGTGACGCCAAGCAGCGGCTATGCAGCGGGCCTACACGGTAAACAAACACGCGCAAACACTCCTGCAGTTTTTGCCAAGCGGCGGCTCCTTCCCGCGTAGCTTCCTCCGCCCCTTTCGGAACGTAGTAGCCGGTGGTCTTGCCCTTCTCCCCACGGTAGCTGATATTCAGGTGCGGACCATGCTTGGGTCCGCCCGTTTGGCAATGACAGCCCGGGCGTCCGCAAGTGCGGTAGGTTTCCGACAAGGCTCCGAAAACCGCCACCCCGGCCAGACGCTCGATCTCGCTCAGCAGCTTCCGCCGTCGGGCGGAAGTAGTCGCTTGCTGCATTCTCGCTCCTCCTGCGCTCTTTTCTTGCGCTCCAGCCAACGGGCAATCGAAAACAGATTTTTTGTGATCACGCACCAGCCCACATAACGCTTGAATCCGGGATCACCTTTATAGGTGGCTCGCTTCATCGAGAACGGATTTTTCAGATGGCTGATGGTGGCCTCACTGCCGGCGCGCCAACGCAGGGCTCGCTTAAACCAACGTTCTCTCTGCCGCTTGGCGCGCTTCTTCGACAAGCGCCCGCGTGCCGGCAGAGCCACTTTGTGGACTCCCAAAGCCTCCGCTTCCCGCTCGTTCTGGGCGGAGAAAATCCGCGGTCCGCGGTGGCCATCTTCGGAGCAACCCCAAAGCAATCTTTGTGGTGTTGCATGGCCGGCAGCCAAGAGTTCGTGTCCGCCGGGTTCCCTTCCAGAATCTCGTAACCGCTCACGATCCCGTTTTCCACTTCGTCGATTCTCACCAGCCTACCAAACTCATTCGGCTTATGCGCTTTCCCCTTGCGGATCACTTGCGTATGTGACTCAAACAGGCTCAGCACTTTGTCCGGTACGCGCGTGTTTCCTCCCCATATGCGCTCTTTCGTCTGCGCGATCACCTTTTTCACCAAAGGCAGGAAATGTCGCAGCAGGCCAGCCTGCACTTCGACCGTCACCAGACTTCCCATGACCGGCAGCTTTCCTTTCTCCCAGCGCGCGATGATGTCATTGGCCTGCCGCACCACCTTCCGGGTCAAGGCCAGGAGCTTGTCATAACTATCGCGCAGGCGTTGCCGACTGGCTTGGCTCTGGGATTTCGCTGCGCGGCTGATCTCCAGCAGGCGATGCTTCACGGCCCGTCCATGATTTACGACTTCCAGTGCACCGCTCTTGCAGTGGGCGGCGATGCGTTTCAGGCTGCGACTGAGCGCGCGAATGCCGTCGCCCAAAAGCGCGCTGTCGGTGGGATAGTGAATGTTCGTTTCGACGGCAGTTGAGTCCGTCCGCAATTTGCGGCCCTGGGCCACACCCTGCTGGCGCGCTACGTCCACGACCCGTTGATGAATCTCCTTGGTGACGGAAGGATTAAGTAAAGCGAAGGTGCGACTGAAGACCGTGTGGTCGGGCGTAGCCTCGGCGTCGAAGTGTGTGAACCGCCGATAGATCAGGTTGCTGCGCAGCTCGCGTTCCAGAGCGCGAAAGCTCCAGCCCTTCAGATGCTTCAGCACGCAAGAACGCAGCAAGCGATCCGGGGCCATACTGGTGCGACCAATGCGCGTGGAAGCCGGAGAGCGAGAGGCCAGGCATTGGCGGACCAGCTCGATGAGTTGCCGGTCATCCAGGAGCAGGTCTACCGGTTCGAGTAAATCGTCCTTGAGCAAGGCCGCCTGCTTGGCCAAGGGGGTATAGAACAACCAGGCTTGGTGTTGGGTAGAGGTCATCATGTACTCGATAATATCGAGTAAGAATTACCTTGTCAAGAGAAAACTTGCGATATTTCGAAGATTTTCTACTTTTTCTCAGGAAATTCGCAGAACCAGCCGGCTCCCTGTCCGCCACATTTCCTCTTCCGTTACTCGCGGCAATCCAGGAGTTAAGCCTAGGGTTTTGCACCAGCCTTTAGCTAGCGTCACACGACCGCGACCTTGACGTTGTGGATCGGGGGCAGCGAATCGAACAGGCAGTCCCACTGCTCACCACCGTCCCTCCCGATCCAAAGCTGACCGGTCGTCGTGCCAAAGTAAAGTGCAGGTGACTTGAGCCGATCGATGTCCATCGCGTCGCGCAAGACGGTGAAGTAGCTTTGCTTCCTAGGCAACCCACGTGCGAGCCGGCTCCATGACTCGCCGCCATTTTCACTGCGCCACACCGCTGGCGCGCCGCCGGGACAGGTGCGCGTCGGCCCCTCAAGTGGCATGACGTACACCGTATCGGCGTCATGCGGGTGGACCACGATAGGAAATCC
>QHYJ01000344.1 GCA_003223255.1 Acidobacteriota bacterium | reverse complement strand
GGCATTTTGGCCAAGTTCTGTACATAGCGCGGGGCTGTTTCGGAGCCGCGCGATGCAGCGGACCAAGTCCGCGAGATCACCCGGCGCAAATAGCAGGCCCGTAACTCCATCAGCGATAACTTCTGCTACTTGTCCTACTCGACTTGCAATCACGGGCCGACCCGCAGCCATGTATTCGAAGAGCTTCAGCGGAGAGAAGTAGAAATTGTCCAGAGCTGGGTAAGGAGCAACAGCCACATCCATCGCGGCCACATACTGGGGTACGTCTTCATGACCGAGTGCTCCGGCGAAGGTTACTGCTTGGATTAACCCTGCGTTCTGAACTTCCTTCTCAAATTGGGAGCGCAATGGCCCGTCTCCCACAAGGAGTAAGTGGATCGAAGGATCGGCCCGGTGCAACTCCCGAAACGCGGAGAGCAGCAAGTCCACGCCGTGCCAGCGTTTGAACGTACCGACAAAGCCGATGACAAAGCGCCCCTCAAGGTTAAGACCTTGCCGCACCGGCGTGCCGTCCAAGCCCAAATGGAACAATCGCGTATTAACAGCGTTGGGCAGCACATGAATACGCTCAGGTTTTACTCTTGCTGTTCGCAACTGGCTGTGCAGTGATTCGGAAACCGGGACCACCAGATGCGCCTTCCTCCAGATCATCCGTTCGACCCAACGTGCCGGCGGTGGGCAGGTTACCCCCGCCCGATAATGCTGTTGCTCGTAGGCGAAGGGCGCATTCACCTCGAGGACAAGCGGAATGGAGCATTTTCTGGCCAAGCCGAGGCCGGCCATCGCCCAGAGGCTGTAACGCTCATAAATGAAATCCGGACTCAACTGCTTCGCAGCTCGCGTTGCCGCTTTGAAGAACGTCAGATTATGCAGGACACGAACGGCATCCGGGTTGCGACGAGGAGTTCGGCCGATTGCCAGGTTGGCGGCCCGGAAGCTCTGAGCTAGCGCGCGGTTCCACGGAGAAAGAGGTGCTGACCAAATCACCGCGTGCAATTCCTCTTCGAGAGCCTGCTTGCCGTCCGGCGGTCCACAAGTCACGATGGCAACTTCATGACCGAGGTCGGCGAGAGCGCGTGCGAAGGACCGGATGTGGATGGCTGCGCCGCTCTTCCCAGCCACATCGATACCGGGATCGTTACACAGATAAAGTATTTTCATCCGCTCCCACCTGCTGGATAAGAGACAGTAGTTGTGCAGAGTTCTTTTCAATGGAGAAGCAAGTTTCAATCTTGGCCCTGGCAGCAAGGGCCAGTTGTTCTCGCAGCTGCGGCGACTCGAGTAGTCTGTTCAGCGCGTCGGCAAGCCTTGCGGGGCTGTTCGGGGGCACAAGCAGGCCCTCAACTTCGGAGCAGATCACCTCAGGAATGCCCGAAACGGGCGTGGATACGACAGGTACCCCACTCGCCATGGCCTCTAACAACACGTTGGGAATGCCGTCGCGGTCGCCGTCGGCAGCAACGACACAGGGAAGCGCAAAGAGGCAAACTCTCTGGTAAATACGACAGAGCTTTTCGTGAGGCAGGGGACCTAGGAATCTTACTTGGTGGTTCAAACCCAGCTGCCTCACCTGCGCTTCCAAGCTTTGTCGCAGTGGGCCGTCCCCAACAATCTCGACTTGAAAGCGACGACCACGCTGCCGAAGAATGTGAGCCGCTAAGATGAGGTCGCTCAGCCCCTTCTTCTCCACCAGCCTAGCGACCGACAGAATCACGGGGGGCTCTCCGTTAAGAGTTCGTGGAGAGCAGAAGTTAAACTGAGAGAGATCCAGCCCATGATAAATGCAATGGAGCTTGCCGTTGTCCGCTGACCCGATCCGAGTTGATAGATACCGCCGGTTGTATTCCGTGCAGGTGACCACGGCTTGCGCGGTTTGGGCCTCGGCCCGAAGAAGCTCGGGCGA
The DNA here is from genome assembly GCA_003223255.1 of Acidobacteriota bacterium. Taxonomy (GTDB): domain Bacteria; phylum Acidobacteriota; class Terriglobia; order Acidiferrales; family UBA7541; genus Acidiferrum. The sequence continues at coordinate 4,283 of QHYJ01000344.1, read as the reverse complement.
TGTTTTGACGTAAATGTCTTTGGCGTGGGCCGTAAAGCTATAGGGAATTCCGGTCAGATAATGAGCAAACATCGTGACGAGGGTTGGGTCATGCGCGAAGTGCGCGTGCAGATGAGTCAAGGATCCCCGAACGAGTATCTCTGCTAAATAAGTGGCCTGAAAGAAGCATCCAAGCACGCCCCATCGCCGGTGTCGCAAAGCTCGGAGGACGGTTTGGCAGAAGCGGACAGGCTGCCTCACAAACAGACGGACACTGGATCGTCCAGCCGCTGTAAGGTTGTGCTTAATCGAGAGACAGGTCACTTGCGCATGTACGCGGGACGCTTTGGCGTTGGGGACCTTATCTTTCGTCTCCTTGAGAGTAAAGATCTGCAAGCGGACTCCCAATCGCTCGACGCCGATCACTTCGTTCAGGATGAAAGTCTCCGACAACCGTGGCCATGCGCTCACGACATACCCCACCTTGAGCTTTCCATTTTGTTGCTTCACTTGATTGCTTCACGCAGTGGCTGCCGGGATTTGCCAATCCTCTGTGCTTCGCCGCCCAACAACTCGCCCCCGCGAGCCTGACCGTCTTATGAGGCCGGAACGACCCACTCTTAGCCTCACCTGCGCTCACTTGCTGGGTATAACCCGTTATAGCCCTGCCACATGGGTTCCGAGCGAGAACCCGGCTGAGTGTCTGTAGGCGTAAACTCGCCCCTCGAACATCTTAAGAACGCATACTCTGTTTTCAATCCGAGAAAATACTGCAAATTTCGTAAGGTAGATTCATATGGGGAAAGTATGCACATGCACGTTTCTGGACAGGTCTCGCCGTTCTCCACCGGGCTTTACAACCTTCTTGCCGCAAACAGTTGTAGCGACAGAATTTCTACGCCCCTTAGGCCTGGCCCGCGAGCCGATAACGCTAAGGGTAAAGTTGTCAGACAGTCTCAAGCCTCTTTGAAGGCACAACCGAAGAGGCACAGTTGGCCAATCTTTCCGACCCGGAAAACTCAATTCTTCGCGTCTTTTGCCTGCATTTCCGCGGGGATTATCCGGCAAAAGCCTGATTGCGTGTTACCGTACATCTAGCAAACTCTTATATGTATGCCCGCAAAAATCGCAAAAGGCGGCAGCTGACCAGCCCTAGGCAAGTCTTGGCCGAGCCATCAGGATGTTCGGGGAGTGAACGGACGGATTGACGATGCTGCCGGTTTGGGGGAGTTGAAAAATTGAATATGAGGCAGCCATATAAGGAGGCTTTCCTGAAAGCCTTGGACAAAGCCTATCCGGGTTGGCTTGGCGACGCTCCTAGGACAGCCTTGCCGGCTTCTGAAAGGACCGAGAACCAGGCGACGAAGGCTTCGGGTGTCGACTTGACGCCAGGTGCGCCTCAGGTACCGGCGGGAACCGCACGCACAGGGCGCGAATCTCAGCAAAGGGCGCAAGGCCGGCTCCAACCGTGGATTTCGAAAATAGCAAACAGCCTAGCGAAGCTGAGCCAGCCGAACTCTATGAATCTCGAAGAAACTCTTCGTTACTTTCTGCATCTTCTTCGTCCTTACTGGCGGAGGATCTCCCTCACCCTTCTAGGCATGGTTCTGGACGCCATGCTCGGCGTGCTGCGTCCTTGGCCTCTCAAAGTGGTGGTCGATCGTGTGCTTACCCATAAACCAAGCCGCGTACCTCTGATCCACCAGTGGTTGGACGCCGCGCATTTCACGAGCATGCAAATCGTGTACGGCTGTTGCGCAGCGGTGCTCCTCATCGCGGTCATTACTGGCATAACCGCTTACTGCTATACCCGTCTTATTGGTAACATCGGCCAGCACTTTGTCTTCGACCTGCGGGGGGACCTGTTCGCCCACATGCAGCGTCTGTCCCTCCGTTTCCACGACGCCCAGAAGACGGGCGACCTCACCACCCGGTTGACATCCGACATTCAATCGATTCAAGACTTCATTACCAACGGCTTCGTCGTCTTCTGCAGCAACACGCTGTTGCTGACCGGGATGGCGGTCCTAATGTTCTGGGTCAACTGGAGGTTCGCTCTCGCGACGCTCTCGGTTACTCCGCTGATGTTCTGGCTCGTTTATCGCAACAAGATCCTCATCAAGCGCGCGACGCGCAAAGCTCGCGCCAGCACGGGACTGCTGGCCGCGCTTGCCCAGGAAACCCTGGCCTCCATTCGCATTGTACAGGGGCTGGCACAAGAGGATCAGATCGATGATCGCTTCCAGGCGCAAAGCGAAAACACCTTAGAGGCATTCCTGGAGAGCATACGCTATCAGGCGCGGATCGCGCCCGTCGTGGATTTCTTGTCGGCCATAGGGCTAACCACGGTGATGTGGTATGGCGCCAGGAGCGTCCTTACCGGCCAACTCACCACGGGCGACGTGATCCTTTTCTTTGCCTATGTGAATAACTTCTACAGCCCCATGAAGGCTATTTCGCGCTCGGCCAATACCTTCACCAAGGCCACCGTAGGCGCTGAGCGAATCGTCGAGGTTTTGCAGCATCGGAGTGAGGTCAGAGACCGCAAACGTGCTCGGCCAGCCCCGCAGTTCAAGGGCGCCATTGCGTTTCGGAATGTGTCGTTTGGGTACGAATCAGGCGTTCCCGTTCTCTCTAACATCAACCTTTCCATCGCACCGGGACAGAAACTGGCGATTGTCGGTGCCACCGGGGCGGGCAAGAGCACGCTGGTGAGCTTAATTCCTCGCTTCTATGACCCTAGCGAAGGTGCGATCGTGATCGACGGAGAAGACATTCGGAATTATTCCCTTCAGTCCCTCCGTGAGCAGATCAGTTTGGTTCTTCAGGACTCCTTGCTTCTGAGCGGCACCATCCGTGACAACATCACGTTCGGTCGGATGGACGCATCTGACCAGGAAATCTCCGCCGCGGCCAGGACGGCAAACGCAGACGAGTTTATTCGCCGGCTTCCGGATGGCTACGATACGCGCGTGGGAGAGAGGGGAACTACTTTATCCGGCGGGCAGAAACAACGAATTGCAATCGCCCGCGCCGTATTGCGCAACGCACCTATTTTGATTCTCGACGAGCCCACGAGTGGTCTGGATGCCGCCGCGGAGCGCACCGTCATCAATGCGCTTGAGCGAGCGGCGGCGGGACGTACCACCCTCATCATCGCTCACCGGCTCAGCACCGTGCGCCTGGCAGATCGCATTGTTGTGCTCGAGGGCGCTCGCATCGCCGAGGAAGGTACACACGAAGAGCTACTGGCCCGCAACGGCCGATACGCTCATCTTTATCGGCTTCAGGTCTCTCCACGCGAGGCCCTCGGCATCACGCCAGAAAACCCGGGAAGCAACCCGACGGTCAAGACGGATCCTTCTGCAATAACTGCTGAAGGAGGTTCCAGCCGCCCTAAAAAGTTGGACGAGCTATTCGGCCCCCTGTCAAATCCCTAACGAAAAACAAGAACCACAATACCCTTACGATTCTTCCGCGCACCCCAGTATGCGCGAGTTGAAAGCTACCTCGTAAGACATCAAGGCGCTGAGTTCTTGAGTTCGAGCGGGGCGGCCCCTGGTCCTATCCTAGTTGCTACCTGTACTAGAGGGCGAACAAGGTGAAGACCAATTTTTGTCCTTGTGAACAGTAGACGCTTCGGGAGAGGGAATATACCGTAGCGAGTCCAGCCAAGGTATAAGCCAGAGGCGGGCTGGCTTACCAAAGCTTCTACTCCGGTCGACTACTCTCATCATCTCAAGAAGCCGCGTGCCGGAGAACACAAAATCAAAGTAAAGAAGGTACGCTCATGAATCGTTTGGGTGTAGTTTTGTCTTTCTTTCTTCTCGGAATTGGAATTGGGATTGGGAGTGCTGGATGTGGAGTTGTCTCCGGCAGCAAGAATCCGCCTTCGGTGGCGCCCTCGATCACCGCGCAACCGACTAACGATACGGTAACGGCCGGGCAGGCGGCATCGTTCAGCGTGGTGGCCACGGGCACCGCGCCGTTGAGCTACCAGTGGCAGAAGAACGGCACGGCCATCAGCGGAGCGACTTCGGCCAGCTACACCACGGCCGCAACCACTTCCGCGGACAATGGCGCGCAGTTCGTTGTAGTGGTCAGCAACTCCGCGGGAAGCATGACCAGCAATGCAGCCATGCTCACTGTGAATGCGGCGGCGGTGGCACCCTCGATCACCACCCAGCCGGCCAACCAGACGGTGACGGTGGGGCAGGCGGCGACGTTCACGGTGGTGGCCACGGGCACCGCGCCGCTGAGCTACCAATGGCAGAAGAGCGGCACGGCCATCAGCGGGGCGACTT
>QHYJ01000343.1 GCA_003223255.1 Acidobacteriota bacterium | reverse complement strand
GCAGCTTCTATGGAGGTAGCCTGAACGAATTTTCCGCACAAGGTAATTATCGCGCCAGTACAAAATTCTCTTTTGGCACTTCCGGGACGTGGGACCGTTTTCGATTGCCATTGCCCAATGGCAGTTTCTCGGTTGGGCTGGCGAGCCTGCAGGGGAATTACTCCTTTAACCGCTTTTTGACATTTACGAGTCTCCTTCAGATGGACACATCCAACACACAGGCCGTTAGCGCCAACCTTCGTTTGCGCTACAACTACCGCCCAGACAGCGATCTTTACATTATTTACAACATGGGAACCCAGTTTGCGAGCATCGCCCCGGCCAATCCTCCGCAAGTTCGCGAGACCCGCTTCGCCGTGAAATACACTTATTCCTTCACTCCCTAAGCAAAATCCAGCTATCTGCCTTTACCAGCCGCACCAGCTACTCCCGTCCGCCTAGCGCGTAACTTTAGTGAACGCGAAACCAAGATGCTCCCAAAAAGGCCAAAGAAAATGATGCCGCCGCATCTCGGGGACCGAAGTCAGATTGCTTACGGCTTGGGCCTGTGGCAATTGTTTCGCTAGCGCCCCACCCCGGGTGACAGATTTCATTTTAGGTCGGCACCCCCTTCAGTCTTGGGGCTACGCCAAAGCTCTCCTTGTCTTCGGCATCTTTCTTTTTCTAGGATGCCTCTCTCGGCAATCGAAAAAGACATCGGCTGGTGGCTTATGGCGACCGCTGTCGCCCGCCGGGACGGACAACCTGCTTGCGCCCTCGCATTTCTTTCGCACTCTTGTTCTGACTTGCGCGAGTTGACGACAATGGGGAGGTGGGTGCGCCGCTTTTAGCGAGATCCAGTCCGAAGAGTTCAGAAAGATCGCCGGTAGACAGAATTTTCCCGGAATCTCCTCCTTTCTTTGCGAGAGGAAGCTCTCTACCGGCGCTGCTGATGAGTTCCTTTTCGTCCAGCTTGTGAAGCCGAAACAGGAGCTCGGGCTGGCGGTCGAGGCGCGCGCCGATGCCGTAGAGCACGGCGGCGACATGCTTGCACATATAAGCCCAGTCCGGGCAACTGCACGAAAATTGAATCTCCTTTGGCGAGGGGAACAGTCCATTGTTTTCTCTGCAAATTCGCTCCATGACTCCCTTGGAAAATCGGCCTTGCAGCAACTCCACCAGGGAATCAATGGCCCCGGCACAGTCCTTGCAGATGGATTTCCAGCGCGCCTTGCTGACGGGCGTGATTTTCACGGCGACTTTGTAGATGGACGAGCCGCTCACAAGCGCTTTCACTTCACCGAAGGCAATCTGCAGATCGATCACGGAACCATTGCGCACGTAAGTGCGGCCGCGGGGCAGACGATTTGCGTAATCACTGTAACGTTCCAGGTTCTCGCACCAGGCTTTTCCCCAGAAGGTTGTAGCAATGCCGCGGCCTTCAATCTCGACAGGCGAGACGACGTGCCCCTTTTTCTTCAACTGCGCGATCTTGCGCATCGCTTGCGCTTGCCGCTGCGCGACAGACATATAGGGTCGCCATCCCCAGCCTCCGTAGTACATGCTTCACACCTCCGCTTGGGCGCTGTTTAAGTCGAGCGCCACGAGCCTCAGCAAATCCTCGTCGTTCATTTCCGTGAGCAAGAGATCGGCGCCGCCTTCGAGCAAGTCTTTCGAAAGCTGCTGCTTCGATTCAATCAGCTTGTCAATCTTCTCTTCCACCGTCCCGCGGCAGACGAACTTGTGCACCAAGACATTCTTGGTCTGGCCGATGCGGAAGGCACGGTCGGTCGCCTGGTTCTCAACCGCCGGATTCCACCAGCGGTCAAAGTGCACGACATGCGAAGCGGCCGTGAGGTTGAGTCCCGAGCCTCCCGCCTTGAGCGAAAGCACGAAGAAACCAATCCTCTCCTCTTCCTGGAATCGCCGCACCAGCTCTTTGCGCTTTCTGACTTCCGTCTCGCCATCCAGGACCAGCCCGGGGCGTCCGAACACATATCCCAGAAATGCTTCGAGCGGCCGGGTCAGTTCGCGAAACTGCGTAAACACCAAGACCTTTTCCTGTTTGGCGGCGATGGTTTCAACGATCTCGCGCAAGCGGGCCCACTTGCCGCTGTCTTCCGGGTTCCATGCGCCATCGCCCAGCCACTGCGACGGATGGTTGCAGATCTGCTTTAACCGCACGAGGAACGCCAGCACCTGGCCTTTACGCTCGATACCTTCAACTTTCTTAAGCCGCCGTTCAAGCTCCTCGACGGCTTGCTGGTAAAGCGCCGCCTGCTTCCGGCTGAGCTGGCAGAACGCCTTGACTTCAGTTTTATCCGGCAGATCGGCGATGACCGTCTTGTCGGTTTTCAGCCGCCGCAAAATATAAGGCCGCACTAGCTCTCGCAAGGGGCGGTAGGGATTGTGCGGCAGCGCGGCCAGGCGCTTGGTAAAACTTGTAAATTCCTTGGCCGAACCGAGCAGGCCGGCATTCAGGAAATCGAAGATCGACCAAAGATCGCCCAGACGGTTCTCGATGGGAGTGCCGGTGAGGGCAAACCTCACACCTGCCTTGAGCTTCTTCACCGCCTGGGTCTGCTTGGCAGAGGCATTTTTGATGGCTTGCGCTTCGTCGAGCACGACGAGATTCCAGGAGATGTCGGCGATCCAGGGAAGGCGTAGCAGCGAGCCGTAACTCGTGATCACAACGTCCACCTTCCGCAATTTTTCCGGCGTCATTCTTTTTAAATCTTCGGCAGGCATCTCGGAGGGATGCGTGATTACGGCTTTCAAACTTGGCGCGAAGCGTTCGAGCTCCGACGCCCAGTTGGCGAGTAGAGAGGCGGGGGCCACCAAAAGGCTAGGTGCCCGGGCGCCGTTAGATTGCTGACGGAGTACGAGCAGCAGCGCCAGCACCTGAATGGTCTTGCCCAGTCCCATGTCATCGGCCAGGCAGGCCCCCAGGCCGAGCTGCGCGAGCAGATACAGCCACCGCACGCCAACTTGCTGATAGGGACGTAGCGTCCCTTTCAGCGCCGGGCCCGGATCGACGCGCGCCAGACCCTCCTGGGTACGCAGTCCCTTTAGTGTTTCCGCAAGCCAGGGGCCGGCGGCAACCTTTCCCCACTCCGCGACCGAGGCGGTGGAATTTCCGTCGGCCGCGACATCGGTGCCGGCGAGCATGCGCATGGCTTCCTGAAAACTAATGCCTTGCTCAGCGGCCGTGCGCTCAATCTCGCCAAAATGCTCTAGCGTTTCCCGCAAGCGCTCGGCGTCCACTTCGACCCAACGACCTCGCACCAGGGCAAGCCCATCGGAGGTGCGGAGCAACTCCTGCACCTCGGCCTTGCTTAGCCTCTCGCCGTCGAGGACCACTTCCAGGTGAAAGTCGAGGAGCGCAGCCTGCCCCAGCCCCGATGGTGGCCTGCCGCCGACAGTGGCCGTCACCTGAGCGCGCGGAGGACGATTTGCTCGCCAGGTCGCCGGCATGCGTACAACTACGCCGGCGCTTTCAAGCTTCTCCACATCGCGCAAAAGCTGCATGGCTTGCGTGGGAACCCACCGGAGCGGGTGGAAAATCTCTCCTGTGTCGACCATGGCCTTAAGCCACGAACAGCTCTCGGCCGCACGCTGGACAGGGAGAAGCAGGGAGAGCAATCGGTCTCGATTTTCCGCGCCGGCATACTCCCGCAAGGCCTGGCCGAGCGGAACATGCTGAGCCTTGGCGTGCGCGGAAAGCCGCGTCGTGTAAGTGGCAAGAAAGGCGAAGGGCGCGGCTTCATCCTTGCGGTTTTCGGCAAGATTGAAGTGCACGCGACCGACCAGGTTCCACGCCGGATTGCGCCGCTTCAGAAACTCCTCTATGCTGCACTTCGCTTCCGTCAGTTCAGTCGAAAACGCTCGATCGAGCTCCTGCCAGAGATCGCTCAAGACTGCCGCGCTCAGGTACTCGGCGCCTGTCATCGGAGGCACAGCCAGCACGAACTGGTCGAGTTCTGATTTGGGAGGAGTCGGTGGGTGAGCGCGATTTGGCTCGGCGGCGTCAATGGGCCGCGTACAGACGCCCGTTAGATAAAGCGCGGCGCATTCCCGCCAGAACGAGAATGCCGGGGGAAGAGCGACGCCGATTTCATCGGCACCGAGCGCAAGGAGGCCATGGCCCGATCCGCGGGTGAAGGCGCCTTCCATCCGCTGAGCAAGCTCGGCATCGAGCGCGGGAGCGTCCTCGTCTCGCTCGACGATCAATCGGCCATGCGGGGTCAGGACCGGCGCTAGGGAAACCAGCAACATCGTGCCGGCTCAAGATTAGCAGATTGTATCGGGTATCTGTTTGTGAGCTTGATGAAAAGTCTGATCTGCCTGTGGAAAAAAACGAAATCGCCTCAGATCAGGCTCAAAGCGGATTGCGCCATCGGTCGAGCACGCGGTCGACCTCGTCGTGAATCTCAGCGCGGACTTCGCTGCGCTCATATCCCCTCATTGGAAGCTCGTCGTAGTTGCCGTAACGGGGGCGAATGTGCGCGACCACGGCAAGGGTGAGCGCTTCCTCCTCGAGCGACTGGCCGGCGGCAGTGCGTCCGACCCTTCCGCTGCCCCAGCGCGCCGTATGTTCTGCGATGGTTTGCGCCCCTTTGGGCGGACACCCGGGAAACAACCTCGAGATCTCCCGAGTCATTTGAGACATTTGAGCGACGAGATCGCGATCATATTGGGCGCGTCGCTCCGCATCGCGCTCACGACGCAAAGCGCGCAATTCGCTGTCCGCCAAGCATCCCGCTTCGGCCTGTTCGAGCGCCACTTCAGAAACCAAAATGCCCTGACGTTCGTATCTCCGCGCGCGGCTGAAACGGACGACTACCCCGGAGAGTGGGCCGTGCATCCTCGCTCGGGGGGGTCACTGCCGCATCCCCGCTGGGAACATAGACCAGCTCATCAAGATCGGCACCAGGCATGCAGAGTCCGCGCTCGCCGTCCTTGAATAGAAAGTCTCCCCTCCATGGTTTCTTGAAGCATTTGAATCCGCGGAATGTTCTGCGCGACAGTCTTCATCCGATTTTGAAAAGGATGGGGAGAGAAAAATGCGGTTTCCACATCTTCCGCCGCTTCCGTGCGTCTTGGCTCCGTAAAAATCGTGTGCTGTGGGATCTGGAGAAAATGTGGATGGGACACGCGCACAAGGACCTCACGGACCAGTTTGCCGAACAGCTACTCGAGGACGTGAAATACCGCCGCAAATGGTGCGAAAGGATTTCACCAGACTGAGACCGCTATTCGTGGCGTTGCCGCCAAGCGCCGGCGACGAATTCTCATCAGAAGGGTACTTTGTGAACTGCGCCATCGACGGCGCAAGTCTCTATCCCACCTACAGAAAGCCCTTCGACATGATCTTTCCAGCGTGCGAGAAATGAAAAAATGGCAGGGCCCTGGCAGACGATTTTCGAACTTGGATCCAGCGCGCTTGAGATCAGAGACTTGGAGCGGTGTTTAAACTGCCTGGTTTGCAGTTGCTTGGAAGGACAGATTCACGTATAATGCGTGCTACACGCATACTACGTGACCGGAGACAGATTGTGGCAACTTCACGGAATGGGGACAAGCAGAACATAACTATAAGTCTCAGTCGGTAGGTGCTTAGGAAGGCCAAAGTTTTGGCGGCACGTCGTGAAACTTCGATTAGCGGTCTTCTCGCGCAGGAGATCGAGTCTCTGGTGGGTGAAGACGAGGCATATGAACGCGCCGAACGGCAGGCTACCGCCCTTCTCGATCGAGGCTTTCACATGGGCGGGCTAATCCGAGCGAGCCGGGACGAACTGCATGAACGCTAGGACGTTTGTCGACACGAATGTCTTGATTTACGCGCATGATACCGATGCCAAAACCAAGCACGCAGCTGCTAAGAGTATTCTGCGCGAGCTTTGGAGCGAACGGAATGGCGTTGTTAGCCCTCAGGTCCTGCAAGAGTTTTACGTGAATGTCACGAAAAAAATCCCACATCCCCTATCCAAGGAATCCGCCCGGCTTGTGGTGAGCACCTATGCAATTTGGTGTATCGAAACATCGAAACTACCTCGGTTGAAATCTCAAATGCATTTTGCATAGAGGACGAGTCCCGGATTGGATTCTGGGACGCTCTCATTGTTGCCTCAGCTCTCAAGAGCGGAGCCAACCGCATTCTGTCAGAGGATCTGAACGCGGGACAAACCATCGCCGGGATACGTATCGAAAACCCCTTTGCGGAGACATGCTTAGCCCACCCGCCCTAGTGCTGACGCCAGCGCTTGCTTTACGCAGAATCAAAATGACTAAGAATTCGCAGAGCACTTATCTGCTTCGACTGCCACGCTCGATTAAAGCAAAAGTCGAACGCCGCGCTAAGGCCGATGGCGTCAGCATAAATCAATTCGTCCGCTCACGGTCGTTGCGGAAAAGCTGGCCACGATGAATACGGCCGCCTTCTTCGCCGAACGGCGAGAGGGTACAGATTTTGCCGCGTTCGACCGACTGATTGTGCCGAAAGCGTGGCGAGACCACGCAGCTGGAGGACAGGATCCAGCGAGCCTCCATGCGTGAGGACCACGCACCCGCAGTAAGGTAACACGTGCGATTGTGAACTTAACCGTTAGCGGTCGCACTTCGCGTGGCGTTTCCTCTGATGGTGGGTGCTGGCTGAATTGGTGCAAAAGCGGACCGTCCGTACGCGCCCTCAGTCCGCCGAAGAGCAGGCGTGCGGTCACGCAAACTAGCCGCGCCGCATCTTCGCCGTTGCCCACGCTCGCGGCATCCATTCGGATGACATTGGAGTACCCCGTAGCGAATACCCCTGATTGGCTCGATCAACGGAGTTCGATTCTGAGCCGGATACTGGGCATGCGGGAGTAACGCAAGAGAGCAAGAATAGCCGGCAGATCTTCCTGCAAGCAACGGTAGGGCCGGAATTAATGGTCGGCCCTAGCACCTAGCAGACGATTTTCGAACTTGGTTCCAAGAGGCCGCCTAAAATACCTTGCAAAAATGGCACAAGGCTCCATAATTGCAAGGATGATCGAGCGTCGCATACATAAAGAACTTGTCGCTTCGATTGACAGCAATCCCGCCGTCGCATTGCTGGGGCCACGCCAGGCCGGAAAAACGACCCTTGCTCTTGAGATTGCCCCCACACGCCCTTCGCTGTATCTCGACCTCGAGAGTCCCTCTGACCGCGTGAAACTCACGGACCCCGAGGGCTACCTTGCCGACCATGAGGACACGTTGGTGATCCTCGACGAGGTACACCGGACACCCGAGCTTTTCCAGAGCCTCCGGGGTCT
>QHYJ01000078.1 GCA_003223255.1 Acidobacteriota bacterium | reverse complement strand
AATCCAAGTCGACGGGATTATATCTCCCTGTTCGTTTCACGGAGCGCGTGTGGGTTCGGTCACACGCAGAGCCAATCGCGTATGGAGGCTCGAAAGGGGCCCGTGCTGGAAAAAACCTCCCCTGGTGCACCCTACCCGGACTTTTGGCAAATTTTTGGCAAAATGGTTTTCGGATGGAGATCCCGGAACGGGGGAGTGAGAAAAGCCATGTATTTACTGTGATTTTATGGTGGGCCTGGGTGGACTTGAACCACCGACCTCGCCCTTATCAGGGCGCGCTCGGAAGGGCAAGTCGTTCTTGCCTTGCAGTGAGGTTGCGACCTAACGCTTTGTACTGCCCCAGCTCCGGCACAGGCGTGTCCAGGTCGCACTTTTCGGCGCGGTCGAGCTTCGCAATTCGCCAGAGATGAATTTCGGCGACACGAATCTTCTGATCGCCGTTCTTCTGCTTTGGCTGTTTCTTGGGAACGAACTCGCGATAGCGGAGCTCGCCTTCCACAGCGAGATGCGCGCCTTTCCTGAGAGTTGCCGCAAACGTCGAGAGATTGCCCCAAGCGATGAGCTTGTGCCATTCCGTTCGTCGGATCTAGCCGTCGCCGTTTTTGTCTTTCCAAGACGCCGTTGTCGCCAAGGACAGCACCGTGAATTCACGCTGCGTCTTCGTGGTTTTCACTTCCGCGCCTTTTCCTACGAACCCAACTAGCAACTAGCCTCACTGTATATGTTAAGTGGAATAGCATTGGGCTGCGCTTCGCCCGCGGACGATTGGACCATTAAAGCATGTCCGAGGTCCGCTGGCTACTCCCGGAACGGAGGCCTGCGACGCCGTAGGCGGCGCGTTTAGGCCGGAGTGGAGGGAGTAGCCAGTGATGGAGCGGTGCCAGCCACCGTCGAGAACCGCCCCGAGAAGAAGTAAGATTGAAAGGGAGTCCCCTAATACCTATGCTTCGATCCCGAAATACGCTGGGTGCAGTGGCCCTCCTTATCGGATTGCTTCTTGGTTTGGCGAGTGACACGCCTGGGCAAAGAGGCTCTGCTTTTGCCGATACGCCCTTTCTTCGAGGTTTGGACGTCAGCATCAACGGAAGCGCGCCCTTGCACTTTGGATTGGATACTGGCGGCGCTGCCGATTTCTTCATTGCCCCGGAAAGGGTCCGAGAGCTTGGCTTGCCGGTGACAGGCCACAGAATCGTTCACACGTCAGATCGGCAACCAACTAGCACCGGGGATGCAGCGGACATAGTTCGCGCCACGACGCTCAAGGTGGCGGGGCACACTTTTGTGGAGTCTGAAGGAGTAGTACTGTCACACTCGCGTCCGGCTGACGCTAGAGATCATGACGGCACACTCGGCATTACGCTTTTCCGCGACGTTCTCCTGACACTCGATTATCCGCACAACCGCCTCAGCATCTCTGATGGCGCGCTGCCTTTGGCCAATGGCCGAGATATCATCCCATACACCACCGACCCCGACGCGGCATTCCGACCACTCCGAGTTTCACCAACAGTGAGTGTCCGGCTCGCTAATCTCGAACTGGCTGCACTGCTAGATACAGGAGCCCGGGGGCTCAACGCGGATGTTGTCGTCCCAACTCAAGCGGCTGCGAAGCTTCCACTCGGTCCGACGGATTCTGACACTGTCATTGAAGATGCGGCAGGCCACCACTTTCCTTCGCACACAGCAAAGCTCAACGGGGACTTGGTCCTGGGTGGTGATGTTGTAGTGCACAACCCAACGGTACTTGTCTCCGACTGGCTTGGCTTTATCGATCTGGCTCGTGTGTGTAATCGGCTTGTTCTCACCATCGACCAACGCAACCATCGGCTGAGCATCACCATGCCGGAGACTGCGCCTCCCAGAGCGGAGTAACGAAGCAAGGCCGGAATACAAGCCGATTTAAGAAGAGATGTAAAGAAGCTTGCGGAGAGTTTTTCTCCATCGACACTATATCGCCAGATGGAAGCGACCAGTAAGCTCGGAACCGAGCACCGAGCCTGCGGCGACCCAGCCACTCTTCAACTCTCCTCACGAATCGTGTGGTTCATCCGGCGCTCATGCAGGGCGCAGAGCTACTTCACTCTGTTGGTCCTTCGCTTCGCTGCCTTGTCCTTCTCTGCTCGCGCCAATCACCCATTGGCGGACCGGTTCAATAGGACTGGTCCTTTTTCTGCCGCACATTTTCCTGGGCACTTCTTCGGGCTCATTCCCGCGTCCGGCAGCTTCGCGGCTTCTGCTTTCCCCGTTCCTCCCGAACTGTGACTTGAACCATCGCTTGGCCATTCCGGAAGCATCGTTTGGCCACTTCGTCGTCGGCGCCTATAAGTCTTGTAAATCCGAAGTCCAAGTAAATGCCTTATCGTCCGCTAGCTAAAGCGTGTTGCAAAACCTCGCGTCTTGGCGCGGCCCGTTGAACGGAGGGAATTTCGTGGAGGAAGTGAGCTGTGCCTCTCCTCCGAGCTGCTGGCTTGGCCAGTTGCCCTGCAAGTCTTAGGTCTCGCGCACGCACCCGGTGGCCACCGCTGATCTAGCCACGGTGGACCAATCCCATCGGCTGGAGTCAAGAGTGCACAGCAAGCAACGAGGGATTTGAGCGGGCCAGCGCGACTCCGAACGAATGCAATGCTCGTTGCAGGCAAGGTTCTGATGGAAGTGGGAACAAATTCTCTCCAGCAGTTAACCGGTCCGTCGCAACTGGCATGCAGTTGGTGATTCACACCGGCTTGGTGACCAGGGTTCAACAGCAGAAAGACGACTCCCGCATGAGCGATGCGATTGGCTACTATGGCGAAGCGGCGGACAGGCTGCGTCGCAGTCGGCTTATTGGCAGAACTTATACAATCCGCGCGCAGAGTGGGGGCCGACCTATTTCGATGCGACCCATGTGTTCACCGCAAACTATGTATATGAATTGCCGGTAGGACGCGGCAAGCATTTCGGAACGAACTGGAATTCGGTTGCCAATGCCTTGCTCGGGAATTGGCAGACCAGCGGCATTTACAGCTTCCACGCAGGCTTCCCGCTGACGGTTCGCGCAACGGACGCTTCGGGTACGAATTCCCGCGGAGCGCGCGCGAACTGCAATGGGCCAGCCCGGCAGTTGGGCGGTGTGGGACCCGCGGCAACGTGGTTTGACATCTCGAGTTACTCGGAGCCGCTGGCAGGCACGCTGGGCTCTTGTGGGAACGGCGTTCTGCGCGGCCCCGGGCTCAGCGAGTTCGACTTCGGTGTTGAAAAGAAGATTCCGATCAGTGAAGCGAAATGGGTGGAATTTCGCGGCGAGTTCATTAATCTGACGAACACACCGATTTTCAATTCACCGACGATGTCCGTTGTCAGCACACTGTTCGGCCAGATTCGCGGCTCACAAGGCGAACGGAACGTGCAGGTAGCGTTGAAATTGTATTTCTGAAGCAGAGTTGTCTGGCTGAGACACGAAGCTTCTACAAAGTGTCGTAGTTATCGAGTCGTTGGACTGGCTAAAACGAGACTGCGTGCTCGGCGCACGCGCAAGTTGATACCGGCGCGATTCTAGGCACGGTGAAAGGTTCCCCCAATTCGTTGCCGTCCCCACGCACGAGATCGTTTTGAATGGAATCCAAATCCAGACCGGCACAAGGTTTTCTTGCGGTAGCCGCACGTAACCTTTGCTGTCAGGCTCTACACCAGTTGCAGCGACAAACTTATTCCGTAGAGCCTCCTTCGCCAGCGTCTGGATACTCACAACATCATTTGCCTCATGCCCCTCCGAACCGGCCGCTCCTAAATCTGAACTCATCCACTACCCGCTCCTCGGCCTCTGTTAGCTCTCGTGGGTTGCCAAGTTCAACCGCGAGGACATATCATCCGCATCCACGCGGCATCCTGCATCGCGCCGCGTCACCAGACTCCGGTGTGCGTACCAACATCGTTGATGGACAAACGAATCGCTCCAGCCCGCTTCGTAGTGCAGATAATCGAGATTGAGGGCTGCGTATCGCTCCCGCAATGAGCAAATAATTTGTGGAACGATGTCCTCCATCCGCCTTACGCTCACGAGTCTTTACTAAGAACCTCTTGCAGCCGTCTCCCCACAATTTGGTCCTCTCCCGGTTGCAACATCCACACTCCTACAACGATGACGTTGCTACCTCCCGGCAGGCCCGCACTTGCGGGACCTCCACCTGTTGACGGATTCAATTCAATTCGCGGTGTTCCTTCGCGCATCCTCTGCATCACATCGCTTGCTGTGAGCCTGACTCGATTTACGTCATAGGTAATCAGTAGATGTGGGACATGATTCGCAATGGGAGGAATAAAAATTCTCGCTTCCACGCCGGGAACGGTTGTCACGCGCTCTGCGATTACCGCCGCTCGCTTGCGATACTCAGCCTCCATTGCGGCATCATCTTGCTCAAGAAACCAATCTACGGCAGCAACCAACCCAATAATCTCCTCCTTACCCACTTTCATTCCGCGCCCCACCGTGTTTGAGTAAGGCGAGTTGTTCTGCATCGCCGCGTCTATTAACTCTTTTTTCCCCAACAGCAATCCGCTACACTGCGGTCCCCTGATGCCCTTTCCACCCGAAAATGCCACGAGGTCAAAACCCATCGCTGTATAGTTCCAGAGGTTCGCAATCGGCGGAACATCGGCGGCCGCGTCATTGAAGCACGGAACTCCATGTTTGTGAGCCACGCGGACCCAATCCTCCCGGTTGATGCGCCCTCCCTCAGCGGCATTAAAAAACTGTGTCATCACTGTGCGATCCGAGAATGCACCTTCGTAATCATCAAGGGTTTCAACATCGATGAGGCGTGCTCCGCAATCACGGAGCATGTGGTCATAGTCATAGCGATGTGCGTTTTGGACGATGACCTCATTTTTTAGTCCTTGCATGTCCGTGGGGATATTCGCAATCGCGGATTTATTTCCACGGGTAATGCACGCGGCTGTTGCGAGCGTGATTGCTGCCGCCGCGCCGGAGGTGACTATCGCGCCCTCACAACGCAACCGCCGCGCCAAGTATTCGCCAGCCGCTTTATGTAGCTCCATCAGATGCACGGGCTTTTGTGCCGCCAGTGCGATGGCCGCTTGCACTTGGTCCGGCAAAATGGAAGCGGAGAGAATGGTGTAGGTGCCAGCGGCGTTGATGAACGGTGTTACGCCAAGTTTCTGATAATAGTCCACACCCACTACTGGCGCGGGCGTAGAGGCGTTCGCTGACACGCCGCCCAATGCACATGCGCCCGCAACAACTTGACTTCCTTCGCGCAAAAGTTTTCTGCGGCTGATGGACACGCGCTTTCCGGTCCGGCAAAATGGAAGCGGAGAGAATGGTGTAGGTGCCAGCGGCGTTGATGAACGGTGTTACGCCAAGTTTCTGATAATAGTCCACACCCACTACTGGCGCGGGCGTAGAGGCGTTCGCTGACACGCCGCCCAATGCACATGCGCCCGCAACAACTTGATTTCCTTCGCGCAAAAGTTTTCTGCGGCTGATGGACACGCGCTTTCCTCCTTAGTTTCTTGGGTAGCTATCGGCGGTTGCCGGGAGCGAACCCTGCAACATCGGAATGTTGAAATATTGTGGGCGTGCCTTTTCCCACTGGACCATGCTGAGGCCAGAGGGATCGTAGACGATTCTCCCGGCTCGGATTGTCATTTGCGCCACGATCCGCGAGGTTCCCTCCATCTTGGCCCACCCGCAATCAATGAAACCGAAATGCCCGTGCTGTTCGTCCAGCACCGCAATGTCAGCCTCTCTACCAACGGTCAACGTTCCAAGTTCCGGTCTGTGAATTTCATGCGCCGGATTGACGGTTGACCTCCGAATCAAATCCGCGAGCGGAACTCCCATACTCAGAAACTTGGACATGACATTGCTCATGCTCAAGACGGTGAAGTCTCCGATGTGCAAATCGGTGGACATCGAGTCAGGAACAAAGCCCTGCTTAACCGCTGGCACGGCATTGCGGAACCAGAAGCTCCCCCCACCGTGCCCCACATCAAAAATGACGCCACGGTTTCGTGCTTGTTGCATGATGGGGTTGAGTTTTCCATCCGGCAGAATGATGGGAAACTGTTGTGCAAAGACATGGGTGTGAATGTCTCCAGGGCGTGCTTTCTGGAGAATAAGGTCCGCGTAAGATCGCTCGGGGCGCGGCCAGAAATCAAACATCACTGGAACTCTTGCCGCTTCTCCGCAAGCGATTGCTCGGTCTACTGCGGCCCAAGTTGGATGTAAATCGTCCAGCGGCTTTTGCGGCCAGTAGTGCGCCGTCTTCACGCCCACGATAATGTCTGAGTATCTTAGGACAGTATCGGCGCATCGCTTTACGTCCATCACATCAACCGTCTGTTCCAACCCTCCTTTCATCCCATCGGCCACGATGTTCAAAAACGCAAGCACGCGAACTTTGGCGTGTTCGATGACCTCTTCCTTTTCTTGTAGAAATGTGTCTGCGCCCGCGGACCCTGCGTCAACGATTGTCGTCACGCCGGATTGCAATGCTAAATCTGCTGGAACACCATACGGCACGAGCACTGAACGCGGGTCCGGTAAAGTAAATGCGGTTGGCGATAGCACTTCATGGTCCCCCGAGTCCTCCGCGAACCAATTTAGCGGTGCGCCTCCATGCCCAATGTGATAGTGGATGTCAATCAAGCCCGGCGTGACGTACAAGCCCGAAACATCCACTACCTTTCCAGCCTCACTCGCGGGTATATCCTTCTGAACAGCCGCGATCCTACCGAGCGAGACAGCAACATCCATCTTTGCATCCAGTCCGTTTGCGGGATCGATGACGCGCCCTCCCTTGAGCAACAGATCGTATTTGGGTTGTTGGGCGCTCGCCGTGGAAATGACAAGCGCAAACACGAGTAGCGCCGTGAATTGATATCGCATTGGCCTCCTCAGAAAATGAACTTTGCGCCGAACTGGATGTCACGATTATCTGTAACGGTTTGAGTTATATTGCCGAACGATCCAGTCTTCCAAGTTGTGTTGGGATTCCCAAGGTTCGGGTGATTAAAAATGTTGAACACTTCGGCGCGGAACTGGAATCTAGCACGCTCTTTAATCGGAAAATCCTTGATCAGCGAAAAGTCCGCGTCAACGAGTCCAGGTCCGTAGAGGATGTTTCGTCCCGCGTTGCCGAACGTGAATTGCGCGGGCAAAGCGAACGCGGCTGAGTTGATGCAACCGATGAGATGGCCGGAGCCGCAGTTGTCACTCGGCGTGCCAACGATATTCGGGCGCTGGTTCGGGCGTCCGATGTTCGCTTGGTCTGGCGCGATTATTACGTTGAAAGGAACGCCTGACTGTGCGGTAAAAATTCCATTGGCTTGCCAGTTGCCAAGCGTCCAGCGCAGAAATGAATTGCTCTGAAGAAAGTACGGCATGTCATAGATAGAGCTGGTAACGAATCTATGGCGAATGTCCCAGTTGGCGTTGCTGTAGTCTCGGTGCCAATCGTAATCGTTCATGGCTGCGCCGCCGCCATTGGAATCGGTTGAGACATCGAGCGTGTGGGACCACGTATAGCTCGATAGCACTTGAACGTTGTGGCTCATGCGTTGGCGGAAAATCGCGGTGAATCCGTGATAGTTCCCGATGAGATCGTTCTGTATCGTGCGAATCTGCCCCCAAAGTTGATTGGGACGGCGCGGGTTCACGGGTCCGGGTCCGGGTGCTGGCGTGTTGTTGAAATAGCTGCGGTCAAGATGTCGCGAGTGTGAGCCGAGGTATTGAAGTTCAAACCCTCCGTTGCTCCACAATTCGCGGGAGATTCTGAGATTCCACTGGTACATGCGCGGCGTGGGCAAGTCCGGGTTCTCGGTAAATACACTCAAAAAGGACGTGGGAGTTGCGCCCGTCCCCGGCGTTGGGTTCGCAAACGAAACTGGAGTAGCGGCGGAATTGTTGAACGTGGTTGTTATGCCGAACGGAGGATTCGTTGTTGCCAGCGTGAAACTGTTCGTTTGATTCGGATTGTAATAAATTCCGCCGCCTCCACGGATCGCCGTCTTGGAAGTGACGCGGTAAGCAAAACCGAGACGCGGTGCCCAATCGTCATGGATCGGATTTATAAAGGAGAAACCCGGATCGGGAACCGTGGCGGGAATGAGGGCGGTCTGCTGCGGATTGAGAATTGTGGCGTTGCCGTTGACACTGTAGGGCACAGTAGGTAATTTGTAGCGGACGCCGTAGTTCACTGCGAGCTTGGAATTCACCTGCCAGTTGTCCAGAACAAAAAATCCATCACGCCATTCCGCCACTACACCTTTGAACTCTTGAATCGGTGTAATGCCATTTTGAGCGGTCCCGAGCATGAAGCCCGCCGCCGCATTTCCGCTCCGCGATCCCGTAAAGTTGAACAAACCCCGTGGACTATTCGCCGCCGCTCGGCCCGTAGTTAACTTCCGAATCTCCGCTCCGGCCATGAAGTTGTGAGAGCCGTGGCGATAGCTCACTTGGTCATAGCCGTGCCAAGTTGTGTCATCCTGATACCAGTTACTTCCGGCATTTCCCAAGCCCATAAACCCGCTGACAGTAATATCGGGAATGCCAGGATTGTGGAACGTCGTATCGCCCGTGAAGTTCGGGATGCCGAGCTTGGTTCCGGCGCCTAACAGATTGTTCACCGTCCAGTAGTTCAAATTGTTGGTCATCAAGTGATTTCGGCCAAGACGAAAATCATTGATTATGTTTTGCGTGATGATGTGCGTGTACCCAATCGCAAGGTTCCGGTTGTATGCCGGGCCGTAGCTTCCGCTCGTGGGCGTGATGTTGCCGCCAAAAATGTGGGTGTTCTGCCAATCGTAACGAACAAAAAGGCGAATTTTATCTCCGATATTTTGGTCAATGCGTTCGAGGGTTTGATTCGTTGAAACGTTGACCGCAACGGGACCTGAGAACGTGTTCGTGCCTATGTTTGGCAGCGGATAGTATTGCAACAATGCTTGAGACACGCCGGACAGTTGGTTGGAAGGAATCATGTTGTTCGGGTAGGGAGCCAAGGTAGTGGGATTATGGATTTGTTGGCTGGCCGTATTGCACACACCCGAGGCATTGAAACCCGCCGTGCAGAGAGTCGAGAAGTCCCCATTCCGCCTCGCTTGTGAAAACGTTGTCCCGAGTTGAGATGGACTTTTTATCTGGCGCAAGCCCTCATAGGACGCCATGAAAAATGTTTTGTTACGCCCATTGTACAGTCTCGGCAAATAAACTGGACCACCAACCTCACCGCCGAACTGGTTTATGTGGAGTGGCTTTTGGGGACTACCCGGCGTATCGAAAAATGGGTGGGCGTCAAACAAGCTATTCCTGACGAATTCAAAGACCGCGCCGTGGAGATCGTTGGTTCCTGATTTCGTAGCAAGGTTCACATGCACGCCCATGTAGCTCCCGTATTGCGCGGTGTAATTCCCATTCTGAACCTGCACCTCTTCAACGGCATCTACGTTGGGCTGGACGTTCGTGACGGTGCGGTTATTCATGATGGTGATGCCGTCGAGCGTTAGGCTATTCGTGATTTCACGCTGTCCCGCTCCAATGAAATCTTCACCGGGAGGAACGGCTGTCTGATTTGATTTCGGCCCCACGATGACATCTGAGGTTGTAGCCGCGAGCTTGAGTGCGTCACGTCCGTTCAGCGGGAGGTCAACAACGGATCGCGTGCTCAATGTTTCCGCAACAGTGGCATCATCCGTAGAAACCGGGGGAGCGCCCGCATTAACGGTCACAGATTCGGACACCGATACCACGCGGAGGCCGACATCAGTGCGTACGGTTCGGTTGATGTCAACTACGACGCCCTCTTGTACGGACCTTGAGGTGACTGCATGGCCCCGTGCGGCAAAGAACAGCGCGTGTTCGCCGGTGCCGCAGCCCGCATCGAGAATCGAGCCGACGACCTTATCGGCGGCGGCCCGGAAGGCAGGCTGGGGCTTGCCGATGTCCCAGGGTGGGCTGCCGGCGTAAGAGCTGCGAAAGGATTCGCGGTCGCGGGTCAAGACGTTGTTCGAGAAAAGATTTCTCTCAGCCGGGATTTCCATTTTGATCTCCCGGATGGGCACCCTTATACACCCAAGGTCCTTCCGAGTTAAGCAAATTGATTTCGTCGCATAGCTGGGAGACCGTCAGCCTGATTCGCACTGACTGGGATCCGTGGCCGTCATATCTCCCTGCTCGTTTCGCGGAGCACGCGGGGGTTCGGATCACACGCGCGCGGAATCAATCGCGTATGGATGCTAGAAAGGGCCGTGCTGCTGCATAAATACTGGTGATCTGATGGTGGGCCTGGGTGGACTTGAACCACCGACCTCGCCCTTATCAGTATTGAGGTCGTTAGCACCGCACGCAGAAATGCGGGTTATTTGAAGAGCATTGGCGCCTATTTCATTGCGCGGACGATCTGGCGAGTGTCTGGGGGAAGGCCCGTTGGATCGCTCCCCGAAGGTCGCTCTTCCTACGCTGCGCGAGACTCCTTCCACTTCAATGGCGGGAGCTCCAGGTTGGCAACCTGCCTAAGGTAGGTCTCAGCGTACGTTGCTGCCTTCAGTTTGCCCTGTTCGATAGTCTCGACGGACTCGGAAGGCGCAATCCATTTTTTCGCATTCACGTTGTAGACAGAAACCTGAACTCCGAGCGCGTTCTGCTCCGAGAAAAGCCGCAAGTGCTCTCGACCGACTCTGACTTCTGCACAAACGCCCTTATCCAGCATGGAAGAACCCCCCCAAGCGTGTTGCGTAGCTGATTTCTGTGATCGTTGCAGGCAGCTGGCAACATGTCCAGTTTGTTTTTCGGGTCTGTGCTCACAATGAACGGAAAACGAAAACTGTTGAGAACACTACATACTGCTATACGTATAGAACCACGGAGTAGTTTTGCCGCGATTGAATACATCCCTAAGATGATTGTGCGCTCGTTGGCACCATCGGCGTGGCCCGCGCGGTATCGGACGAGCAACTTTCGAACGAAACCCTGAAGACCGTGGCAAAGCTTTTCACGGATTCGCCTCGTAAAGTCGCTTCCGCGGCATCAGGAGCGCTAACACGCGTTTTCGCAACAGTCCCTCAGTCGCGAGGCTACAGCTTCAATCAACACAAGCGCGTTTGTCGGTACTAATTCGCACAACCTGTCAGAATGTCGCCGTGACAGCGCTGCGTGAAATGGTTTTACAACTTACAAGGACGCGGGGACTGCCAAACGCAGCGTAAGTCATACAAGACCACACGAATTGTCGGTTGGGTTGTGGGTTGAAGATTTCGACGTGCGGCTCCGGAGTCGGCTATCGTCGATTAGCCAGAATCCGCAAAATCCCACTCGACTGTTAAGGTTAACGAACACTAATGTGGCGACCACAAAAGTCATAAAATTAGCCAAGGTCGGGTGGCTCGCGGCCTACGATCTGAAACGGAGAACACGATGTCCAACAGCATATCGATCTTGCTGCTTCGTAATCTGAGCGACGTATTTGGCGAAAATGACACCGTGCGTCGTCGCGCTGCAATCGACGAGATCTTTCACGAAGATGCAGTATTCTATGACCCACAAGGCGGTATATTTCGTGGCCGAGACGAGATTGATCGTATTGCTGGTGTTATAAAAGCAACACATCCAGATTTCGAATATCAGCCCCTCTTCCCTCCCGAGGAATTAGGTGATGCCGGACGGGTTCGATGGGTATCTGGCACTCCCGGCAAACCACCAGCCTACCCGGGAACCGATTTTATCGTCGCCCGGAACGGTCGCATCGCTTCCGTCTATCTCTTTTTCGACAATCTTCCTTAAGGCAAAATGCGCCACCTCAATGAGATCGAATTGTTAAGGCAGTTGAGTTGAAAATGAGGATTCCGGCGAAGCCGAACGGCATTCCGGGATGAACCCGAACACCCTCGGAGCGTAGCGACGCTGGCCATTCGATGCAAGAAATGTTCGGCTTCGTCAAGGAAAAACTGTCCGAAGCGCAGCGGAGGAAGAGAGCCGGAGCGAGGAAAGGGGCGTGGGGAAAGGCGGCACGTCCTGTCCTCACCTCAGCACACAGTGACACGGAGCGCGACCAGCGCTCCGGTTGAGCCCTCCTCCCCAGGAGTTCGTCCATCGCATTGACCGCTCGGACGATGCGAAT
>QHYJ01000342.1 GCA_003223255.1 Acidobacteriota bacterium | reverse complement strand
CGAAATCGCGCGACCGGCGCAGCAGGCGGTTGGCAATGCGAGGCGTGCCTCGGCAGCGGCGCGCGATTTCTTCCGCGCCGCCTTCGTCCATCTCGATGTTCAGGATTTTTGCCGAGCGATGAATGATGATCCGCAAATCCTCCGGCCCGTAGAAATCCAGCCGGTGCACGATGCCGAAGCGCGAGCGCAGCGGCGCAGTAATCAAGCCGGCGCGCGTGGTCGCTCCGACCAGCGTGAAGTGGCTTAACGGAAAGGGATGAATGCGCGCTCCCGGGCCCTGGCCGATGATCAGGTCCACACGAAAATCTTCCATCGCGGGGTAAAGCACTTCTTCGACGGCGGGCTGCAGGCGATGGATCTCGTCGAGAAAGAAAACTTCCTTCTTTTCGAGCGCGGTCAGGATGGCGGTCAAGTCCCCCTTGCGTTCGAGCAGCGGCCCAGCACTGGTCTTGATGGGAGCGTTTAATTCGTTGGCGATGATTTGCGCGAGCGTAGTTTTGCCGAGGCCAGGCGGGCCATAAAGCAAAACGTGATCTAGCGCTTCGTCGCGGCTGCGCGCGGCGTCAATCGCGATCTGGATGTTTTCCTTGACGCGCTTTTGCCCGATGTATTCCTCGAGCCGCCGCGGACGTACGCTGACGTCGATGCGCGTGTCTTCTTCATACGCGACGCCGGAAACGATTCGCTGCGGTTGCTGTTGCTGCATCATCCGTTTTGCGCTTGCATCCACCATCATATTCTCAACACAGAGTGCACAGAAAACACAGGGGAAGAAATCGCTTTCCTGCAGTCTCCGTTCCCTCCGTGAACTCTGTGTTGAAACACCCCTTTAGATTGCGCCGCAACAATCGCTAGGCTCCCGCACGCGTGGATCGTCCCTTCGGCGCGCTGAGCGACTGCAGCGCCGCCCTCAACAGCTTCTCAAAATTGCTCGCGCCCGCTTCGCGTTTCGCCTCAGCCGCCGCGTCTTCCGCGGCGCGCGTGTCGTACCCCAGATTGACCAGCGCCGAGACCACGTCGGCTTCGATGCCCGCCGGAGAAGCCACCGCAGGCTTCTCCGTCTCGATAGCCACGGCTTCGAGCTTGTCCTTCAATTCAACCACGATGCGCTCGGCGGTCTTTCTTCCCACGCCAGGAATCTTCGTGAGGCGCACCAAATCGCCGGCGCGAATCGCCGGAACCAGTTCTTCCACGCTCATGCCGGAGAGAATTTTCAGCGCCAGCGCGGGACCGACGCCCGAAGCGGAAATCAGCAGTTCAAAAAAATGTTTTTCCCGCGCGGACACAAATCCGAAAAGCGTCAGCGCGTCTTCGCGCACGTGGGTATAAATCAGGAGGGTGACTTCGGTGTGCAATTCGCCGAGGCCGGCGTACGTCGAGAGCGGCACCTGCACGAGATAGCCGACGCCGCCCACGTCGACGAGCACCTGGTTCGGTCTTTTTTCCGCGAGGCGTCCGCGAAGCTGCCCAATCATCGTTTGTTCAACCCAGGGCGCCAGTATTGCCGCCTTTTCTTCGCCTGTCAACGCAAACCAGGGGAAACCAGGGGTATTAGGCGCCGAGCAGCCCGGGAATAATGTAAACCTGCGACATGCTTGGTCCCCAGTGCCCGAGCACCGGCAAACCAAGCCGGCCGCCGATCCATCCGGCAATCCACTTGTTCATGAATCCATCGAAACCGGCCAGCATTTTGTAGAGCACGACGAAGTGCAATACGATTGCCGCGATGGAGCCCAGAATCAACAGACTGAGGAACGAACTAAAACTCATACCGATCATAGAAATCCTCCTTCCATACCGTTCTACGTCCCGGCTTGGTAGAGGCCATCGATGACCTAATTCATTTGGATGCATTTTCTTGGCCGTGGGAAGTCTACCCGCACAAGAGCAAGTTTTCCCGCCCCTTGAGCCCGCATGAGCCATCTCGATGGAGTCTGCAACGCAACTTGCTCTGCGCACAGGTTGAAAATGCGCAGATTACGTGCTCCGTGCTCGAAGTGCGGAATGGCAGCTCCGAAACCGGCTATGCAGTAAAAGCTAGCGCCCGTAGCGGCCGATCAGCTCGGCTTGGCCAAGGATGTGGCCCTTCATTGCACGTTCGACATCGGCCTTGGTGACGCCCGCTTTCAAAGCTAGCTTGGCGTCCAGCGCATAAACCTTGAAGAAGTACCGGTGAGGATTGCCCGGGGGCGGACACGGCCCTCCGTAACCAATCTGGCCGAAGTCGTTGCGGCCTTGCCGCGCCCTATTTGCAAGCTGCTCCTGCTTCGCAACTCCTTCTGCAAGCTCACGGGTGTCGGCGGGCAGGTCGAACAGCACCCAATGGACCCAGGTACCCACGGGAGCATCGGGATCGTCCATGATCAGCGCGAAGCTTTGCGTTTTTGCCGGAGGCTCATTCCAACTCAGCTTGGGCGAGGCATCCGGCCCATCGCACGTAAATTTCTTGGGGATCATTTCGTTGGCAGAAAAAGCCGAACTGACGATTTTCATGCTTCCCCCTTGGGTTTGTCCCGCTGGAGTTGCACCAAGGAATGGCGAGAGGCACAAGGATAGGGCGATCAAAGCGGTGAACACGTATCGCATAAACGCAGCCCTTGCTATTCTCACGCAAGTATCGGCGTAGGGAAGTGCAGAAACTCGGCGCCGGTTTCTTAGCGGCGGCTGCGGTCCTTGCGCACCGCTTCATCAATCAAAGCGCCTAGCTCGTCGCGGGTCAGGGTCACGCGGTCTTCCGCGGACTCCCCAGCCTCATTGGTCAGGGGCAATTCTGCGCCGCCGCCCGGCGGAGGCGAAACGAAGTACCGTGGCCGCGCCGCCAGGAGCTTCGCCACTTCCCGCCCCGAGAGCAATACCGGCTCTCCGGCAAGTTCTGCCGCGAGCGTGATCTTGGCGCAGTGCTCAATCGTCTCCATGCGAAAGAAAGCCGTGAGCAAGTCCGGCCCGCAGGTCACCGCGCCGTGGTTTGCCAGCAGCAGCGCATCATAGTGCGGGACAAAGGGCTCGAGCGCTCCGCTCAACTCCGGTGTGCCCGGCGTTGCGTATTGCACTAGAGGAATCTGCCCGAGCCCCACGATCACTTCCGGCAGCAGCGCTTTGTTCAATGCGCGCCCGGCCACTGCGAATCCTGTGGCCGTCGGCGGGTGCGCGTGGCAAATGGCGTTCACGTCGGGGCGCATGCGGTAAAACAGAAGGTGCATCGCCAACTCGGAGGAAACTTTGCGATCACCAGCAAGCTGCCGGCCCTCGAGATCGGTCATGACCAGATCCTCGGGCGAAAGCATGCCTTTGTTCATGCACGTCGGCGTGGTGAGGATGCGCCCATCGCTGAGGCGGACGGAAAGGTTTCCCTCGCAGGCGACGATATATTCACGCTCGTACATCCAGCGGCCGGCGACACAAATGTCCCGCGCGTGCTGTGCATCGCTTTTTGCGTGGCCGGGTAAGAGTGAGTCCGGGGTCAAGGTCGGAATCCTTCCTGGCGCGCGAAAACCATCGCGCCCTCTCCCTCGAATTGCTTCAGGCACACCCCGTTGGGACTTACGAAATGGCCCCGCTTAGTTCCCTGGGCCTAGCGGGAGCGGGTAGAAGCTATTATAAGATTTGCCAAGAGTCCAGTACCATTCCCAGCGATTCCGCAATCGGCTCCCAAGGGGCCGAGGATTTGCTTGATAACGTGGGTTATGAGAGTTTCTGCGATTCCGAAAGAGATGCGG
>QHYJ01000339.1 GCA_003223255.1 Acidobacteriota bacterium | reverse complement strand
TCTCGTCCGCAAAGCCTGGTGGGATTCCGACGATATCCCCGTGCTCGAGGAAGCCATCGCAAGCGCTAAAGGCTTTGACGGAACCGACGAATACGATCCGGCAAAGGACGATCACACGGATTTGCCGCCCAAAGCCCCACCTGTGCAGGTTCTGCCGGAAGACGGAAGGCAAGCATCTTCGCCGAAGGCCGAAATTCATATACTGCGCTGGAGCGCGGAAGAAAAAGAACTGACCGTGACGTTGTCTCAGCCGCTACGCCTGGCAATCCGCCTGCTTGACTACCCGGCGTGGCGCGTCGAAGTGAACGGCTGGCGTGTCAAACCCCAGTCGCCAGAAACAACCTCCCAAATGATCCTGCCGCTTTCCGCCGGAACCGACCGGATCGGAATAAAGTTTGTGGGCACGCCGGATCGTATGTTGGGGGGCGCCCTGTCTCTAGCAAGCCTTTTTGCTGCCGGTTTGCTTCTCGCGAAAGGGCGAGCCAAGCAAAGTACATAAAGAGCGACGCGCGTCACGAAAAGCTGTGCTGTGTGTCACGGCAGGAGCGGTCTCGGAAGCCGAGTGTATAGATTGCAGCTCCTAGCTGACAAATAGCGACATGCGGGTCTTTCGCATCGAATGTCACAAAATGTCGCTTGTCTGAGGACAAGGTCGGGAATAGTATGCGCGCAGTCAGCAACGCAGCCGACGGCACTCATTGCCGGTTCCAGGAAGCTGCGAGGAGACAAACATGATCCAGCTAAAGAGAGCACAGATATTAGTAGCACTTGTCTTTGCCTTAGCCGCGAACGTCGCTGTGGCACAAGAAGGCAAAAGTGTCGATCAGAGCAAAAAAGCCATTGAGCGCAGCTCAAGGATTTACATTGCACCGATTGAAGGTGGCTTCGACACTTTTCTCGCGGCAGCAATCATCAAGAAACAAGTGCCTGTGGTCGTAGTCACAGACCGGGCAAAAGCCGACTATGAGATCACGGGAATCGCCAATTCGGAAAAAGCCGGTTGGGCAAAGATGCTTTTTATGGGTGTGGACAATTCGAACGACATGGCCAGCATTAAGGTCGTAGAGATCAAAAGCAACGAAGTTGTGTACGGTTATTCGGCGCGTAAAGGGAACTCTTATAGGGGCAAGCAGAGCGCGGCAGAGGCCTGCGCGAAGCATTTGAAGGAAAAAGTCGAGGGTAAGTAGCCGTGCTTCCTGCTTGGGACCAAAACCTCGAGTACATTTAACGGAGGAGAAATGAAACATTTGATAGGAATTCCTGCTCTACTTCTGCTCGCAGCCGCCGCATATGCCTTTCCCCGCCAGCAGCCGCAACAGGCCCAGGGTGTTCAACAACCACAGGCGGCGAAGATACCGAATGGCTCAAAGGTGTTCGTCGCCCCTATGGGCGGCTTCGAAGTTCCGCTTAAGAAAGCGATTAAAGACAAGAAAGTGCCCATGGAAGTCGTAGAACAACGCGAGCAGGCCGATTATGAAATCACCGGCACATCCGAAAGCAAGAAAGCTGGCGCAGCAAAGAAAATCATCCTGGGAAGCTGGCATTCGGATGAGGACGCCAGCATCAAAGTTGCAGACTTGAAATCAGGTGAAATCGTCTATGGCTACGCGGTGCACAAACAGGACTCGGCACACGGACAGCGGAGTACGGCAGAGGCCTGCGCAAAACACCTAAAAGACGAGGCCATCGCCCCGAAATGACTGGAATGATCTAGCGAAGAAAACGTCAGCGGCGATCCACGGTGGGGTGGCGGACGTCCTGGCCTTGCACGATGTAGATGACGTCTTCGGCAATGTTGGTGGCGTGGTCGCCGATGCGTTCGAGATTCTTCGCAACCAGGATTAGCTCAAACGCGGGAAACACCACGCTGGAATCGCCCATCATGTAAGTCAGCAATTCGCGGAAAATCTGGTCGCGGTAGTGGTCTACCTGGTCGTCGGTCGCCAGCACTTTGTGCGCCAGCTCGACGTCGCGCCGCACCACCGCGTTGAGTGCGTTGCGCACCATTTCTTCAACCAGATCACTCATGCGCGGCAGATCGACGTAAGGCTTCACGCGCGGATGGCGAAGGATGCGCAGCGCTCCCTGCGCGATGTTCACGGCCTGGTCGCCGATGCGCTCCAAATCGTTGTTGATCCGCGAAATCGCCAGGACAAAGCGCAGATCCGTGGCCATCAGCTGGTGCAGCGCAAGAAGCTGCACGACGCGGTCGTCGATTTCCATCTGGAGCTCGTTGATGGGGTCTTCTTCCTCGAGCACCCGATTGGCCAAGGCTTCGTCGGATTCCAAAACGGCGTGAACCGCAGCACGTTCTTGTCTTTTTCGAAGTGTCGTTCCATGAACCCTTTCCTCTTATTACCTCATTCCGAGCGAAGCGAGGAATCTCTCTTCGTTTTCTTGCATGGGCAATCTCATCCGAAGCGCCCGGTGATATAGGCTTCTGTGCGCGGATCACTCGGCATGGTGAACAGCTGCGGCGTCGGGCTGAATTCGATGAGCTGGCCGATCAGCAGAAATGCCGTGAAATCGCTCACGCGCGCGGCCTGCTGCATGTTGTGCGTTACCGTCACGATGGTGCACAGATCCCTCAGTTGCACGAGGAGCTCTTCAATCTTTGCCGTGCTGATCGGGTCAAGCGCCGAGCAGGGCTCGTCGAGCAGCAACACCTCCGGGTCGACCGCAAGGGCGCGCGCGATGCACAATCGCTGCTGCTGCCCGCCGGAAAGTTCGTAGGCGGACTTGTGTAGTTGATCCTTCACTTCATCCCAGAGAGCGGCGCGCCGCAGGCTTTTCTCTACGCATTCCGCGATAGGAGTTTTCGAGCCGTTGATTCTTGGACCGTACGCTACGTTGTCGAAGATGGACTTGGGAAAAGGGTTGGGCCGCTGGAAGACCATGCCGACGCGCCGCCGCAGCGAAGTGACGTCCTGGCCGAGAATGTTTTTCCCGTCGAGAAGAATCTCGCCCTCCAGACGCGCACCGCGCACGGTCTCATGCATGCGGTTGAGGGTCCGAAGAAGCGTGGACTTTCCGCAGCCGGAGGGACCAATCAGCGCGGTGACCTTGTTCGTCGCAATCCCCATGCTGATGTCAAACAGCGTCTGCTTGCTGCCGTAGAAGAAATTGACCTTGGAAATGGTCATGCGCATCGAGAGCGCGGCCTCCGATTCGCGGGCCGCAGCGTTGGTCCCGGAGGGAGGAAGGTTGACCGACACTGCAGGCCTCACAGAAGCGTGCATGGATTACGACCTCGAAACAGAAATGCCGCGGGCAAGCACTCCGCGGGCAACAATATTAATGACCAGAATCAAGCCGAGCAATACCAGCCCGGCAGCCCACGCCTGACGATGCCAGTCTTCGTAGGGAGAGATGGCATAGTTATAGATGGCCACGGGCAGCGAAGCAGTAGGCTGGCTCCAGCCGGAACTCCAAAAGCGATTGCCAAGAGCGGTAAACAAAAGCGGTGCAGTTTCGCCGGCGATGCGGGCAAAGGCCAGTAAAATAGTCGTCAGGATGCCGCGATAAGCCGAAGGTACGATGACCGTGGCGATGGTTTTCCATTTGCTGGCGCCAAGGGCCATAGCGCCCTCGCGCAAGGATGCCGGAACGGAGCGCAGAAACTCCTCCGTGCTGCGCAGCGTAATGGGAATCATCATCAACCCAAGAGCAAACCCGCCCGCAAACGTAGAGAAATGCTTGAAAGGCAAAACCGCCAGGCTGTAGGCAAAGATGCCCATGACAATCGACGGCACGCCATTCAGCAAATCCGCCGCATAGCGCACGACGAAGGCCGTGGCGCTACTGCTAAATTCTGCAAGATAGATGGCGCCAAAAAAGCCGACGGGTACGCCGATCAGCATTGCCAGCAGAAGCAGCTTGGCGCTGCCGACAATGGCGTTCGCCATGCCACCTCCGGCCTCGCCCACGGGTGCAGGAAGCTTGGTAAAGAAGCTCCAACTCACCGAAGTTCCGCCATGGAAAACCAGATAGCTTAGGATCAAAAAGAGGACCGAGACGGCGACCACGGCGCAGACACCGGTCAGCGAAAGCATAAACGCGCTTACGAACTTGCGCCAGCGGAGCCGTCGGTTCATACGTGCACCATTCCGGTTCCGCGCTTGGAAGTGACTACGATCATGATTCGCGCCAGCCCGTTCAGAATAAACGTCAGCAAAAACAGAACGAGACCTAATTCAATCAGCGACTGCGTGTAGAGTTCTCCGGTCGCTTCCTTGAATTGGCTGGCGATTACCGACGCGATCGAGTCACCGGGGGAAAGCAAAGAGGCGCTAATGATAGGGGTATTGCCAATCACCATGGTCACCGCCATGGTTTCCCCCAGCGCGCGAGCCAGCGCCAGAAATATCGACCCGCTAATGCCCGTACGTGCGAAAGGCACTACCACTTTCCAGGTCGATTCCCAGCGCGTCGCGCCAAGAGCCAGGGCTGCCTCGCGCTGATCCCGGGGCACGGAAAGGAGAATCTCGCGAGAGACCGAGATGATATAAGGGATGATCATGATTGCCAGGACCACGCCCGCCGTCAGGAAACCCAAGCCGAAGGCCGGCCCTTTAAAGAGCGGAAGAAATCCAAGATAGTGCTTAAGCTGCGGCTGAATGACTTGCCGCATCAGGGGCACCACGATAAAGATGCCGAGTAGTCCGTAAATGACGCTGGGAACGGCTGCGAGGAGATCGATGAAGAACTCCAGAGTGTCGGAGAGCCTTAATGGCGCGAGTTCCGCGAGAAAAATCGCTGCGCCAATTCCGAGGGGCACGGCAATCAGGAGGGCCACCGCGGACGTAACGAGCGTGCCGTAAATGAAGGGCAGCGCCCCAAACTGATCAAAGACTGGGTCCCATGCGGAAGTGCGGAAAAAACTGAAACCAAATTGATGGCGAGGCAATGCGGACCCCTGCCACAACTCATAAACCAGCAGGACGGTGATCAGCACCACCGAAGCGGCAAACAAAAAAGTGAGCAGGCGCGCAATTTCATCGCCTTCGCGCAAACGGAATAGAAATGAACGCGAGCCCGCAAAAGGGCCCGCGCTCGGAACAGTTGTAGTTGTCGTTCCCACGACTATTGGATCTTCGAAAGAGCTTTCTTTTCCTTGGCGACGACCTCCTGGGGGAGCCGCGCGTAAGAAAGCGCTTCCGCGTAATTCTGGCCGTCCGCGAGCATCCAGGACACGAAGCCTCTCAGCGCATCCCGCTTGGCGGTATCTGAGAATTTCTCCGGGATGAGTAGCCAGGTAAAACTCGAAATCGGATATGCGTCCTTGCCGGGAGCATTGGTGATCGAAACACGGAAATCGTCAGGCATGGCTTTGGCGGCAGCCGCAGCGGTAACCCCGGCAAGCGAGGCCTTGACGAAAACACCCGCGGCATTCTTTACGTTGCCGTAAGGGATTTTGTTGGATTCCGCGTAGATGAGTTCGACGTAGCCAATGGAATCGGAGGTGTTCTTGACAGTGCCGGTCACACCTTCATTCCCCTGGCCTCCCAGGCCCACGGGCCACTTGACTGCCGTGCCCTTGCCGACTTTCGTCTTCCATTCCTCGCTGACCTTGGAAAGAAAGTCGGTCCAGACATAGGTTGTACCGCTAGATTCCGCGCGGTGCACGACGATAATGTCGTCCGCAGGGAGGTTGACCCCTTCGTTCGCGCCAGCGATGAGAGCGTCGTTCCACTTGGTCACCTTGCCGAGATAAATGCCGGCCAGGGCCTCAGGGGTGAAGTTCAAAAAAGCAGTCACTCCGGGAATGTTGTACGTGGGAACGACCGCGCCGAGTACCGTCGGGAAATGAAGGATGCCAAAGCCATGTTTGTCCTGGTAAGCCTTAAGCTGCTCGTCGCTCATCGGGCCATCCGAAGCTCCGAAATCGACGGTGCCCTCGGTGACCTGCCTGATGCCACCGCCAGAGCCGATGGATTGATAGTTGATTTCCACGCTGGGATTTTTCTTGTGATACTCATCAAACCATTTCGAATACATGGGGTAGG
>QHYJ01000080.1 GCA_003223255.1 Acidobacteriota bacterium | reverse complement strand
GCGACGCGGTAGAAGGGTGAGATTCGGTCCCACACCTCCTTGTTGTCCCAGGGATGGCCGAGCTCGATGTCGTAATCGCGTTGGTAGTGGTCGTGGCCATAGAAGCTGGCGATAAGCGCAACACCCGCGCCAGAGACGGCCGCCTTGAAACGCTGGGTCTGGGCAATGATGAAATCGGTTGAGATGCCGCCGTAGGACCAGCCGCCAACACCAAGTTTGTCAGGATCGGCAATGCCTTCCGCAACCGCGTAATCCACCATCGCTACGTCATCGTGATAATCCTTGTTGCCCCAGTCGGCGTAAATCGCGGCGCAGAATTTCTGGCCATAGCCAGAAGAACCACGCGGATTGGGAAGCAGAACGGCATAGCCGTTGGCCGCATAGAGCTGGGCCAAATGATAGAAAGAAGCAGAGTACTGCCCGACTGGTCCGCCATGGGGATTTAGCAGCGCGGGGACCTTCTTGCCTGGAGCGTAATCGAGCGGCTTGTACAGATAGCCTGTGACGGCGGTGCCGTCCTTGCTCTTGAAGTGCACGTAGTCAGCTTGCGCGAGGCGGAGCTGTGCAAAGAGCGCGTCGTTGGTTTTCGTCAGGCGCGTGGGCTCCTTGGACCCGTTAGCCAGATAGAAGATTTCTTCGGGACGATCGATGGTGGTGATTTGCACGGCGACCGAGTCATCTTTCCCAAGCGAATAGCTTCCGATCACCCGGCGCCCGCCGATCGGGCGAGTGATTTCTCCTCCACCGGCAGGGATGCGGCAAAGGTTCTGTGTGCCGTCGTCTTCGGCCGTGAAGTAGATGTATTTGCTGTCATTCGAAAAGCGCGGGCGGTGAATGCTGCGATCAAAAGCACGCGTGAGGACGTTTGCTGATCCACCTGTTGATGGAACCACCGCCAGGTGCCGCGTGTTGTAATAGAAAAGGTGCGGGTCCAACTCGGTGACGTAAGCAATCCATTTTCCATCAGGGGACCAGACGGGTGCTGAGTCAGGGCCGGGATCCGGGGTGACTTGCGCCGGGTGCGCGCCTTTATCGGTATTGTCCGCGGCAACCACCCAAATGTGCGTTTTGTAGTTCGCGTCGGCGTCCGGCGTGCGGTTGCTGCTGAAAGCCAGAGACTTGCCATCCGGCGACCACGCTGGCTCGTTGTCGTCGAAATCGCCGGAAGTGATTTGCGTCGCAGTTTTGGCGGCGACATTGAACACATAGAGATGGGTGCGGCGACGATCCAAGTAGCCGACGGTATCGCGCTTAAATTGCAGCCGATCAATGACAACGGGCGGAGGGGTCTTCGGTTTGGGCGGCGTGGCTGGCGCCGGCTTTTCCTTGTTCTTCGCGGCTTCCAAGTCCTCCGGCTTGGGGTCGCGCAGGATCAGCACAAGCCGCGTACTATCCGGCGACCATTCGAAGTCGTCAACGCCTTGCACAGTGTCCGTCAGGCGAACCGCCTCGCCGCCGCGACGATCAAGCAGCCACACTTGACTCTTGCCGCCATCGCGCGCGGAGAGGAATGAAATGTATTTGCCGTCGGGGCTCCAGCGCGCATGCCCGGAGGAAACACCTTCCGCGGTCAACGGGATCGCGTCGCCGCCATGCGTCGAGATCATCCACAGTCGCTGTTCGTTCTTGTCCTCCTTCAGCATTCGCGTTCGCACCGCGTACGCGATCCATTGCCCGTCCGGGCTAATCTCCGGCTGCGACACATCGCGTATCTGGAAAAAGTCGTCAATGGTGATCGTGCGCGGAGTCTTTTGCGTTGTCTCCTGCGCAAGAGCTGGAATGGCGGCGAAAATAAGGATGAGCGAGACACGCAACTGGAATTTCATCGGGATGCTCCCCTGGCAAAGATGCGACCTTGTCCGCGGGCGTAGTGTAGCAGAGGATGGGCAAAACAATGCTAGTCCTCGTTGATTGGAGGTCCACTTGAGGCGAAAACGTATGGGATAAGGCTTTTTGTGGCCGATGGAGTCAAACGCCTCGACGCCCTCAACCGATTGCATCACAAGTTGAACATCGAACAAGCCCCACCTGCCCAAATCCCTTAGAACCGGTAGAGTAGCGCAACCTCGAGACGGAAACGGTTGGTGGTAGGGAGGCTGAAAAAATTTTTGAGCCCCATGCATTTTTCTCTTGCATGCGGAGAGGACTCTTGTATTCTGCACTTGGGAACTCGTTGTTCCGCTGCGTCGCGAGCGAGATTCGTTGAGGAGGACAAGAGTAAAAATTGAGTTCTATATCAGTTCCCGCCCAATTTCCTGCCCGCGTTGTCCCGACAACAAAAAGGTCCGCCGCTAAGCTCACGCTCTGGCCCCTTGTGGCGGCGACATTCTTTATGGTGTCCGGTGGGACGTACGGGACAGAAGAGATTATTCACGGGGCGGGCTACGGACGCGGAATCTTGATCTTGCTCTTCCTGCCTGTGTTGTGGAGCCTGCCGACCGCGTTCATGATCGGGGAACTTTCGAGCGCGCTGCCCGCAGAAGGCGGGTATTACGCCTGGGTGCGGCGCGGCATGGGAAATTTCTGGGGATTTCAGGAAGCATGGTTGTCGCTGGCCGCGAGTGTCTTCGACATGGCGATTTATCCAACCCTATTTGTGTTTTATTTGAAGCAAATGTCGCCGTGGTTTGGCGCTGGGAATCACGGAATCTATGCTGGCTTGTTCGTGGTCGTGACGTGCGCCGCATTGAACCTCGGAGGCATCCGTGTTGTGGGCCTGACCTCCCTGTGGCTGTTTTTCTTGCTGTCGGCTCCGTTCGCCCTGGTCGTAGTACTGGCGCCTTTCAAAACAGGAACCCTGGCGGATCCCCACGCAGCGCCAGTGGCCACTGGCCTGGGCTTGCTTGGCGGCTTGTTGGTCGCCATGTGGAACTACATGGGCTGGGACAACGCGTCAACGATTGCGCAGGAAGTCGAGCGGCCGCAGCGAACCTATCCGCGAGCGATGATTGCGGCGGTGATCCTCGTCGCATTGACTTATGTGCTGCCCGTTGCAGCAGTGTATTGGACGGGAGCTCCTTCTTCCCTTTTTGCGGAAGATGGCTCGTGGGCGACCGTCGCGGGAGCTTTAGGCGGAAAAATCGCAGGATTCGAATGGCTGCGGTTCTTGATTGTGCTCGGCGGAATGATGTGCGCGTTCGGGATGTTCAACGCGCTGGTCATGAGCTACTCGCGCTTGCCGCTGGCCATGGCGCAGGATGGCATGCTGCCGAAAGTGCTTGCCAAAACGAGCAAGCGTTTGCATACCCCATGGCTTGCGATCGTCGTTTGTGCGTCGTGCTGGGCTTTGTGCTTGGGGCTTGGGTTCAAACGGCTGGTGACGCTGGACATCATGCTGTACGGCGCCAGCCTAATGTTGGAGTTCGTGACGCTGGTAGTTTTGCGCATTAAAGAACCCGGCTTGAAGCGTGGGTTTCGCGTTCCCGGCGGGCTGACCGGCGCTGTCTTAACGGGCGTGTTTCCATTACT
The DNA here is from genome assembly GCA_003223255.1 of Acidobacteriota bacterium. GTDB lineage: Bacteria > Acidobacteriota > Terriglobia > Acidiferrales > UBA7541 > Acidiferrum. The sequence continues at coordinate 22,777 of QHYJ01000080.1, read as the reverse complement.
GCTGCTCCTGCTCGCGGTCGTGGAGAGCAACCACGAAACCGTGCTGGGTATGAATGGGCTACTTTTCGGCACGCTCATTATGTTCGCGGGGTTCGTAGTGTATTTCGTGAGCGGTAAGCTGAAGATCCTGCGCGCCAAGCCCGTGGCAGCAGGAGAGCTCGAAGAACTGGAAACCGCGTAGCACCTTCGCGGCACAGATCGCGCAATCTAGATCCTGAAACAAAGTCGCTGCAGTCCCCAGTAACTACTGAAGTAACATTGCCAGCAACTCCTTGGACTCACGTGCATTCCGCACGGTCGAAAGCACGCAGTGGCAGTGGTCTTCTTTTCTCGCGGGTGAGATATACTCGACGGTCGTTCGTACGCATTAGCTCCCTCTGGAGATAACTTTGAAACTGCACCGCGTTGTTCTTGCTGTTGTGTCTCTGTTGCCTCTCGCTGGAGCGTCTGTCCGGCTGCAGGCCGCGCCTGACACCTCTAAACAGATCGATCGGAAACTCTTTCAAGGGCTCCGCTGGAGGTCGATTGGGCCATTCCGCGGGGGGCGCGTGCTGGCGGTAACCGGCGTGCGCGGCCAATCGGAAACTTATTATTTCGGCGCCGTGGGCGGCGGTGTGTGGAAGACCAACGATGCGGGTCGAACGTGGAAACCCATTTTCGATTCACAGCCGGTTGCCTCGATTGGAGCAATTGCCGTGGCGCCCTCGGACGCAAACGTGATTTACGTCGGCTCCGGCGAAGCGGACATGCGGTCGTCTATTTCGGTGGGAAATGGGATGTATAAGTCCACCGACGCGGGAAAAACCTGGAAGCCGATTGGATTAAGCGATTCGCGGCAGATTGGAAGGATTCTGGTGGATCCGCACGACGCGAACCGCGTCTTTGTCGCAGCGCTTGGACACGCGTACGGACCAAATCAAGACCGCGGCGTTTTTCGTTCCAAAGATGGCGGAGTCCACTGGCAGAGAGTTCTTTTCCATGACGATAACACGGGCGCGATTGACTTGGCGTTCGAGCCGGGGAATCCAAAGACGATTTATGCCGCGCTGTGGCAGACGCGTAGGCCACCTTGGAGCATCTACCCGCCTTCGAATGGGCCGGGCAGCGGGTTGTACCGTTCGAACGACGGCGGAGAACACTGGCAGGCCGTCAAAGGACAGGGATTGCCCTCGGAAGGATTGGGACGGATGGGCATCGCGTTTGCTCCCAGCAATGCAAAGCGGATTTACCTGATCGCGGATGCCAAGGAGGGCGGACTGTACCGCTCGGATGATGGCGGGCAGAACTGGCAGCAAGTTTCCAAAGACCACCGCATCTGGGGCCGAGGCTGGTATTTCAATGAGGTCACCGTCGATCCGAAAAATCCCGACATTGCGTATGTGCCGAACACGTCGATCTACCGGTCCGTGGACGGAGGAAAGAGCTTCACCGTGTTCAAGGGCGACCCGACGGGCCCGGATTACCACGAGTTGTGGATTGATCCGGACGATTCGAAACGGATGGTCTTGAGCTGTGATCAGGGCGCCGTTGTAACACACAATGGGGGCGAGACGTGGAGCTCCTGGTACAACCAGGCAACCGGGCAGTTCTATCACGTCGCGACAGACAGTCAGTTTCCATATTGGGTGTATGGAGCGCAGCAGGACAGCGGGCCGGCGGCGACGCCGAGCGCCAGCAAGTACCGCTTCCTTAATTTTCATGATTGGCGGCCGCTCGAAGCAGGCGATGAAAACGGATACATCGCGCCCGATCCCCTGAATCCTGGCGTGATCTTCGGCGGATTTGTATCGCGACAAGATTTCGGCACCGAACAGAATCAAGAGATGCCACCAACCATTGCGCATGAAGGCTCGTTCCGCCGCACGTGGACGCTGCCGTTGGTGTTCTCTCCGCTCGATGCACACGTGCTCTATTTCGGGTCTCAGATTCTGTTTCGAACCGAGGATGCCGGAAATTCCTGGCAAGCGATCAGCCCGGATTTGACCCGTGAAGATCCCGGTGTACCTGCAAATTTGGATGCGGCAACAGCGGCAGATGCCCCCAAGGGGAAACGGCGCGGCGTGATTTACACGATTGGCCCGTCGTACGTGAAAGCGGGTGAGATTTGGGCGGGAACGGACGATGGGCAAATCCAGTTGACGCAGGACGAGGGAAAGAACTGGGAGAATGTCACGCCAAAAGAATTGACACCGTGGAGCAAGGTGACGCACATCGAAGCGTCACATTCAGAGGCGGGTACGGCTTACGCAGCGGTGGACCGGCACCGGCTGGAGGATTATCAGCCGTATCTTTACCGGACACGGGATTTCGGGAAGAGCTGGCAGCGCGTTTCGAACGGAATCCCCGATGGCAGCTTTTTAAACTGCGTGCGCGAGGATCCTGTTCGCAAGGGTTTGCTGTACGCGTGCACGGAAAGGGGCGTCTACACTTCGTTTGATGACGGGGATGACTGGCAGCCCCTGCAACTCAACCTGCCGATGACTTCGGTGCGCGACCTGGTGGTGCATGAGAACGATTTGGTGATTGCGACCTTCGGGCGCTCCTTCTGGGTGCTGGACAACGCGACGCCCTTGCGTCAGATCGATGCGCATGCAACAGCGGCAGACGTGTGGCTCTATCGGCCAGCAACGGCCTATCGCGTGCGGCCGGGAAACGACCAAGGCACGCCGATGCCAGATGATGAGCCGATGACGGAGAATCCGCCGAATGGCGCAGTCCTGGATTATTACCTGAAAGAAAGCTCGGTAGGGCCGATTCAATTGCAAATTTTCAATAGCGACGGGAGGCTCGTGCGGCGGTTTGCGAGCGATGATGAAGCACCCAAGGTAAACCCGAACGATTTGCCGTTCCCTGCTTCCTGGGTCCCTCAACCTCAAAAGCTTTCTTCCGAGGCAGGAATGCACCGGTTCGTGTGGGACCTGCGTTATCCGCAAGCAAAAGGCGCGCGCGCTCCGTTTCGGAGGCCTTCCGGGCCGCTGGCGCTGCCGGGGAATTACACAGTGCAACTGACAGCGCGTGGCAAGAACAGCACGCAAACTCTGACCGTCAAAATGGATCCACGCGTGAAGGCGCCGCAGGAGGAGCTGGTGCGGCAGTTTGAGTTGGCGTCGAAGCTTACCGCGCGCGAGGGAGAAGTTTCCCTGGCGCTGCAACAAATTGCGGAATTATGCAGGCAAATCGAGGCCCGCAAAAAGGAGGCTAGCGAGAAAGCCGACGTAGTGAAGGCGCTGGGTGAGCTCGGTCAGAAATTGGAAGCAATGGTCGCCCTGGATAGGGATGGCGGATTCGGGCTGTTCGGGTTGGCGCTTCCGGGCAAAGAAGCCGAAACGCTGCCAAAGGTTGCGTCAGCACTGGGCGGTTTGATGGCCATCGTGGAGAGCACCGACACGGCCCCCACGGAAGATGCCGGCACGGCAAGCGAGAAATGGGATAAGGCTGCTGAAGATACGCTAGCACGGTGGGCAGACTTGCAAAACAAAGAATTGGCAAGCACGAATGCACTGTTAAAGAGTGCGAATTTGAAGCCGGTGGCCACGACAGAAACGTCGGAGCCGCATTGACTCGCACCCTGCTGCGCGCTGCCGAACAACGTGGCTCAAACCCGTAGCCCCGGTGGTCCGGTTCGCAAAATGGGGTGCAGCATGCTTGCCTGCCGCAGGCAGGCTGCGCCTCCGGAACTCCAGATGGCCCCGTCGGACGGATTTGATATGCTGGTCGTTGTGGGAAACCCCCCGCGACGAAAACCTCTTACCACTGGCGGAACAGCTTTCTTGCTTTTTGCAAGCGCGGTGACGGCGCTTGCTTGGCAAACTCCTTCGCAAACGCAACAACCAGCCAGCGCAAGCGCATCGCCCCTCGCTTCTACCACGCCCACGGGTCAGAGCACAGCGCCGATACAGGCTGGACCCCCGCCTAGCGCTCAAACCCAACAAGGCGCACTCAACATCGTCGTGCTGGACCCGGCACACGGCGGAATAGACCTGGGTTCGCGCGGAACCGGGGGAATTCAAGAGAGTGACATTGCGCTGGAATTCGCAGTGGAAGTGCGGCGAGCGCTGGAGCAACAAGGATTTCAAGTCGTGCAAACGCGGCAAGGAAACGATAACCCCTCTTTTGATGATCGCTCGGCAATTGCCAATGCGCAGCGCGGGGCAGTGTTCATCACGCTGCATATTGCGTCTACGGGATTGCCGGGAACTGTGCGCGTCTATGTCAATTCAGACCTGCCGCCGATAACCACAGCGAACGGATTAATTCCCTGGGACCGCGCGCAGGCTCCGTTTCTTGGATTGAGCCGCAAATTCGGCGACCTTGTGCAGGGAATGCTCACGCAGCGGTTCAAGGGTTCCCCGGATACGGCACAAACGGCAACCATAAGGCAGCTTCGCACAACGGCGGCGCCGGCGATTGCGGTGGAAGTATCGAGCGTGGTGGTAAACGACAGAGCTGACCTGGACCACATGGCGCCAGGAGTGGCGGATGCCATCATGCGCGGCGCGGTGGCTTTCAAGCCTTTGTACGTGATGGCAAGTACAGGCGGAGCACTCCCTTGACCGAGCCCACGAAAGAGCCCGTGAGGGAGCGCTGGAAATTCTGGCTGACCACGCTGCTGGTATTTGCGGTGGTTGGCGCGGCGATCTTTGTTCCTATTTTTGGAAAAAGGATGAAGCGCGCCGCACGGTTGCAGCAGCAGAGCGAAGAACAAGCGCGCCGTGAATTGATCCAGCCCGTACCCATGAACCCGAGCGATCCGCGCGTAAAGGCTAACCTTTTCTGGCTCTCTGACGCGGAAAATTCCGTGCTGGCGCCGGTTGTGGTGGAGCTGCCCCTTTCGAGCGATCCGGTGCTGCGTTCGAAACAGGTATTGAACACCCTGCTGGCCGGCCCTGTAGATGCCGGGCTGCGTACATTGCCGCCGGACGCGGTGCTATTGGCGTTTTATATTTTGCCGGATGGAACGGCAATCGCGGATTTTTCCGAAGCGCTGGCAACTTCGATCCCCTCGGGAATCGCTAGTGAACAATTGGCGGTCGATTCCATGGCGCGTACGCTGGAAGCAAATGTGCCGCAAGTAAAGCGGCTGAAAATCCTGATTCATGGGCAGGAAGTGGAGACGCTCGCAGGACATGTCGACCTGACGGGAACATTTGTTGTGCATGCTGACGCAGTGCCTACCCCGGCAAATGCGGCATCTACACCGGCAGATGGCAAGACTGGCGCTTTGATCGCGCCGCCGTCACCGTTGACACAGGACCGCAGGACCGTCAAACTGGCCCAGCGGTGAGAAGAACTTCAGAGCTACAGCACACGTGAGCAAACCAGGGCAGGAGGACCAGTGAGAAGCGACGGCCGGGCTGCCGACCAGATGCGCCCACTCAAGATCACGCCAGATTTCATCTCGACGGCCGAAGGCAGTGTGTTGATCGAGTTGGGAAACACGCGCGTGATTTGCACGGCTACGGTGGATGACGGAGTGCCGACTTTTTTGAAAGGCAGCGGCAAGGGCTGGGTGACCAGCGAATACGGAATGCTGCCGCGTGCCACCGAAGAGCGGACGCCACGCGAGGCCACGCGCGGTAAGCAGTCAGGGCGGACGCTGGAGATTCAAAGGTTGATTGGCCGCTCCTTGCGCGCGGTGACGGATCAAGAGGCCATGGGAGAGCGCACGGTGTGGCTGGATTGCGATGTAATTCAGGCGGATGGTGGAACGCGCACCGCGTCCATCACCGGGGCGTTCGTGGCGCTGGCGTTGGCGTTCGAACGGCTAGTAGCCGCAGGCATTTTGAAGAGTTCGCCGCTGATTGACTCCGTGGCGGCCACAAGCGTTGGAATCGTGAACGACCGCGCGCTGCTGGACCTTGCCTACGAAGAAGATTCGCGTGCGGAAGTGGATATGAACGTGGTCATGACCGGCAGCGGACACTTCGTGGAAATCCAGGCGACCGCAGAGGGCCGCGCGTTCACGGGCAGCGAGATGCAAGACTTGCTCGCTCTGGCGGCCGCGGGAATCCGGCGGCTCACCGATGAACAGCGCGCCGTACTGCCCCTGAAATTCAGTGCGCGCGCCCGTTAAGTTGTATCTCGCCTCGTCGAACCGCGGAAAACTGAAGGAGTATCGCGTGCTGGCGGAAGGCCCTTCGCCTTCCGTTTCGGTTGAATTGGAATTGCTGCCCGAGTTTGAGTTGCTTCCCGCGTTCGAAGAAAATGCACCGACATTCGCAGAAAATGCCGCAGGCAAGGCGCTGCACTACTCGCGTCTGTGTGACGGATTGGTTTTCGCAGACGATTCCGGGCTTGTCGTGCCGGCCCTTGGCGGCGCGCCGGGCGTCCATTCAGCAAGATACGCGGGCGTGAACGCGGAGAATTCGCAGCGCATCGAAAAGCTTCTGAGCGAAATGCAGGATAAAGTTGGCGAACAGCGCACCGCGCATTTTGTTTGCGCCATTGCGCTGGTGCGCAAAGGGCAAGTCCTGGCAGTGGTTACGAACCACGTCAATGGAGAAATTCTGGAATCGCCACGAGGCGTGGGAGGGTTTGGCTACGATCCTGTATTTTATTTCCCTGCCCTGAAGAAAACTTTCGCGGAACTTTCGGCTGAGGAGAAGAGTCAGCACAGCCATCGCGGCAAAGCTTTCCGCAAGCTGCTCGAGGCACTTTCCTCCATGCTATAGTCTTGGCTTCTATGGCGACGAAACCGAAGAGAAAGCCTGCGAAAAAGAAACTCGCACGCGCAAAAGCGAAGCCCGTAAAACCAGCGAAGTCAGGCAAAGCTGCGAAGTCCGCGCGGGCTCCGGGGACCGATTCGCAACGCGTCGCGGCCATTCTCGCCAAGCTCGATGAAGCTTATCCGAGCGCTACCTGCGAACTGAATCACAAGAACGCGTTCGAGTTGCTGATCGCGACGATTCTTTCCGCGCAGTGCACGGACGTGCGTGTGAATCAAGTGACCCAGACTCTCTTTAAGAAATACCCGGATGCTAAGGCGTTCGCTTATGCGACGCCAAGCGAGCTGGAACAGGAAATTCGTCCGACAGGTTTCTTCCGCAACAAAACCAAGTCCGTGGTGGGCGCGAGCAAGGCGATCCTGGAAAAGTTCGACGGAGAAGTCCCGCGAGCCATGGATGAAATCCTCACGCTGCCCGGTGTGGCGCGAAAAACGGCGAACGTGGTGTTGGGGACAGCCTACGGAATCCCCAGCGGCATAGTAGTGGACACTCATGTCCAACGCATCGCCAACCGGCTGGACCTGACACGCAACGAAGACCCGAAAAAAATCGAGCAGGACTTGATGCAAGTCATTCCGAAAGATAAATGGATCCTCTTTTCCCACCAAATCATCTGGCACGGACGCAGGATTTGCCAGGCCCGCAAACCAAAATGCGTGGAATGCAACCTGGAATCGGTGTGCTACGCGAAAGATAAAACGATTTGAAAACTGATGTGACGCAAGAGCGCACACCCGGTGACGCATCTCACGGCAACCTGGAAGCCATCTGCTGTAACATAAACTCAAATGAAGGTGGCCGCGAAGACGTTCTCGAGCCTACCCAAAGAAATCTACATCGCTGGTCTCACCCTTCTTGCAATGGGATTGCATCTCCTCTTGCGCTATGCCGCGACCTCGCCGCCGCGAATTGCGCTTCTTCCCCTGCTCGTTGCGCTGGCCATCGGCGGAATCCCTCTTGTTTCGAGCTTGCTAAAAAACTATTGAAGAAACAATTCGGCTCGGATCTTCTGGCAGGTATCTCCATTCTCGTCGCCGTTGTGCTGGAGCAGTATCTGGTCGCGACCATCGTCGTGCTGATGCTTTCAGGCGGAGCCGCCTTGGAATTTTCTGCAACGGCGAAAGCCTCCTCCGTACTCGATGCGCTGGCGAGGAGAATGCCCAGTGTCGCGCATCGCCGCGAAGGCTCTCGGCTCTACGACGTGAAGCTGGAAGACATTCGTGTCGGCGATGAGTTGGCGGTGTTTCCGCACGAAATCTGTCCCGTCGATGGAGACGTGTTGGAGGGCCACGGCGTCATGGACGAAGCGTACCTCACCGGCGAGCCCTACGAAATGTCCAAGACGCCGGGATCGCAAGTCATTTCTGGCGTCATCAACGGAGGCCAGGCGCTGACGATTCGCGCCGAAAAGCTGGTGGCCGACTCCCGCTACGCGCGCATCATGCGCGTGATGCATGAAACGGAACAGCAGAAGCCACGGTTGCGGCGGCTGGGTGATCAACTTGGCGCGTGGTATACGCCGCTGGCGCTGGTAGTCGCGGCTGCTGCCGGATTTTTGAGTGCCGACGCACATCGCTTTCTGGCTGTTGTAGTGATTGCCACGCCCTGCCCCCTGCTGCTGGCAATTCCCACGGCAATCGGTGGTGCAATTTTCGCTTTCCGCACGAAGGGCGATCATCATCAAGAATCCCGGAATCTTGGAGCAAATCGATTCCTGCCGAACACTAATTTTCGATAAGAGGGGAACGCTGACGTACGGGAAGCCCACGCTCACGGAGGTAATTTGCGAAGCAGGTTTCGATCGCAGAAAAGTCATGCAACTCACCGGGAGCCTGGAGCAATATTCCAAGCATCCGCTGGCTACTGCCATTGTGGCCGCCGCCAAGCACGAAAATATGGCGTTCCTGCCGGTGGCTCACGTCAGTGAACACCCGGGAGAGGGGCTGCTCGGCATTGCCGAAGGCCGAAAAGTTCGGATTATGGGCCGCGGGAAGTTGCCGCGGAGCAATTTCCTCTCCCGCCCCTTGTAAGCGGCCTGGAATGCCTGGTTTTTATCGATGACCAGTATGCCGCGGCGCTGCGTTTTCACGACACACCTCGAAAAGACAGCCGCACGTTCATCGAGCACCTTCAGCCGCGCCACGGCGTGCGCAAGGTGATGCTGGTCTCGGGTGACCGCGAATCGGAAGTGGAATACCTGGCGGAAACTGTGGGAATTACTGAAGTGCACGCGAGCGGTTCGCGTAGCCCTGCCAACCGACCAGTTGCAAGACTTCTGATGGACTCCCTAAGGCTTGCTTGAGGACGTCTGGCTTTGGCCGCCGGGTTGGGGTTTCGTTTGTTGCGGCGAATTCACTTGCGGGCGGCCCGGAGGCAGTGCGCCCTGCGCGGGAGCGCCGGAAGGATTCATGATTTCGTTGAAATTCGGCAACGCTCCGGAATGCACGTCCGGATTCGTATGTGGATTCTGGCCGGGATTGGGGTGCTGAATCATGCCGCCCAGCGACTCCGTTTTGAGTACGACCCAAGTGCCATCGCGTTTTTCGAGATTGTACGCCACGTGCATTCCCGCGCCGGGTGCGCCGCCCGTCTTGGGGCGAAACTCCACTTCCGCGTGCGCCTGATTGCCATTGATAGATACACTGCGAACATCCATGTCCATCGCGCTCATGTTGAGCGTGCCAATCGCGGTCAGGTGCTGGAGAATTCCCGCGCGGATGGCGTCGTTGTTGCTCACCTGCTTCTTGCAGGCGCCGAAGCCGAACAGCCCGGCGGCCAAACACAAGACTAGGTCCAAACGTTTCATGCAGAGTCCATTCTAACTCTTAAATTTCCGCGCCTGTTTTGTTTTTTCAAACCGCTCGTAGCCCATTCGGCACCAGTGGCAAATTGTTGAGGCGCACGCCCGTGGCGTCGAACAGCGCATTGCCGACAGCTGGGGCAATCGCCATGATGGGCGTCTCGCCGGCGCCTGCCGACGGGATGTCTTTTCGATCGAGGAGTATCGCTTCAATCTCCGGTACATCGCGGAATCGCGGGACGCGATACGTGGCAAAGTGCGGATTCTTGATCCGCCCATTTTCGAACTCCATGGCTTCGAAGAGCGCTCCGCCCAAACCCTGGATGATTGCACCCACCACCTGATTGCGCAAACCATCCGGATTGACGATCGCGCCGCATTCGAAGGCTTCAACAACATGAACCACACGCACCCCACCAGAGGCGCGGTCAACCGCAACTTCGGCGCACGCGGCCACATAGCTGCCTTTCTCGGAGCCACAAGCGAGGCCAAACCCCTGCCCCACTTGCGTTTTCTTGCGTGGCCAGGCAAATGATTTCGTCACGGCTTCCAGCACCGCCCGCAGTCGCGCATCCGAAGCGTTTTTCAAGCGAAATTCCAGCGGATCCAGTTTAGCCAAGCGCGCCAGGGCGTCCATGTGCGTCTCGCGCGCGAAATGGTTTGCCGTCGCAGCCAGGCCGCGATACGAACCACTGCGCAAAACCAACGGCACTTGATGGTATTGCGTCAACTGATTTGCAACGTCGTACGGCGTTTCGATCCCCGACGAACCGGAATGATAATTGTGGAATTCCCAAGCTGTCAGCTTTCCATCCTCGGTGATACCGCTGTTGACTTCGATCACGCCCGCGGGTCGGAAATAGGCCCAGGTAAATTCTTCTTCGCGCGTCCAGACCACCTTTACAGGCTTCCCGGCAGCGCGCGCCAAACGGGCGGCCTCGACTGCTGCATCGCTGGTGTGCTTGCCTCCGTATGCCGCACCCGTGTCGGGAGTGATGACTCTGACATTGCTCTCTGGCATGTGAAAAACACTGGCCAATTCGTCGCGATTCGCAAACGGCCGCTGTGTTCCAGTCCATACCGTAAGCTTGCCCTCGGCGAATTGAGCCACGGCAGCACGGGGCTCGAGCGGCGCGTGCGCGATATATGCAACGTTGTAGATCGCATCGAGGCGCTCCGCCGCGCTGGCGAGTCCTTCTTCGACCGAGCCTTTCTGCCTCCGGAACCTCTCGTTCGACGTGGGCTCCGCATTGTTCTTGACGTACGAGAAGATTTCCTTGCTGGATACTTGCGGCACTTCCTTCCATTGCGTGCGAATGGCATCGAGCGCCTTCTGTGCTTCGTGTGCGCTCGGCGCCGCGACGCCGACGAAATCGCCATCGCGCACAACAACAACGCCGCTCATGGCCTTCGCCGCGCTGTCATCACAGGAAACGAGCGTCGCGCCAAACGATGGCGGGCGCAGGACTTTGCCGTAAAGCATACCTTTAAGCCGGATATCGCTCGTATAGTTGTGACTCCCGGTGACGAACGCACGGCCGTCCACCTTTGGAAGGGGCTTTCCTGCAATTTTCCATTCCGTCGCAGGCGTGATGGGATCTTCCGCGGGCAAATTTTGCGCCAGAGTCTTGCCTCGCGCCAGTTCCGCATAGGTCAGCGAACGTTTCGAAACGGGGTCAGTCACCTTTGCGTCTGCAGCAATCAACCCTTCCGGCGCAACCCCCCATTCCTTGGCTGCCACACCGACGAGCAAATTGCGCGCCGCCTCCGCAACACGGCGGAATTGCGGCGTCATCGTGGGCGTGGTACGGCTGCCGAACGTGCCGGCGTCAAACGGCGTCAAACTGGTATCCGCCATCACCAGGCGCACGTCTTCGAAGGGCACGCGCAATTCGTCCGCGAGAGTTTGCGAAATGGACGTTCGAATGTTCTGGCCCATTTCCGCTTTGCCCGTGAATCCGGTCACAGTTCCATCTTCGCCCACGTGCAGCCAGGAAGTAATCTCTTTCGGCGGCTCTTCGTTGTGGAACGAGCGCGATCCGGGAGCTGTCTCTTGCGCGGCCAGCGCATCTTTCGCCACCAGGAACACGGCGATCCCAGCGCCTAAGATCTTGAAAAAATCGCGTCGCTGTAGCTCGAATTGATGGATGGGCAGGGCGCTAAATTCGTACCGCTCCGGCTCGGCAATAAACTTCTCTTTCGTGGTGTTCATCGCGCACCCTCCTCGATCATCTTCGCTGCGTGTTGCACTGCCGCGATGATGCGCGGGTGCGTTCCGCACCGGCAGACATTTCCTTGTAAGAACTGAACAATGTCTTCTAGTTTTGGATTCGGATTCGTTTGCAGCAAGCCGACAATGCTCATCACCATTCCCGAAGTGCAGTACGCGCACTGAAACGCGCCTGCGTCGAGAAACGCCTGCTGCACCGGATGCAGCTTGCCTTCCTTCTCCAAACCTTCAATCGTGGTAATGGGTTTTCTCGCCGCCGCGCTGACGGGAATCTGGCACGAGCGTCTCGGCGCTCCCCCTAGCAGCACCGTGCACGCACCGCACTGCCCTTCTCCGCAGCCATATTTCGTGCCCGTGAGGCCGAGTTCATCGCGCAGCACATACAAAAGTGGCGTGTCCGGAGGGTAGCTGACGGCGCAGCGTCTGCCATTCACTTCAATTTCCATCACCTTGGCCATGAGCCCTCCTTACCCGATAAATTTTCCCCCCGACCAGGATTTGTGGCAAGTGTCGCACGCGGTTTTGGCGTGATTCATTTCATGGCAGTTCAGGCAGACATACATGGTCGTCACGCTGGTCACCTCGGACATTTGCTCCATCTCGCGCACCTGCCCATGACACGTCTCGCAGGCCACTCCCGCTTGAAGATGCGGCCGGTGGCTCCACGCTACGCCCGGGAGCACGATGTAAACACGCACCCAAGGAATCACTTGCTTCGATTTCGCGTAATTCGCCAATTTCCGTATCGTGGGCTTATCCTTAGCAACAGTTGCATGGCATTGCATGCATCTGCCGGTTTCGGGAAACGTCATCAGCTTGCCGGGTTCGGGATTCGTGTGGCACATCTTGCATTCCAAGCCAAATGCCAAATGTTTCTTATGGCTGTACGGGATGGGCTGCGTTGGCGCGGGATGTTCGCTGGGATTGCCCGGCACCATGGTTCTTGCCGTCTGGGATAGCCCGGCTTGCTGTGTCGCGGAACTTCCTACAAAAAAGAAGACCAACGCCGCCGCGGTCATGCCAAAGGACACCAAGGAGACTCGTCTCTTCGTTTTCATCTATGCGTCTCCCCGCACCAGGGAATCGCCAGTTGATTTGCCTGCAAGACTACGCCTTCTTGCTCACCACTTCCTCGATGCTGGTCCCAAAATCTTTGAGGATTACCGTCGCCGCATTTCGCCCTGGCCCTCCGGTGACCGATCCGCCCGGATGCGTCGTGGCTCCGGTTTGATACAAGCCGGTAATCGGCATGCGATGTTGCGCCCAGCCCGGCATCGGCCGCATCGGTCCAACCTGCGATGCGCATTGCGCGCCGGCGTGCGCGCTGCCATGCCAGAAATGCGGATTCATGCGCTCCAAATCGAGTGGGCTCTCGATGAAGCGCGCAAGAATCTTGTCCTCCGTCAAATTTGGGGCGTAGCGCCGCAGGTGTTGCCAATAGGTGTCGGAGACCTCGTTCTTGATCTTGTCCCAATGCTCCGGGCCTTCCTTCAATTCGTACGGCTGCCACCCGACCACTTTAACGGTGTGCATTCCTGCCGGCGCGCGCGACGGGTCCGCCACTGTACAGGTAATAATTTGCATGGGAGGATTTTCCAGATTCACTACACCTCTCTGGTCGTCATACCCAAATCGCAGCGCCCGCTCCGGCGAAGCCAGAATACCCGCTTCGATCGGCGCGAGAGTGCCTCCTGCTACGGCAAACTTTGGCGGTTCGCTCATCGCGTAGTGCGTCACAAACATGGGGTTTTCCGCCTGCCAGGTGTCCACGCCGTCGATGAAATCCTGGCCCCACAATTCGCGTGGCGCCATGTCCACAAGATGTTTGATGTGAATCGTCGAAACCACCGCCTTTTCGGCGCTATACGAACTCCCGTCGCTGCATTCCACGCCAACGCATCGGCCGTTCTCCACGATCAAGCGTTTTACCCATTTGTTGGTGAGCAACGCGCCGCCATGCGCTTCGATGTAACGCGCCAGAGCTTGCGTCAATACCCCCGATCCGCCCTTCGGGATAGGGCGGCCAGAGTGCTGCTGGCGTGCGGCGCCATACGCCATCCGGCCGGTCGTTGGCGCGTCCGGAGGCTCGGCCGCGAGATGGGCCATAAATAGCAGGAACGTGCGCGAATGCTCGTCCTCAAATGTATCGCGAATGATTTCCCACGCGGACATGGCCATCCGCCGCTGCCACAATTTGCCGCGCGGCAATTGCCCCAACTGGTCATTCAGCGGTTTGCCGAAACCGATGGGCATGAAGCTTGCCCCAAATACAATCGGCCGGATAGCGTCAAACTCCGCCAGCATCTTTCGATACGCCGCCGCATCTTTCTTCGAAAATTTTGCGAACTCGTCACAGGTGCGGTCCACGTCGCGCCATTGCGTCAGGTAAGTGCCGTCCGCAAAGGGAACGTGAAAGATCGGATCAGGATCAATGTACTCGAGCCCGTAGTCACGCAGAGGGAGCTCGTCGTTCTTGATCATCGGGTTATCCATCAAAAAGGCGTGCGACGTGGAACAAACGTCGTCTTTAAATCCCTTCAGCGTCAATTCCGCGGTTTTCACGCCGCCACCAACGATTGGACGCCCTTCCAGCAGCAAACACCGATAACCCGCTTTGGCCAGATACGCCGCAGTGACCATGCTGTTGTGCCCGGCGCCTGCCACAACAACGTCAAAGCGATCTTCTTTGGGCGTTTGCGCGCCCAAGGTGAACGGCGTGACCGCCAGAGGCGCCAGGGCCGTCGTCTTCACGAATGCCCGCCGGCTCACTTTGCTCATGAAACACCTCCCTCGGGAAAGGCTCTGGCGCCACAGTTGGATTCTTTTCTGCTGGAGCTAGGTTTGGCCAATCAAAACGACGAAACAAAGACGCGTTTCGCGTAGCTCACTAAAGCAGGTTCTTTGGTTCGCGAATCGCCTCTGCCAAATCGTTTAAAAACTCCGCCGCTCGCGCGCCATCCACAACGCGATGATCGCTCGAAAGCGTCATGGTCATCATCGGACGCGCCGCAGGCTTGCCTTCCACCGCCACCACGCGGTCAGAGATGGCGCCCACCGCGAGAACAGCTGCTTGCGGGGGCGTGATAATCGCGCTGAAAGCATCCACCCTGTACATCCCCAAATTGCTCAGCGTGAAAGTCCCTCCGATAATGTCCGCTGGCCGCAGCCTCCCTGCTCTCGCGCGTTCCGTCAATTCGCGCCGCAGCGAAGAGATTTCTGTGATCTTCAAGGTGTCGGCTTTGTGAATCACCGCGCCGACCACGCCATCCTTCACCGCCACGGCCAGGCTGATGTTGATTTCTGCATTAGAGCGGATACTTTCTCCTGTCCAACTCGCATTCATGCGCGGATGTTTCGCCAGCGTTCGCGCAATCCATGCAATCAGCAAATCGGTGATCCTCGGCACTGCCTTCAGCGACTTTTCTGCTTCCTCACGGTATCGTTTCTGTGCTGTGACGAGCCCGCTCGCATCGATCTCGCGCACCAGGAAAAAGTGAGGCACGCTCGTCCAGCTCTGAGCAGTCGGCCATGAGCCGCGCGAGTTGGCTCAACGGCTCCACTTTAGAAACCGCGACTGGTGCAGCCGCGCCAGCAACTGCTCCTCTTGAATCGGAAAACTTCGTCACGTCTTCCGCAGTAATTACGCCGTCCGGTCCTGTTCCTCGCACCAGCGCAAGGTCAACGCCCAATTCCTTCGCCAGCCGCCTCGCCTTCGGCGAAATCTGCAGCGCCCGACCAGCAACAACTATCCTGGCGGCAGCCCCGGTCTGCACCCCAGCTGCAGCTTGCTGCGCCGCTCCGCTTGTGGCGCGCGCTGCCAGCGCAGCCGGCCCGGCTCTCGCCGGCGGTTTCTCTCCCGGTGCCACCAGCCACGCAATCGTTTCTCCCACGGGAATCACCGCGCCCACATCGGCGGTAATTCCCGCGAGCGTCCCGTCTCCAGGCGCCTCCACTTCCACGACTGCCTTGTCGGTTTCAATCTCCAGCAGCGGCTCGCCTTTGCGGACACTCTCGCCTTCTTTTTTTCGCCACGCCAGCAGCTTCCCCGTTTCCTGCGCCATTTCCAGCGCCGGCATCACCACACTAATCGCCATTCGTTAATCCCTACGCGCGTAATTGAAACAAAGGAGACATGCATACTGACGCGGACTCAGCAGAGCTTCGGGCCCCCCAAATCTCTCTTCACTTAGCACTTACAACTTAAGACTAAGGACTGCTATCAGTCCGTCGCCGCCACTCCTTGCGCCTTTGCGATGGCTTCCACCTTTTCTTTCACGCGTCGGCTCGGCGGCTGCTCGTTCTCGCGCGTCCTCGAAAGCGGTCCGTTCGCCGTGTAGTAGTGCGCTCCTGCTACCATCAACTCTTCCGCAGGGAATCGCGTAATCACTTCGTGTCCCGTGGCCGTCACCACGATTTCTTCTTCAATGCGCGCCGCGCTCCATCCATCGCTTGACGGCCAGAAGGTTTCCAGCGCGAACACCATTCCCGGCTTGATCTCGTGCGAATGCTCCAGCGAAACCAGCCGGCTGATTACCGGCTTCTCCCAAATCGCCAACCCGATGCCATGCCCGAACTGCAGCGCGAAGGCCGCCTCTTCGTCTGGAAATCCAAACTCTTCCGCCTTCGGCCACACCGACGCAATCTCCGCCGTGGTTCTCCCTGGCCGCACCAACTCGATCGCTGCATCCAGATATTCTCGGCAGCGCTGGTACGCATCGCGCATCGCGTGTGACGCATACCCGATCGTGAAGCACCGGTAATAGCACGTGCGGTAGCCCATGTAGGAATGCAGAATGTCGTAGTACACGGGATCGCCCGGCCGCAGCACTCGGTCGGAAAACACGTGTGGATGCGGACTGCACCGCTCGCCGGAAATGGCGTTCACGGCTTCGACAAATTCCGAGCCCAGGTCGTACAACACCTTGCTCACCAAGCCGACCGCCTGGTTTTCGCTCATTCCCGGCTTCATCGCGCGGTACAACTCGTCGTAGGCCGCGTCCACCATCATCGCCGAGTGATTCAGCAGCGAAATCTCATCTTGCGTCTTGATCACGCGCGCGTCGCTCATCAACTGCTGGCCGTCAACGACCTTGATGCCTTCTTTCTGCAGTGCAAACAAAATCGGCGGCTCGACCACGTCGATTTCCAGCGGCTCACTTTGATCTTCCGCGCCACATTCTCCGCGCGGCCCATCTCCGGCGACATCGCCCCGCGTAGCAGCGGAATTCCCGCGCGCGAGCGTTCGCCGAGCCAAGGGCAATTTTGTTGGTGGTGCCGCGCCGCGCTCCCAAAGTCCCACAGAATTGGTTCATCATTCTGCGGCAGCAGCGTGAACCGGCTGATTTTGTCCTGGGCCCACGTTCCGATGTGCGTTGCGGTGATGTACCGTACGTTGTTCATGTCGAAGCACAACAGTGCGCCCATCTCCGATTTCGCCAGCAGCGCTTTCGCCCGAGCCAGCCGCTCGCGGCGCAGCCGGTCAAAATCAATGCGGTTCTCCCAATCCACCGCCATCGCCCCATACGTTTTCAGCGCCATCTCCCACCTCCCCGCTGCATTGGAGGTCGGAGCTTTAGCTCCGACATAAAAGCTCGCACCTCAGCGGGCTTTAGCCCCTGAGAAAAACTCTTGTATTTTTACTCCGCGCCATCACGCTTTCCCGCACATCGCCCGCGCCGCCTCAAAAACCGTTTGTTCCGTCGGCACCGTTACGTCTTCCAGCGGCGGTGAAAACGGGATCGGCACGTGCATCGCGCCCATGCGCTTCACGGGAGTATCCAGGCTGTAAAACGCGCCTTCCGCAATCACCGACGCCATCTCCCCGGTAACTCCATACCGCCCATATCCTTCTTCCACCACGATCGCCCGCGAAGTTTTCTTTGCCGATTCCACCAGCGTCTTTTCATCCAGCGGCCATGTCGTTCGCGGATCGATCACTTCCGCGCTCACGCCGATTTTCTCCAGCATCTCCGCGGCGCCCAGCGCCACTTGCACCATGCTGCTGGTCGCCACAATGGTGACGTCCTCGCCTTCGCGCTTCACGTCCGCCACGCCAAACGGAATCGTGTACTCCCCTTCCGGCACCGACCCTTTCAGCTTGTACATCATCTTGTCTTCGAAAAAGATCACGGGATTTTCGTCGCGAATCGCTGTCTTCAGTAGCCCTTTCGCATCGTATGGAGTCGACGGCATAGCCACTTTCAATCCCGGCACATGGCTCAACCAAGCATGCAGCGATTGCGAATGCTGCGCCGCCGAGCGCCGCGTCGCTCCCAGCGTCGTGCGCAACACCATCGGCACCTTCCACGTTCCCCCGGACATGTAATGCACTTTCGCGGCTTGATTCACCAACTGGTCCATCGTTAGTGTCAGAAAATCGCCGAACATGATGTCCACCACCGGCCGCAGCCCCGTCATCGCCGCGCCCACTCCCATCCCGGTGAATCCCGCCTCCGAAATCGGCGTATCCAGCACGCGTTCGCAGCCAAATTCTTCTACCAATCCCGACAAAACTTTGAACGGCGTTCCGGCTTCCGCCACGTCCTCGCCGAAAATGCACACACGCTTGTCGCGCCGCATCTCCTCTGCCAGCGCCTCGCGTACCGCTTGCGCAAACGTCAATTCGCGTACGGCCACTTCAGGCATACACGTCCTCGTCCGCTTCTTCCGGCTTGGGATACGGCGCCGCAATCGCAAACTCCACCGCCGCTTTCGTCTCCGCTCGCACTTCCTTCTGCATCTCTTCGAGCGCCGCCGCGTCTGAAATTCTTTGCTGGATCATCCATGCCGCGAAGTTCTTGATGGGGTCGCCCTTGGTCTTCCACTCCTGTTCTTCCTGCTTCGACCGGTAGTATTCGCGGTTGATGTCGCCCACATGGTGTCCGTGGTAACGGTACGTACGGCAAACCAAAAACGTCGGTCCTTCTCCCTTGCGCGCTCGCTCCACCAAACGTTGCGCCGCGGCGTAAACTGCGCGCACGTCCTGCCCATCTACGCTTTCCGCCTGCACGCCGAACGCGGCGCCGCGCGCCAGCATGTCCCCTGCCGTTGTCTCCGAATAGTGCGTGTATTCGTTATACAGATTGTTCTCGCAAACGTAGATGACCGGCAGCTTCCATAGCGCCGCCAGGTTCATCACCTCGTACAAAACGCCCTGTCCCAGAGCGCCTTCGCCAAAAAAGCAAACCGTCACTTGCCCCGTGCCTAGCCGCTTCGACGATAGCGCTGCGCCTGTCGCGATTCCTGCGCTCCCTCCAACAATCGCATTCGCGCCCAGATTCCCCGTGGCCGGATCGGCGATGTGCATCGACCCGCCCTTCCCCCGGCAATATCCCGCTTCTTTTCCCAGCAATTCCGCAAACATGCGGTCCGGCGAAGCGCCCTTGGCCAGGCAATGCCCATGCCCGCGATGCGTGCTGGTGATGTAATCCGTCTGCCGCAGCGCCGCGCAAATCCCCACGGCCACCGCTTCTTCCCCGATGTACAGGTGCGCCAGGCCCGGCATCAGGGCCCGCGTATAAAGCTCGTTCACACTCTCTTCAAACTCCCGAATCGTCACCATGCGCCGGTAAATGCGAATCCATTGCTCCGCTCTCACGCCATCGATCACTCTGGCTTGGTCCGTGGCAATGGTCATTGGGAAGCTCCGGACACTTTTGTGGATAGCCCCGACATACGCGCCAAAACCTCAAACACTATCGCGAAATCCCTTTCCTCCAGCGCCATCCCTCGCGCTGCGGTCAAAAACTCATTTGTTACTGCCGTCGTCGGCATCGGCACGTTCAGCTGCCGCCCGAGCTCCAGCGCCAGCAGCATGTCTTTCTGCATCATGTTGACGTTGAACCACGCTTCTTCCGGCATGTTCAGCACAAACGGCCCCCGATACTGCACCATCGGCGACGCGATCACGCTGTGCGTCAGCACCTCCACCGCGGTCTCCCGCTTGATCCCGCTCTTTTCTGCCAGCAGCACGCCTTCACAAAATGCCAGCATCTGCACCGCCAGGCTCAAGTTCACGCCAATCTTCATCACCAGCGCCTGTCCGTTCTCTCCCACGTGCGTCACTTTCGGTCCAATATCCAGCAGCAACGGCTTCACTTTCTCGAACGTTTCTTTGCGCCCGCCCACCATCACGGAAAGCTTGCCTTCTTGCAGCGTAATCACGCTTCCGGAAACCGGCGAGTCCACCATGTCGCCGCCTTTTTCCCGCACTTTCGCGGCAATCTCCCTGCTGAACGCCGGCCCCACCGTGCTCATGTCCACAAAAATTGTTCCCGGCTTGACTCCCGCCAACATCCCGTCCGGACCATTCATCACCGCCGCCAGCGCCGCCGAGTTCGTGACCATCGACAGCGTGATATCGCTCGCCTCGACCACCGCCTTGGGCGTGTGCGCCCACTTCATTCCCTTCTTGATCAGCCATTCCGCCTTCGAACGCGTCCGGTTGTAGCCGGTGACACTGTGGCCCTTGCCGAGCAGGCGACTCACCATCTCGCCGCCCATCACCCCCAAGCCCACAAATCCCAGATTCGCCATGGACCTATTTCTCCCGCCCAATTGCTTACTTCCATTCTCCTTCGGTCTTAACCGCCGCGCGCTTTCCTCGAATCTTCCCGCACCTGCCTCATGTGCGCTTTCATCGCCTCGCGTGCTCCTGCGGCATCCCGATGCTCCACCGCATCCAAAATTTTCTTGTGGTGATACTGGCCCCGCTCCGGCCCGCCTTCCACCTGAAAAATTCCCATCCGTTGCTCGCGGAGCAGCCCCACAATCGAATCGATCAAGGACAAGATGATGGGATTGGCAGCCGCTTCTGCCAAGGCCAGGTGAAAATCGAGGTCCGCCTCGATGAACGCGTCCGGGTCCCTTTTCGCTCGTTCCATCACCTCGAACGACTCGTGCATGGCGGCTAGGTCCTCAGCTTCGGCGCGCTCTGCCGCAAGTGCCGCAATTTCCGGCTCCATCATCTCCCGGACTTCGGTCAAATACCGCGAACCTTCCGCCTGCCCGGCCTTCACCATGCGGTCCAGCGACAACCGGATCGGGTGGGCGCTGGTTTCCATGATGAAAGTCCCCCGGCCCGGGTAAGCTTCCACAAAACCCTTCTCCCGCAGAGCCTTCACCGCCTCGCGCACCGCGGTTCGGCTGACTCCAAATTGTTGGGCTAACTCTCGTTCCGGGGGAAGCTTGTCGCCGGTCTTCAACGCGCCTTTCTGGATGGACTCCTCTACCTGCTGGACGATTTGCTCATACAAGCGGGAGGAACGCACAACTTTGTACATCATCATCTCCAGAGATCGAGGAAGAACTCTTCCAACCTTGGTATTACCGGTGGACCATATGAACCCATTGATTTTCCAAAGCTTAGTACTGGGCGCAGCCTCAGCTGGTCGGGTTGTCGGACCACTTCTACCAAACCGTCCCTCCCCTTGCAACCTACTCTTTCCCTACTCGATCCACACGGTCTTGATGTTAGTGAACTCTCGGATTCCGTGAACGCCCAGTTCCCTGCCGTGCCCCGACCACTTCACTCCGCCAAACGGCAGCCGCGGGTCGGACGCCACCATCCGGTTAATGAACACCATCCCCGCCTCGAGTTCGTTGATAAACCGCTCCCGTTCCTTGTCGTCATTGGTCCAAGCGCTGGCCCCCAAACCAAACCGCGTATCGTTGGCAAGGCGAATCGCATCCTCCAGGTCCTTCGCCCGGAACACGCTCGCTACCGGCCCGAACAGCTCCTCCTTGTGCGCCGGCGAACCCTTGGGAATATTGGTCAACACCGTCGGCGCATAGAAATTCCCCGGCCGGTCGAGCGGCTTGCCTCCCGTCAAAACTTTTGCACCCAATTCGACGGTTCTCTTTACCTCCCGGTCCAAGTCCTCCAGCCCTTGTGCCGACGACCTTAAGCGAGCGCATTCTCTCCACAAATCGATTCTCAAATTCCGGATATATTGTGTCATGGATGATGAATCTCTTTGCCGCGATGCACGATTGTCCATTGTTGATGCAACGTGCGGTCACGGCAACTCTGACCGCTTCGTCGAGATTCGCGCTCGGCATCACGATGAACGGATCGCTGCCCCCCAACTCCAGCACCACTTTCTTGATTCTTTTTGCCGCTCCCACTCCCACTTCCACGCCCGCCCCTTCGCTTCCTGTCAGCGTGGCCGCTGCGACGCGCGGATCCGCCAGCACGCGGTCCACCTTCTGCGAGCTAATCAGCAGCGTTTGAAAAGCTCCATCGGGAAATCCTGCCTTCTTAAAAATCTCTTCGATGAGCAGCGCCGACTGCGGCACGATCGAAGCATGCTTCAGCAGCCCCACATTTCCCGCCATCAAAGCCGGAGCGGCAAACCGCAGCACCTGCCAGAAGGGAAAATTCCACGGCATCACTGCCAGCACCGGCCCCAACGGCAGATAGCGAATGTAGCTGCGTTTCGCCGTCGTCTCCACGACTTCGTCCGCCAAAAATCTCTCCGCATTCCCGCCGACCGGAAAGTCTTCCCCATCTCCGTGGTCATCACCCGCGCGTAAGTCTCTTTTTCTTTTTCCAGAACCGCCGCAGCATTCATCATCAGGCGCGAGCGCTCGGCAAATGGTGTTTTGCGGTAACTCAAAAACGTATCCGCCGCTTTCTGCAGTTTCACTTCAAGTTGCGCGTCCGACAATGATTCGAAAGTCTTTACTACCTGTCCGGTCGCCGGATTCACCGTCGCAATCGCCATTTCTCTCCTCCAAATCCCGCTTTTTGCCCCATCCACGCCCGGTCCCGGCGGCAGATTTATCCCGCCATGCAGGTCCGCCGGATCCGCAGTCTACTCCTCCTTGCTGGTTTCAGATGGATCCGAAGGGAGACGGTCTTCGACAAAACGGTATAACCCCTACACTTGGTCCAACCACTATACCCCATTCTTCCCTTCCACGACAGCTCGACTGACCAAAATCCCGCTAGAATGCTTGAATATCCCTTGACACAATTTGGCGCCAAGTGGTACAGCGGTCATACCTTTTTGACGGCTGCCG
>QHYJ01000341.1 GCA_003223255.1 Acidobacteriota bacterium | reverse complement strand
ACGCCGTGGGCGCGTTTCTCGCCTTCACTCTTTCCCAGGCCGGCATGGTTGGCCACTGGCGCCGCGTTGGTGGCAAAGGCGCAACGCGGAGCCTGTTGATCAATGGTTTGGGTGCGTTTGCTACGGGCATCACCGTGATCGTCGTTCTCGTGGCGAAATTTGTGGAAGGCGCCTGGATTACCGTGCTGTTGATCCCAGGGCTGCTGCTGGCCATGGGACTAGTGAGGCGTCATTATCACGCCGTTTTCCTGGAAGTTCGCAGCATGACTCCACTCGAGCTGACCGACACGATCCCTCCGCTGGTCATTTTGCCCGTGCAGGGCTGGAATCGTATCGTCAAGAAGGCACTGCGCTTTGCCTTCAAGATTTCTCCCAACATCCGTGCCATTCACGTCGACTGCGGACAGGGCTCGGATATTTTTCGCGACGAATGGTGCCGTTTCGTCGAGCAGCCCGCCATGGTGGCCGGCCTGGCTGCGCCGGAATTGGTCGTGTTGCCGTCGCCTTACCGATTAGTCCTTGCCCCGATTGTGGATTACGTTCTTGAAGCCGAACGCGCGAATCCTGGCCAGCAAATTGCCGTTCTGGTTCCAGAGCTGGTGGAACGCCACTGGTATCACCATTTGTTTCATAACAAACGTGCCTCGGTCTTGAAGGCGCTTCTCCTGCTCCGCGGCAACCAGCGCATCATCGTCATCAACGTCCCGTGGTACCTGGACGCCTGATTCCTCACACTTCGCGAAGCTATCTGCGACCAGCAGATCCTTAGGGGGAGTTTTTGGGATCCAACGTTAACGGGGGCGCCGGGGCACGTCGGGAAATCTCCCATGCCACTTGGCGCATTTCTTCATGAATGAAGCCGTTCGTTGCAAGAATGACCGGCGCGCCCAGCTGGTATGGTTTTCCCTCGAAGTCGGTGACCTTGCCGCCAGCTTCTTCAATGAGCAGAACGCCCGCGGCGACGTCCCACTTGTTGAGGCCGAATTCCCAGAAGCCGTCGAAGCACCCGGAAGCCACACAGGCCAAATCGAGCGCCGCCGACCCGTCGCGGCGCACACCGTGGGTTCGCTGAGTGAACTCGCCGTAATACTGAAGATTCGGGCTGATTCGGCGGTTGCGCACGGGAAAGCCGGTGCAGAGCAGGCTTGTCGAGAGGGTGGTGACCTTGGAGACTGCGATTTTCCTGCCGTTGAAGGCGGCGCCTGCGCCTCGCGCTGCCGTGTACAGCTCGTTGTAGTAGGGATTGAAAATTGCAGCGGCAAGCAGCGTGTCGCGCTCGGCCAGCGCGATGGAAACACAGAAACAAGGATAGTGATGGGCGAAATTCGTGGTGCCGTCGAGCGGATCGACGTGCCACCGAAATTCGGAAGCGGTGTCCTGGCCAGTGCCCTCTTCGGCGGTGATGGCGTGCCCCGGAAAATATTCGTTGAGGCGGGAAACAATCAATTGCTCCGAGCGCTTGTCCGCCTGCGTGACCAGGTCCACTTCGTCGCCTTTGTAGCGAATATCCAGCGGCCGCGAGAATTCCTCGATGAGGATCTTTCCGGCTTCTTGGGCAATCTCGACGGCAGCCTGCAGATAGTTTTTCGACATAGGAAAGATTTTAGAGGAAGCGGTGGGGGGTGGCGAGCAACGAGCGGCGTACAGCAGCTTGTCGCCTGCGGTAAGCATGGGGCGGAAGGCCACAAAGGCCGGTCGGCCCGGAATGTTCGATATTGGCGTTTAGAGGGAAGCGAAAAGGAAGAACTAGCCAGTCCCGCCTTGGCGCGGGATGGCTCTGTGGTCGTGGCGCATGCTCGGCGCTCCGTCGGTGAGCTCGAATGATTAGTGGCAGTTCGCTACGAGCTTGGACTTCGTCTCCTCGGTCACCGGATGTGAGTTTGCCTCAAGCAAGTAATCCAGCAGCGGCTGGGGGAGACATTTCGCGTCCCACCAGTTCGAGTCCTCCCATTTGCTCCCGCCGTAGACCTTTACGCCGATGAAATCGGCGTTATCCAAGGCAACTTTGCGCAAGTATGTATCCTTCAGGGTGGCTCAGTCAAAGTGAGTACCCTTGAAGCTCGAGTTGAAAGAATGCCGAAGCTGAAATCGGTTTCGGTGAAGTCCAAACCATCAAAGCTCGCGTTTTCGAGTACTGCTCCAGAAAGCTGCCAGCCACTCGGTGAGAGGCGTTTCTGAGAGTCTTTGTCCGTCCAAACGCTTCTCAAGGTGCGGCTCACCGTATCCAGTTCCCACGCGGCCACCCTGGTTTGCTGGTCCTTGTCGCGATCAAAATCCTTCGGATTGGCACCGAGTGATTCCATCAGAAACGGCGTGTTCTTTTTCGATGCCGCCCCGCTAATGTGGAATTTTTGGCGCGCTGATCCAAGCCCAACATCTGAGCGATGCCAGTCAGATCGGGGTAATTGCCGCGGTCGGTAGCAACCGCAGAATTCGCGGAAATAGTCCCAAAGCAGTCCCACGGCACTGGGACTGCTCGGATACGCTAGACAATTAGAGGCTTAGAAAAGCTTGGCAGCGATACCGGGATTGTCCGGCAGAATCTTCAAAAACGCAGCAAAAACAAGGGAACGCTAAAAGCAGCTATTAGCGATTTGGTCCGCAAGATAGGTTCGCGCTTCGTGTCTACTTTATGACACAAAGTACGCCACAGAGAAATTAAAGAGCGGTTCTGGTGATCGGCTATTGATCGCCGAAGAGCCACACATGTGGTTTCGGGTCCAATTCCACTTCTCCGGTAACCGCGTAATCAGATTATGCGCCGGTCCTTTTGCACAGAAAGTTTTTCGATTCTCCTTGACACCCACGTTCCTGGGGAACAGAATCGTCGCTGAGATTTCGCCGTTTGCGGCGAGACTCCCGCTCCCTAGTACGAGCGCAGTTCCTTGAACACCTAAGCTCCGCAACGAGCGCCAAGAGGGCAGTACGTCCTCGGTTCCTTTTTCTCCGCTCGCGGCGGGGCCTGCACTACTCTCCGACGCACAGGACTGCACGCGCAAGACCGCAGCGGTTCCAACCCACAACATTCGAGCTCGACTCGCCACATGCGAGGACCGTTTTTGCTTTTCTTAAAGAGGAGAACACGAAATGTCTGAAAATAACAAAGCTATCATCCGTCGTCTCATTGAAGAATTTTGGAACAAGGGCAATCAGTCGCTTGCGGATCAGCTCTTTACCCCCAACTACACCCATCATGACTCTTCGACGCCCGATTTTGGGCATGGTCCCGAGAGTGAAAGGAAGAGAGCAACTCTCTACCGCACTGCTTTCCCCGACATTCACTTGACGGTCGAGGACATCATTGCCGAGGGCGAAACCGTCATGACCCGTTGGTCCTGCCGCGGCACCCACAAAGGTGATCTCAACGGGATTGCTCCAACAGGCAAGCAGTTCAATATCACCGGCGTGACCATCGCCCGCCTCTCGAACGGCAAGCTGGTGGAAGGCTATGTCAACTGGGACGCTCTGGGCCTTATGCAACAGCTCGGCGTCGTCCCTGACCTTGCCAAAGCCAAAGCCGTTGCAGCGAAGCCTTAGACTTCGGAGAACTTTCCAATCTTTCTCACGGGAGCGGCTCCCTCCGCTCCCATTTTTTCTTCGGAATCGCCTCCCGGCTTCCACTGTCCGGTTTCCGCGTTACCAGATGTCGATCGTCCCTTCCTCCCTGCCAAATGTCCCCACATCAGCTTGCCTGACAAGCCGCGTGCATTCGCGTGCGGCTAAATGCCTCACAGGTCACTAACACGGGGATGATTAGGAGCTTTGCGGCATCATTGACGCGAACGACTATTCGTAGCGTAAGGCAGTCATAGGATCGACTTTGGTGGCGCGCCGTGCCGGAATGAACGATGCGAGCAAAGCCACGGCGATAAGCACGGCTGCGACGGAGGCGTAAGTGATGGGGTCGGAAGGTGAGACTCCGTAGAGGAACGTTGCGATAAGGCGAGCCACGCCGAGAGCCAGCGCGATGCCGACAACCACTCCGATTAACGCAAGCTTTGCAGCCAATTTGACGACGAGGCCCAAAACGTCGCGGGAATTGGCGCCGAGAGCCACACGGATGCCGATTTCGCGTGTGCGCTGACTAACGTAGTAAGACATGACGCCGTAAATGCCCATTACTGCCAGCAGCACTGCGATTCCCGCGAAAATCCCCAAAAGCTCCATATAAGCCTGATAGTCGCCCATGGATCGCGCGAGAACCTGATCCATTGTCATTGCTTCGCCTACCGGCTGGTCGGGATCAAGTTCTGAGACAATCTTCTTCACAGATTGGGCCAAATCCCCGCGGCGTGCGCCAGGAGCTGTGCGTATCGCCAGCGTTTGCCACAAGTGCGCGACGATAGCACCTCCGGGGTAGACGGCAGGCTGCTGCAGAAGAGAGGTGTACATGAACGGAGGCGCGGGTTGTCCTAAGCCCCAATGCTTCACGTCACCTACAACGCCGACGATTTGCCGTGGCCGTTCCTGGTTCACGGGATACGGGTCATAGCGCAAAAGGACTTGTTGCCCGATTGGATCTTCGTTGGGAAAGAAGCGATGCGCGAAGGTCTCGTTCACGACGACAGCCCAAGGGGCAGCTTCCGTATCGTGCTCGTCCAAATAGCGTCCTTTTTTCAACGGAATCTTGAAGGTGCGGAAGAAGCCAGGACTGATTTCATTGTACCCGGCACGCGGCCTCTGGTCTGGCGGCGGTTCGGGGTGCCCCAGGATCGAGAAGGTGTACCCCTCGGAGAACCGCGTAGGCAGACCGGTGATGGAGCCAACCGATTCGACTCCCGGCAACGCGGCAGCTCTCTCCAGCAGCCGCTTGTAAAACGCATTGACCGCCGGCATGGCCCTCTCCATATCCCCGCCGGGCACTCTGTTCATGTACTGTCCGCCTTCCGGCAACTGAATGCTCATGGTCAAAAGGTTGCTCGAATCGAATCCGGGATTCACTCGCTGCAGACGCAAAATTGAATTGATCATCAGGCCTGCGCCGATGAGGAGCACCATTGCCAGCGCCACCTCGCTCACTGCCAGCGCATGCCGGTTGAGTCCCCGCGATCCGGCGGTTCGCCGCTCGCTTCCACGCAGTGCATTGTTCAGATTGGGATTGGAGGCTTGCAGCGCGGGTATGAGTCCGAAGATGATTGCCGTCGAGAGAGAAGTGCCAAGCGTGAACAGAAGCACGCGAGCATCAATCGAAATGCTCTCCGAGCTTGGGAAATCTCCGACTAGTGCCCGAAAGATCTGAATGCCCCAGTGCGCAAGGACCACGCCTAGAACTCCGCCGAACAACGCTAAGAGCCCACTCTCCGCGAAGAGCTGCTGCATCAGGCGGCGCCGGTCGGCGCCCAGGGACGCTCGCACCGCGTATTCGCTTCGCCGGGTCTCTGTACGGGACTGCAGCAGGTTCGCCACATTAGCGCACGCGATCAACAGAACAAACGCCACGGCACCGAGCAACGGATAAAGCGGCTCCCTGGCCCAGCCGAAAAGTGCTTCGTGCAAAGGCTGAACCTTTTTGCCGATGCCTTTGTTTGTCGCGGGATACGCTTCTTCGAGATGGTGGGCGATCAGGTCCATCTCTGTTTGCGCCTGTGCCAAGGTCACGCCGGGCTTGAGCCGCGCAACGGGCATCAGCCAATGGTCCTGCCGCGCCTTATACCTGGTGTTCGCAGGATTAACGGGTTGCCAGAGATCAATTCGGTCTCCATAGAAAGGCGCGAAGCCGGACGGCATGACTCCCACGACCGTAGTAACAATTCCCGTGTTGTGATTCGTGAAGCTCTTTCCTAGGACGCCGGCATCGCCGTTGAAATGCCTTTTCCAAAAAGATTCGCTGATGACTACCGTTTGCGTGAGTTCTTGCATTTCGTCGGCAACAAAGATGCGTCCCAGGATGGGCTTAACGCCCAGCAGGTCAAAAAAATTCGGCGTGACATCCTGAATGTGAATCGGCTCAGGCCCATTTGTGCCGGAGAGAACGGAGGATTCGGTGCCGCTGGTTAGAGCAATATCCTCAAAGACGTGGTTCTGCTCCTGCCAGTCCAGCACCTCGGCGATCGGCGGAGGCTGCCACTGATCGGGATGGCCGAGCGGCGTTTCCCAGATGGCTACCAGGCGGTCAGCGCCGCGATAGGGGAGTGGGCGATAGAGCAGCGCGTTCAGAACGCTGAAAATAGTACTGTTTGCCCCGATGCCCAACGCCAGCGACAAGACCACCACAGAAGCAAAGCCGGGATTCTTGCGCAGGCTGCGCGCGGCATAATGAAGATCTTGGGCGAAGCCGTGAAGCCAAGAAGAGAGGCGCATGTTAGCGTTACCTCCATTGTTGCAGCTCGGCCACCCGCGACCCTGCGACTGTAATACGTTAGATGGTAGCTCATTTCGCCGTGGTGCAGTAGCGGGCGATCCATCAAGCGCATTGCGAATTCTCTGTCAACGGAGTGCAAAAACCTTCCTTTTTTCCTGTGTGCAATCGATTGTTTGTTTCCCACAGTCAACGCCTCAGGGCCCGACAAGTCACGTACCAGGACTTCACACTTTTCCGATTACCGCGTTTGAACGTGGCCGCCCGGCGGTGCTATGGCCTGTTTTCTTCAACCGTGCCGTTGGCCTCTGCGTCGGTCCCTCGAGCTTACCTTAGCTTCTGCGAGTCAGGAGTTGTCATACTCCGTTACTACCGTTGCTTTGGCGACAGCTTTTGCGGCGGTATTTTCCTCGCTAGTCGCAACGACGTGATAAAGGCCCACATGACGCGGAGCTGTATAAACTCCA
The DNA here is from genome assembly GCA_003223255.1 of Acidobacteriota bacterium. Taxonomy (GTDB): domain Bacteria; phylum Acidobacteriota; class Terriglobia; order Acidiferrales; family UBA7541; genus Acidiferrum. Next base: position 438 of record QHYJ01000341.1, on the reverse strand, counting down.
TCTTCGGTTATGCGCCCGCTGTCGCGCTCTTCAACCGCCCGTCGTATTCCAGTGCTATGAGTGCCTTTAACGACGGCTTCAAACGTCTGCGTTTGTCCCACGTGGACAGTCGCCTCAGGCGGATTGATGGTCACTGAGGCCGAGTCCCGGTTGACATTTTGCCGTGAAGTCACAGCGAAGGGTACGGCAGACGGTGGCAACAGGAGCGCGACGGTTAGCACTGCGTGAAATTGAGACAGTGACATAAGCTGCCTCCCCGGCGCACTTTACCACTCCCGTTTCCTTGCGCGAGTGATTCCGGTGCGGGCCTCATCCTTACACGATCACTCAAACCGCAACGCTGAAATCGGATCGATCCGTGTTGCTTTTCTTGCTGGTACCCAGACTGCTACTAGCGCCACCGCGCACAGGAAGATTGGGGTCAGGACGAATGCTGTC
>QHYJ01000079.1 GCA_003223255.1 Acidobacteriota bacterium | reverse complement strand
AACTCGCGGCGCTGAGCAGATGCTTTTTCCATGTGGTCGTGAGGCGCGTATCCCATGACGCCCCAAAATGTGTACTGTACCCCGCTCTTTGTGGCTCGGACGGCATGGTTTACACGGTAGCGCCGTCCTTCCGAGTCGGTTCTGTACTCTTCCCGAACTGCTTGGGCCATCTGGTCTGCCTGGTCTGCCAGAATGTCGATTGGATCAGCCTTTGGCAACGGAGCAATCCGTCTGTGACAGCCCATGCAGCCGCCTGCCTCATGCTGGATGGTTTATGGTCACGTCTAGAATCGTATTGGTGCCAAATCCTTTGCAGTCTTTCCTTTCCGCTGACCATTACATTTCCCTCCAGCTCACAACGAGACTTGAACCGTCTGTCCCCATCCATCCGCGATTGAACCCGGCAGCAAGTACCGCCTAATTTTCACCAGATACCGGGTCAGATAGTCGTGTCCGTCTAGCCGTCTCCGAATTCTCATAGTAAAAGGGTCTTTTCCGCAGGATGAAAGAGTCCAGCCTGTCTTTCGGAGCGCAAAAGTTGGAGGCGGCATCGTTTGCCATGCGCTCCTCCTCGGACATCGAAGTGCTAACAGTTTCCAGATCGCCATCAATAATTTCTTCTTCTTGCCCATGTCCGTTTAGGATGTGCTCGATTTCATGTCGAACTACGAACCAAAAATTATCGATTCTGTCATGCTGGATAGACATGCCGATAACGGGCGAGTCGTTAAGCCAGAAACACACGCCATCGATTTTTGCGTTCGGAAGTCTTTCAACAAGAACAAATCGTATTCCGCATTCCATAAGGATTCTTGGTACCTGTCTAACTTCGTCAGGCGCGTGCAATAACGCGGGAAAATCGTCCCTAATCGCCTGACGCAAGGCTTTTTCGGAATACTTCGGCGCGCTGATTGACTTTGCGATTTGTCGTACCCGGTAAAGCCATGCCAATTGGGATGGTGGAATCTGCCGCTCTTCATAACTCGATTTCTGCGCGGCATGTGCAAAATACGGAATTGCGTTTTGGTCGGGGACCTCGAAGAACCTCGTGAGTTGCGTCGCAAGCATTGGAGTATCGGTTTGCTCAATCCATCCACGCTTAATCATTTCGCGTATGGGGTACGCTGTTTGCATTTGGCGTCTTGCTGCAACGCTGGGGTCCGGTTTACGAGCCTGTGCCAAATCATAGGCTTGTTGAAGATTTGCAAAAAACTCTGCGGGGACATCGAACGCCTCTCCAAGAGCTTTTGCCATCTCAGGACTGATTCCACGCTTTCCATTCAGAATAGGGTTGATCGCCTGTTCTGAACAGCCGAGAATAAAAGCCAGATCACGCTGGCTCCAGTCCCGCTCTTCCATTTCTTCCTTGATGTAACTACCGGGATGCTTAATCCAGCTTGCGCTTGCTGTCGCCATGTTCTCCACCTCGCTAATCATGATTCCATACCCTCAAGATGGTCATTTTGTTCGGCTTGCATTCGGTGTTGAGTGTGAAAATTAAACGAAATTGTTTGTTGATTCGGATGGACCGCTCGTCGCCACCCATCTTTTCGAAATGAAGACTCTTCCAATTTCTCAACGTTCTCTCGTCCGGTGCTGCCCGGATTACGACCAATTTCTGTCTCAGCGAGTTGATTACCGATATTGGCAACCGCGTTTCTGCCGCACGGTCCGTCTCTATTAGTGCGAGTGTCTTGTCCCGAAACTCGACGTCCATGCTGCATTATCCACCCGTGAGCCAATGTAACCTATTGAAAGCTAGGTGTCAATAGCTACTTAGCGGTAGTAGTTAAACTGCATTATATGCTTGACACATGAATTTGGCCTGGTATCTTTGGCGCACCATGAACCGCCTGCCAATAGACAAACGCGCTGCAATTTTGGGAATGCTTGTTGAGGGCAATAGCCTCAGAGCAACTAGCCGCCTAGCAGATGTCTCCATAAACACGGTGACCAAACTCCTCATTGATCTGGGCGAGGCATGTGCCGAATACCATCACAAAAACATTCGCAACGTTCGAGTGCGCCGTCTGCAATGTGATGAAATCTGGAGCTTTGTGGGCGCAAAGGCCAAGCACGTAAGACCGGAACGGAGAGCGGAAGGGTGGGGAGATACTTGGACGTGGGTTGCGCTCGATGCTGATACAAAGCTCTGCGTCAGCTATTTGGTTGGTGGACGTGATGGATGGTGGGCGCGAGAGTTTATGAATGACTGCGCCAAGCGTGTGAAGGAGCGCATCCAAATTGCTACGGACGGCCATCGCGTTTATATGGATGCCGTCGAGGATGCTTTCGGAGCAGATGTGGACTACGCGCAATTGCAGAAGATTTACGGCGCTGTCGAGGAAAACGATACCCGCTATTCCCCGGCACAATGCATTGGCTGTGACCTGAAAGTAGTCAGCGGCGACCCCGACCCACAGCACGTAAGCACTAGCTTTGTCGAGCGTCAGAATCTAACAATGAGAATGGGCATGCGCCGATTCACGCGGCTAACTCATGCCTTCTCTAAGAAAGTCGAGAATCACGCGGCAATGGTGGCGATTCATTTCCTGTACTACAATTTCGCCAGAATTCACAAGACGCTCAGGATCACGCCCGCGATGGCCGCTGGCCTATCCGATCGGGTCTGGTCGCTGGAGGAAATTACATTATTAGCATGACTGAGAATCAAAAATAGCGGATCACACTGATAGCCTCGCTAATCGTTGCCTACTTGGGAAGCAAGGCTCCCAGCTACAGAATGCCGCTTGATTATGACGCTATGATTTCGAGAAGTATTCTGTTTGCGATTGCTTGGGCGGTGATACTCGCATTTTCTCTGTGGCGTTACAAGAAGCGCGGATTGTGGCTGCTTGTAGGAGCGCCGATGGCATTTTACTGGCCAATTGCGAGTAAATTGAAACTGAGACACTACCCCGTGCTACCCCATGCTCTTTCCTCCTTCCATGAGCCACTGTGGTATCCTTATATCGGTCGGCTCTCGGCGGTTTGCTTACGAAGCCATCCTTTCCCCGCACCGCCTCATCCTGAATCGAGCCACACTCCCTGGGGGGGAGTTCAAGGAAAGTGGAGGCTTAAGCCAAGAAATGTCTACGCTTGCAGAAGTTCCGCCAACATCGAAGACCAAGCGCGAAGTGATTGAACGCGCGGTGATTCGCTTTGCCGGCGACTCCGGCGACGGCATGCAAATTACCGGCAGCCAGTTCACCAACACGGTCGCGCTCTACGGAAACGATATCGCCACGTTCCCCGACTATCCTGCCGAAATCCGCGCTCCGGCCGGGACCATCCCCGGCGTTAGCGGTTTTCAGCTGCATTTCTCTTCGAATGAAGTGTTCACGCCCGGGGACGCCATCGACGCGCTCATCGCCATGAATCCCGCGGCCCTCAAGGTCAATGTCGGCGACCTCAAAGCGAATGGCATCCTGATCGTCAACAGCGATAGCTTCAAAGAGTCGGACCTGCGCAAGGCCCAGATGACCGTCAGCCCCCTCGAGGACCATTCGCTCGATAAATACCGCGTTTTCCCCGTGGAGCTGCAGCGGATGACCCGCGCGGCCCTCCAGCATCTGGGCATCGACGCGAAAGCCATGGATCGCTGCAAGAATTTCTTCGCCCTGGGCATGTGCTATTGGCTCTACAACCGCTCTACCGACCCCACGATGCGGTGGATCGGGGAAAAATTCGCCAAGAAACCGCTCTTGATGGAAGCCAACAAGCTGGCGCTGAAGGCCGGTTATTCCTATTGCGAGGCCACCGAAGCCTTCCAAATCACCTATGAGATTCCACCGGCTCAATTGACTCCCGGCCTGTACCGGAACGTCAGCGGGAATCAAGCGCTGGCGATGGGCTTCGTCACTGCCGCCCAAAAGTCCGGGCTGCATCTCTTCTTGGGGAGCTACCCCATCACCCCGGCCTCCGACATCCTTCACGAACTCTCGCAATACAAGAACTTCGGTGTCTTTACCTTCCAGGCGGAAGACGAGATTGCGGCCATCACTTCGGCCATCGGTGCTTCCTACGCCGGCTCCTTGGCCATTACCACAACTTCCGGTCCCGGCATGGCTTTGAAAACAGAAGCTCTTGGTCTTGCCGTCGCCACCGAAATTCCCTTGGTTATTTGTGACATTCAACGTGGCGGCCCCTCGACCGGCCTGCCTACCAAGACCGAGCAGGCGGATCTGCTCCAGGCGCTTTTTGGCCGCAACTCGGAAGCCCCGATTCCCGTGCTTGCCGCGGCTACCCCCGGTGACTGCTTCTGGATTGCCCTGGAAGCCTCCCGTATCGCACTGAAATACATGATTCCGGTAATTGTCCTTTCCGACGGCTATCTGGCCAACGGCGCCGAACCTTGGCGCATTCCCAAGGTGGAGGACATTCCGGCCATCCCGGTCAAATTCGCTAAGGATCCGGTCGGCTTCTTGCCGTATAGGCGCGACCCACAGACCCTCGCTCGGCCCTGGGCTCTTCCGGGCACCCCCGGTCTCGAGCACCGCATCGGCGGCCTTGAAAAGCAGGATGGCACCGGCAACGTCAACTACGAGCCGCTCAACCACGAGAACATGGTGCGCATTCGCGCCGCGAAAGTCGCGGCCGTCGTCCAGGACATTCCCAATGTGCTGCCGGAAGGCGATCCGTCGGGCGACCTGCTGGTGGTTTCCTGGGGCTCAACCGCCGGCTCCATCACCGCCGCCGTCAAGGCTGCCCGCGCCCGAGGCTGCAGGATCGGCCATCTGCACTTGCGCTATCTGAATCCGTTGCCCGGCAACGTGGGCGAGATCCTCAAGCGCTACAAGAAGGTGCTTGTTCCGGAGCTCAACATGGGCCAGCTCCTGTGGGTGCTTCGCGCCAAATACCTGGTCGATGCCGTCGGCTTGAACAAGATTCAAGGCCGTCCGTTCAAACAAGCCGAACTCGAACAAAAGTTTGATGAAATGCTGGGAATTCAGGGGAACCATCGATGACCACCGCAACTCTACCGCAACTCACAAAAAAGGATTTTCAGACCGACCAGGAAGTGCGCTGGTGTCCCGGCTGCGGCGACTATGCGATTCTATCGGCCGTGCAGTCGGTGTTCCCGGAACTGGGCATTCGCCGGGAGAACTTTGTGGTAGTTTCGGGAATTGGCTGCTCCAGCCGCTTCCCCTATTACATGAACACCTACGGCTTCCACTCCATCCACGGGCGCGCGCCCGCCGTTGCTACCGGAGTCAAAATTGCTAACCCGGAACTCGAAGTTTGGGTGGCCATGGGTGACAGCGACGCACTGGCCATCGGCGGCAACCACACCATTCACATGTTGCGCCGCAATGTCGGCATCAAAGTGCTGCTCTTCAACAACCGGATTTACGGCTTGACCAAAGGGCAGTACTCGCCGACTTCCGAGTTCCACAAAATGACCAAGTCGACTCCCTACGGCTCTCCGGACCGCCCGTTCAATCCCGTTTCGCTGGCCATTGGTTCCGAGGCTACGTTTGTGGCGCGCTCCGTGGACGTCTTCCAGGCGCACTTGAAAGATACCCTGAAACACGCGGCCGCGCACAAAGGCTCGGCATTTATCGAAATTCTGCAGAATTGCAACATATTCAACGACGGCGCGTGGTTCTCGCTTACCGAAAAAGACGTGCGCAGCGAGCACGTTCTTCAGCTCGAGCATGGCAAGCCGCTGGTTTTCGGCAAGAACCGCGAAAAAGGCATCCGCCGGAAAGCCGACGGCGACATCGAAGTCGTGCAGCTTGGCAACGGCATCACGGAGAACGATCTCGTCGTCCACGATGCGCATCATCCGCGTCCCTCCTATGCTTTCTTGCTCTCGCATATGGAGCATCGCCCCGGCTTCCCGACCCCCATCGGTGTTTTCCGCGCGTGGGATGATTTGCCACGCTACGAAGACGTGATGAAGGATCAGCTTCAGGAAGTCATCAGCAAGCGCGGCCCCGGCGATCTGAACAAGCTCCTGCGCGCCGGCGACATCTGGGAAGTGAAGTAGCTCCCCTACCGCCGAGCGCCGCCAAGCCCGGGCAAAGAGGCGGGGTACCTCTGTCTACCTCGGCAACTTCTGCCCCATAGCCAATCCACATTGGCTCTGTTATCGTCTTTCCCCATGCGTTCTAATGCATGAAACCGCTCGCGGTCTGCCGCATCGAATAAAGAACCAGCGGAGGGTGTTTCAGTTTGGATGATCCCACTAAACTCGGTTCCTTTGCATTGTTGGGGGATGCGGATCCCGTTCCTCAGAGCCTGTTTGTCGCCTACCCGGAACAGGCCAAGACGCTGGCGCTGCTTCACGAAGTCAGCCGCGAGCTGACCGCCATCCTTGACCGCGAAGAACTTCTCCGGCGCGTCGCCGAGCGCATTAAGAAAATCGTCGACTACGAGGTGTTCACCGTCATGCTCTGGAACGAGCAAACCCAGCACCTCGAATCCGTCTTCGCCATGCGCTGCAACGATTTTATTCCGGCGCGAACGCGCCTCCCTCTTCACAAAGGTCTTACCGGTTCGGCCGCCGGCCAGCGCCGCGTCCTGCGCGTCCATGACGTGAACGAAGACCCGCGCTACATTCGGTGTGAAACGGGGGTGGAAGCACGCTCCGAAATTGTCGTGCCACTGCTCATGCAGGACCGGCTGATTGGTGTTCTCGACCTTGAAAGCACGCAGCCGCACGCCTTCACGCTCGAGCACGAGCGGATGCTTTCGACCCTGGGCTCCTACGTGGCCGTGGCGCTTGAAAATGCCCGCCTCTACGAAGAAGCGCTGCAAAACGAGCGCCGCTTGCGCATGGACCTTGACACCGCTAGGGAGATTCAGCGACAGCTCCTTCCTACCGGCGCCCGCGAGGTCCCCGGCCTGGATTTGGCGGCTGCATACGTTCCCGCGCGCGAATTAGGTGGGGATTTTTACGATTTTCTTCCCTACGGCGAGGGGTGCCTGGCAGTTGCCTTAGGCGATGTCTCCGGAAAGGGCACGGCTGCCGCACTGTACGGTTCTCTGGCCATCGGCACGATTCGCGAAATTGTCGTCGACCACGCCTGCGGTCCCGCTTGCATGCTTGGCCTTCTGAATCAGCGCCTTCATGGCACGCGCCTCGACGCGCGTTTCATCGCCATGTTGTTTGCCGTTTATGATGCCGCCAGCCGCAGGCTCACGCTTTCGAATGCCGGTGCGCCGTACCCCCTTCTGCTTCGCGATGGCCACGTGATTTCCGTTCGACTGGAAGGCGTGCCGCTCGGGTTGCTTCCGGAAACGCAATACGATGAATCCGTCCTCGACCTCGCGCCGGGCGACGTCGTGGTTTTCGCTTCGGATGGCATTCTGGAATCGCAAAATACGGCGGCGGAAGAGTTCGGCCTCGAGCGTCTGTCAGCCGTCCTGAGCGCGATTTCTCCGCAGGACTCCGCACGCGCGATCGCCGAACGTATTCTCGCGGAAACCGACGACCACAGTGGCGCGGGTTCAGCCCCCCATGATGACCGCACACTGGTGGTCCTGCGTGTGACCGAAGAAACCGGCTCCGACTTCTCTAAACTTCCCATCATTTATTAAAGATCAAAGAAAAAGCGTCGAACCGTCATTCCGAGGCCGCCTGCCCGCCCCAGGCAGGCGTTTTTTGCGGTCGAGGAATCCGCTTTGGGGTTTTCCTCAATCCTGGTATGGACTAGTGCGTCGTGTCTGAGCCCGCCGCCGCGCTTATGTTGGCTTGCAAAAGTTCCGGATTCCTCAGCCGGGGCAGCCATTTCTCGCGCGCTGCCGCAAACTCCGGCCAATTCTTTTTCGAAACTGGACCTGAGGGTGGCAACCCGAGTTTTTCGAAATTCTTGTACTGCCCTCTTTGCAGGATGCGAAAATCCAGATGCGGCCCTGTCGCCAGGCCCGTGCTTCCTACGAGCCCAATCGTCTTCCCGATTTCCACGTGCTCCCCGGCGTGCACGAACATGCGCGACAAGTGCAGATACATCGTTTCGTAGCCGTTGAAGTGCACGATCTGCACCATGTTGCCCTCGCCGCTCTTGCGTCCGGCAAAAATCACGCGCCCGCTTCCAATCGTCTGCACCGGCGTGCCCACCGGGGCGCCGTAGTCCGTGCCCAGGTGCGGCCGGTAGGTCTTCAGGATAGGATGAAACCGCGAGCGGCTGAAATGCGATGTCACCGATGCACCGAATTTCAGCGGAGACCGCAGGAACGCTTTCTGCAAGGACTTTCCGTCCGCCGCGTAGTAGCTCGGCCGTCCCGCGGGATCATGGAAAAGCAGCGCCTGATATTTCCTTCCCGCATTTTCATATTCCGCCGCAAAAATCTTTCCGTAGCCCGCGGTCTGCCCGTTCATGTATTTCTTCTTCTCCAGCACGATGCGAAACGTGTCGCCTTGGCGCGGGTCAGTGTAGAAATCGAGGTCGTAGCCGAAAATCTGCGCCAGACGCAGCGCCAGTTCCGCCGACTCCCCGGCGTCCGCTACTGCATTAAAAAGCGAATCATCCACGCGGCCCATCACCGCCACCATTTCCGTTTTCGAAGGAATTTCACTGATCCGTGCCGAGAACCCGCCCTCTTCGGGGACGATCTTCAACATACGGTCCGGATCAATCTTGTAATCGATTTCCCGCAGCGTCCCTTCCACCGACCGCCCCACCGTGATGGTGTTCCCGGCGCGAAGTTGCCGCAGGTTGAACGCGCGCTGCGCCGCCGCCGAGGCGCCGGCGGCTTCCTCCGTGCTCAACCCAAATTTCTCGAGCGCGGCCATGAAATTCTGGCCCGCCGAAACTTTCTCATCGTGAGGCAGGATGACTTGGTCCCGAATGCGTTTCGCTTCTTCCTGCGCGAGTCTCACCTGGCGGTCGTATTCATCCCCGGCCGCCAGCCGTCGCTCGAAGACAAACCGCAGAGTGACCGCGCCCGCAAGGCATTCACATAAAATCAATAGGATGAACCCTCGATTCACGCTTCCCCCAAGTGTTTTGGATGGCTCCCCAAACCTGCCGGACTCGCCGCAGGATCTCCGTTGCGAGTTTAGCGGCGTAGCACACGTTCCTGTTTTGTCTCAACTTGCCCTCGGCGTCAAACGCGCTGTCGCGACGGTGCGCCCAATCGTCAACTAGCCATGCCTTTTGTTGAAAATTTACACGGAACGCCCTGAACCTTGTGTGAATTCACTGGAGGGGACCCGTGTCCCCATCGCGTAAGTGCTCTCCTTTCTACGAAATCCCCGCAGTTCTTCTGGAGTTCTGCGTGCCTACCTTGCTCGAGGGGTCTTTATGCCTGCCGTACATGGCCATGTCGAAGCGAAACGCGATCTGCCGGAATACGCTACGTGTATCGAATGTCACCGCACCTATCGGTCTCGCGGTGAGGACCAGGCTTCGATGGAGCTCCTGCGACGAGTGCTTTGAAAGCGCCAAGTATCCGCGCGAGCCAGTCATCAGCGCTCACGTGCGGCCGCGCAGCGAAAAATCCAAATCGGACGTACCGCTCTAAAAACAAAAGCGCTGCGGGAACTCCCACAGCGCCAGCCTGCCTCTAACAAATCGATGCAAACCGTTCTAGTTGCCGGTCTTCATCGCCACCGATGGCGCAGACGCGGAAAAGTAATTCTGTTCTCGCAGCTTCCGGTACATGATGCCCGCAACCTGCGCCGCCGCCGGTCCTTTTACGCGCCGGGTATTCCCGCGCAGGAGCACCGCCAGCGCGATCTTCGGGTGCGTTTCATCCGCATAAGTGATGAACCAGCCGATTTTCGATGGCGTGGTATGATCGTCACAAGTTCCCGTTTTGCCGATGGGCAGTTCGTCCCCACCGCGGTCGTAGCTCGACCGGCCCGTGCCGTACAGCACTGCCGCCAGCATGCCTTCGCGGATTTCCGGAAGGATCGGCGCGATATTCAATTCCCGCTTCACCTTCGGCGCGAAATTCTGAAGTTCTTCCTGGCTGTGCGGGTACTGCAAGTAATAAAGCGTTCCGCCATTTGCAAACGCTGCGGAAAGCGCCGCAAGCTGCAACGGCGTTACTTGAATCCCTTCGCCGTAGCTGGACATGCGCGCGACGCCGCCGTGCGCCGGTGGCGTCGTCGGAAAAGATCCCGGATGCTCTTCCGGCAAGTTGTACCCGGCAAGTTCACCCAGGCCTAGCAGCCGGCCATACTTCGAAACCGTGTCAAATCCCATGCGCGCGCCGAGCTGCTCGAAAAACTCGTTATTCGAGCGCGCCATGGCTTCGGTCAAATTCATGTACTTGCGGCGCCCCACGCGCAGCATGGTGTCGGGCGTGATCACATTTTCTTCTAGCGCGGCCAGCGCGATGGTGGGCTTAATGGTCGAGCAGGGAATGTATCCGTCGCTGAACGTCAATTTCTGATTGACCACGGTGAGGATGCGTCCGGTGTTCGGATCTACCGCGACCACTGCGCCGTTGTAGCGCCCCAGTGCGGCAACCGCTGCGGCGCGCACCACGGGATCGTCGTACGTGGCGTCATCCGTGCTCGAGGAGTCCGCAAACGTGGGAACTCCGGGGTAGCGGTTGACATACCGGTGTGCGCGCGAGCGCGTGGACGCCGCGCCAGCCGGCATGGCTGGCATCGGCAGCGCAGTAAGCGCCGCCAATAAAATTGCGATGCTGGTTCTTCGCGACTGCTTCACCGTTCCCACCCTTATAACAGAGTTCGATTTCGCCTGCGCGTTCAACCCCGGATTACCTCACCGCTCATCACGCCGGGGCCGAATTCTTTTACCTCAGGCCGTTACTTAGCGTCCACAAACATTCTTAGGAATTCTCAGCATCTGTTCGTTCTTGCTACGGGCCGCCTTGCCTGGCTTCACCCGCTTGGGGATAGCTAGCACCCCATAGACCAATCGAATCCCTGTTGATTCGATGCCACTTAGCAGCGCAGCGCTGGTCTAAGCTCCCGAAACGCTGCACCAAAGAGGCACACTCCCTCTCATATTGCGACATTAATTTTACGTGCTCCGCGGTACTACCGCAATAGAGGATAAGCTCTAGTACGTCCATTATGTGCTTTGTTTTCAAACAACTGACCCCTGGGGCAGGCCCCCCTGGCCCTTCGCCCGGCTGGACCCTTTTTGCGAGGCGCAGGCATCAGTCCTGCCATCTCATCTTGAAACGGTTCCAGAACATGGGTTGCGCAGCGTGGAGCGCTTGCGGTTTGTACGGCATTCGCATGCCGCCGAAGTTCCTTTCTTCCAATTACATCACCCACTGGAGTGGGCACACCAAACAAAAGAGGCGCATAGCGCATTCCTTTGCGCGCCTCTCAGAATCTGCTTTTCCTGTGAACGGTAAACCGTCGACTGCTGACTTTCTTCCGGCTACCGCGCCGGGCGCGCCTTTGCTGCGTCTGCGCCAGCGGCCGCGGCCGCCGTTTTCACCGGCGGCTTTTCGCCGTGTGCGGGAGCCACAGCCGCGTGGCCGTTCGCCCCGGAAGCCGCGCTCGAATTGCCCGGCGCCGGGATCTCCATCTTCTTGCGCAAGGCGTTTTCCAGCTTTTCGCGAATGTCCGCGTTTTCCTTCAGGAAAATGCGCGCATTCTCGCGGCCCTGACCCATGCGTTCCCCGCCGAAGCTCAGCCACGCTCCGCTCTTTTCCAGCAGGCCCTGGTCCACGCCGAGATCGATCAGATCGCCTTCCCTCGAAATGCCTTCGCCATAGAGAATGTCGAATTCCGCTTCACGGAACGGCGCCGCCACTTTATTCTTCACCACTTTCGCGCGCGTCCGCGAACCCACCACTTTGTCGCCTTCCTTGATCGACTGGATGCGCCGGATGTCCACGCGCATGGACGCATAAAACTTCAGCGCACGCCCGCCCGTGGTCGTTTCCGGATTGCCAAACATCACGCCAATCTTCTCGCGAATCTGGTTGATGAAAATCAGGCAGGTGCGCGACTTCGAGACGATCGCCGTCAGCTTCCGCAGCGCCTGCGACATCAGCCGCGCCTGGAGGCCCATCTGCGGCTCACCCATTTCGCCTTCGAGCTCGGCCTTCGGCACCAGCGCCGCCACGGAGTCCACGACCACCACGTCCACGCCGCCCGAACGGATCAGGGTCTCCGCGATTTCCAGCGCCTGCTCGCCGTTGTCTGGTTGCGACACCAGCAGATTGTCTACGTCCACGCCCAGCTTCCGCGCA
>QHYJ01000077.1:3626-7242 GCA_003223255.1 Acidobacteriota bacterium | reverse complement strand
GCGCCAGGGATTTGTTTTCCAGAACCCCAACGCGGCGCGCAATTGCGGCTGCGGCAGCTCTTTTACGGCGTAAGGTAGCACAGGCATTCTTGCCTGTGTCTTCGCTTCACGAAGGTTCCCCTGGGGGGAGTTGCGCAGGCGAGTCAAACAAGTGGTTGGCAGCCGCTCTCGCCAGCCACTTTTTTTGTGCCTGCTGAGGAGTTCCTGAAAAAGTTATGAGCACGGTTCCCACATCCGTCCAAGCGCCGCTGGTTTGCTGGAATTGCCACGAGCGTACACTGGGCACGCACTTCTGCTCGAGCTGCGGCAAGCTGCTACAGTTGCCGCCCGGGATTGATTATTTCGCGTTGTTCGAGATGCCCCGCAACCTGTGGATTGAAATGGGGGCGCTGGAGCAGAAATTCCTGCAGCTCAGCTGGAAGCTGCATCCGGACAATTTTGTGAACGCGAGCGAGCAGGAGCGCGAACTTTCCCTGAAGCGCAGCTCGGAATTGAACGACGCGTACCGCACACTGCGCGATCCCATCGCGCGCGTCGAGTATTTGCTGGCGATCGAGGGCGAGCGCAAGGAGGGAGAAACGAAGCAGCAGGCGCCTCCCGAATTGCTCGAAGAAGTTTTTGAGTTGAACGAATCGCTCGATGAATTGCGGGAAGCGAAGGCCTCAGGAGAAGATCTCGCGGAATTGAAGTCGCGGCTCGAAGCCGCAGAGAAGAATTTTCAGGAAAAGCTTCACGATGTTGACGGCGAACTGCAAGCTACCGCGCGCGAATGGGATGCGGCGCTTACGGGTGATTCCCTCACGCGGAAGAAAATCATGGCGCGCTTAAACGATTTGCTGAACCGCCGGTCTTATATCCGGAATCTGGTCACCAATGTCGCCAAAGAGCTGGCGGAGGTTTGATCGCAGGCATGGGCAGGATTGTCGGAATCGATCTTGGGACGACGAACAGCCTCGTTGCGTATATTGACGCGCAGACTGGGCAGCCGAAGTGTATTCCGGGACCATACGGGTCGACGCTGTGCCCCTCCGTGGTAAGCATTGATGCGGATGGCAGCATCATCGTGGGCGAACCGGCGAAGCGGCGGCTTCTCACGCAGCCCGAGCGTACGATTTATTCCGTGAAGCGCTTAATGGGTCGTGGGCCTGGAGATATTCAGGACGAACTAAAGCTTTTTCCATTCCGCATCGACCCTTCAAGCAAAAACGTCATTCGCGTGCGGCTCGGCCAAAAAGTATTTACACCCCCGGAAATTTCCGCGTTTGTTCTTCGCGAATTGAAAAATTGGGCGGAAGCGTTTTTTGGCGAAACGGTGGACCGCGCGGTCGTCACCGTGCCGGCGTATTTCAACGACGCGCAGCGTCAAGCCACCAAGGATGCCGGGAAAATTGCGGGCCTGGAAGTTTTGCGCCTGGTGAACGAGCCTACGGCCGCTGCGCTGGCGTATGGTTTGCATGAGAAGCAGCGTGGGCGCGTTGCCGTTTACGATCTCGGCGGCGGTACGTTCGACATTTCCGTCCTGAAGCTCATCTCCACGAGCGAAGGCGACATTTATCAAGTGCTTTCGACGAACGGCGATACTCACCTTGGCGGCGACGATATCGACAATCTCTTGCAGGCCTTCGTTCACGAACGGATCTTGCAGCACAACCAGATTGATTTTTCGCCGCACGGCGAACTGGCGCAAGAACTTCGCAAAGCGCTAATCAACGTGAAGCACCAATTGTCCGAAGCGGACATGGCGACGCTTAGGTTTTCGTTGCCGAATGGAAAAGTGTTCGCGCACGAATTTACGCGCGGCGCGTTCGAGGCGCTGGTCAAGCCTGTCGTCGATCGCACCATGGGCCCGGTGAAGCAGGCCTTGTCGGACGCGCAACTCAAGCCCAGCGACATGGACGAAGTCGTGCTGGTCGGCGGCGCGACGCGCACGCCGCTGATTCGCCACACGGTGCAAGAGTATTTCGACCGCAAGCCACACAGGGAGTTGAATCCGGATGAAGTGGTGGCGCTAGGCGCGGCGGTGCAGGCGAACATTCTGGATCGCGGTGTGAAGAACATGCTGCTGCTCGACGTGACGCCGCTTTCGCTGGGAATTGAAACGTATGGCGGCGCCGTGGCGAAAGTGATTCCGCGCAATTCGACCATTCCGGCGAGCGCTCAAGAGCTTTACACGACGGGTGTGGACAATCAGACGGGCATCGAAATCCACGTGCTGCAGGGCGAACGCGAATTGGCTAAGGATTGCCGTTCGCTTGCGCGGTTTACGCTCAAAGTGCCGCCGGCTCCGGCAGGATTGCCGCGCATCGAAGTGAAATTCCTCATCGACGCGAACGGCATTCTGCAGGTCGGGGCAAAAGATTTGCGCACGGGCGAGCAGCATTTCATCGAAGTGCAGCCAAGCTACGGCATCAGCGATACCGAGATCGAACGCATGCTCGAAGAGTCCATCGAGTACGCCGAGCAGGATTTCGCCGAGCGCCAGCTCATTGAAGCACGTACGGAAGCGGAATCCATTTTGACGGCGACCGCCAAGGCGCTGACGAATCCACAAGCTGCAAGCTTGAGCGCAGAAGAGCGGTCAAGGATTGATGCAAGCGTGGCTGCACTCAAGGAATCTGTGGCCGGCAGCGACTACAAGTTGATCCGCAAGCGCATCGATGAACTGAATCAGGCGACAGAGCACTTGGCGGAATTGTTGATGAGCTGCGCGGTTTCCACAGCGCTCGAAGGTCGCAAGCTGGCCGAGGTCTGAAGTTTCCTTGTAGGGCGCAGCATGGTGCGCCCATCTTGGCGCGATGCGCGCCCTTTGCGTTTAGGCGAGGGACATGCTGGTCGGTCATTTCGGCCGAGGCGAGAAATCTCTCTTCGATTTTGCGGGCATGAGGAAGGTCGGGAGATAAGTTATGGGCGGAACAAATCCATACATAGAAGAAGTCAAGTACAAACCGGCCACGAAGAAATATAAAGTGACGTTTCTTCCCGGCGGCAAAACCGTCGAAATCGATCCGGAAAAAATTCCCTATGGCCACAATGGGCTGCCGGGTAGCATTCTGGACATTTCCGAGGGCTTCAAAATCGGGCTGGACCATGCCTGCGGTGGAGTCTGTGCCTGCTCGACCTGCCATGTGATCGTTCATCAGGGCCTCGAATCGTGCAACGAAGCCACCGACGCGGAGCTCGACGAGCTCGACGAAGCGCCGGGCATCACGCCAAAGTCGCGCCTTGGCTGCCAGACCGTGCCCGATGGCACGACGGACATTGTTGTGGAGATTCCCGACTGGAACAAGAACTACGCCAAGGAAGCGGATCACTGAACACGAAGCGAGGACGAGAGATGCCGCCGACGTTTACGTGGGATAATTTTGAAGACATTGCCATCGCACTGGCCGACAAATATCCGGACACCGATCCGCTTACCGTCCGCTTTACCGACATGCATAAATGGATCACCGAGCTTCCGGGCTTTACCGGCGACCCCGCGGCGTCTAACGAATCGAAGCTCGAAGCCATCCAAGTGGCCTGGCACGAGGAATATCAAGACCGCCAAAGCTGATATTTAGAAAATCGAAATACGAAACTCGCAATCCGCAGGAATATCTGGCAGACACGTGCGAAG
>QHYJ01000077.1:0-3527 GCA_003223255.1 Acidobacteriota bacterium | reverse complement strand
GTGGCGCTATGGTGCAACGGTTAGCACGCGGCCCTTTCAAGGCCGAAATACGGGTTCGATTCCCGTTAGCGCTACCAAAACCCCAAAAAACCAATAAAAACGCATAGTTCTTCGTCACTGTTGCCCGCACTGTTGCCCAACTATAGCGACTGAGGGTGAAAATCGGCGCGCCTCAGTATTAAGCAGTCTGAGGAACGGTGACGTGGCCACGAGAATTGTGCTGTATCAGCGGCTCAACAAGCAGGGGGGATATGCCAGCATACCCGTCGAGTATTCCCGCAATGGCTCGCCCATTGCCAACAAGAACGCCACGAGGTTTTACTTGCGGGGCCGGTCAGGAGGCAAGCGATTCTGCATCCCGGCGGGAGAAAACGTGCTGGAAGCGGATGCTCAGCGCAAAGTGATGGAAGCCCGCCTCGCAACCGGTGTAGGATTCCCATGCCTACAGGGGTGGCTGCGGCACCAGCGGCACCGCTAACTGACCGTAAGGTGATTGCGACCGAGGCGGCGGCGTTCACCGAGCGTACCCGCAATAGCAAAAAGCACAAAACGTACATGAGCTACAAGGAAGCGGTCGAATTCTTCCTCGCGACCTGCAAGAAGAAATACCTCGACGAACTCACTCGCGATGACATGATTACTCTCAAGCAGGTTCTCAGGTCGAAATACGCCTCCGAAACCGTGTTTCCCATGTGGATGAAGGTGAACACGTTTTTGAACGACTGTCACATCAAAAAGTACGTCAATCCTGACACATGGATACAGCGCAAAGACCGCCCCGTGAACGTGTCGAGGCGCAATACCAAAAACAAGAAGTATCCCGTCTACACCGAGGAAGAGTTTGCGTCGATGCTTGCCATCGCCGACAAAACCGAGTATGCGTTGCTCTATTTCCTCGTGGGAAGCGGTTTCCGCATCGGTGAGGCGACTGTCGCACAGTGGGGCGACATCGATTGGGATGCCAAGGTGGTCACCGTCCGCGAGAAGCCAAAATTCAGTTTCACCCCGAAAGACTACGAGCAGCGCACGATAGAATTAGCAGACATAGTCTTGGAGGTTCTAAAAGCGAATCGAGGCGATGCACCGGACCCTGCTTTGTTATTCCCCGCGCCAGAAGGCGGCATAAACCGTCACCTTGAAGACCGCGTAATCGTCCCCCTCATTCAGCGTGCAAACGCACAAGGCTTCAAGGTGAAACGGCCGAAGAAGCCAGCGCATGCCCTTCGCGTGCTTTTTGCCTGCCGTCTCTCCCGAGCAGGTGAGGATATTGAGCAAATTCGAGTAGACCTCGGGCACAGCGACATCACGACGACGCAAATTTATTTACGTGCTGCGGAAAGGGGTTCCGACTCGCAGCGCGAACGCCGCAATCAAGCGATGAACTTCCGCCCGGCGACAAAGCTCCGCATTGTCTCGTAAGGGGCCAGAGTGCAGATCGAATCCTCCATTCCCTTTCGGCAGTGGGAATTAGCTCTCCAATTTGACAATGTATGTTTCCAAGGCGGTCCGCCGCACTCGGAGCGACAAAAGCGTCCGGTGTAGGCTGTTTGAGGCATTCGCGGTTGCGGGAACGATGCTTGGTTCCAGTCGGGACCCCGGCGCAAAACGACCCTGTCACCGCAAACTGCGCGATGTGCGGATTTGGATGGCAGACGCCATGTTACTACACAGTTGAAAAAATGGTTCGCAGGGACACGCGAACCCCCGCACCTTCAACTCGCAACACCGCGAGGGCGATTAATGGTATTGACGGCATGGTGCGGCCAGACTCCACAACCGTGATAGCATTGATTATCTGGCGTGGTGTCTCTTAACCCTTCCAGCCGAAGTAGTTGGAGAAATTCCTATGGGGAAGACTTACAGGGGAAAGCTTTGCGTTTATTGTGGGAAGAGACCGTCGGTCACGGGCGACCACGTTCTTTGCCGTGGATTCTATCTCGAAAAGCACCGGGGAGACCTCCCACAAGCGCCGACATGCGACGAATGCAACCGAGTCAAATCGTATCTGGAGCATTATTTGACAACCGTCCTTCCGTTTGGCGGGCAGCATCGCGATTCACGGGAGACGCTGGTCACACTTGTTCCAAAGCGCCTAGAAAAGAATGCAAAGCTCCATCGTGAGCTTCAGATCGGATATGTGGGCGACAAGATTCCACTGCGAGAAGGTCAAATCGAACCGCTCTTCGCATTCATCGCAAAGGGACTTCTTTGGCATCACTGGGGAATCACTCTGACTGAGGACGATTGCGCTGCCGCGATTGTTGTCAGAAACGAAGGCGCTGGCTTCTTAAATCATATCTTTACGAAAATGTCGGCCCGTGATCGTGTGACCCAAAATTTTGGTGATGGCACGCTAATCTACGAAGGCATTCAGGCCAAGGATTATGCTCAGTTCACGCTGTGGAGGTTCTTGGTCTACGGAGGACTCAATTTTGCTGAGACTTCACGTGAACCGAACGGAAAGCACTGCATCATTTTTGCAGTTACTGGTCCCCGTGCACCCTTGGATAATTTTTGGGCGAGAGTTTTCAAAGAAGAATTACCAGCAGCGTAAGGGGTGAACAAGCTGCGGCTTGGTAGCCGTTTGCTAACCCACAAAAAACCTCAGCGTTGCCGTCCAGCCAGCCCCCACGATGCCCGGCCAGCATGGCCCAAAAGTCGTAGTGACTTCCGCACCAGCATGCCGCACCGGAACTATGCCACGGAGGTCGCCCCGCCTGTAATCGCCCCTGTGCGCAGCGGCGGGGCGATTTCGCCTTTTGTTACCGCGTTTCTTCGGTGTGCTAAGAGCGGGTTCCCTGCACCTCTCTCCGGAAAGCGCCCGCCGTGGCAAAATGAAGCCCACCCATGAGTGCCGCAAGCCCTGAGCGCACGCCCTCGACCGAGCAGATTTCCGGGCTCATCGAGCGCGTCACCTTCCACAGCGACGAGAGCGGCTTCTGTGTCCTGCGCGTGAAAGTAAAAGGGCAGCCGGACGACGTGACCGTCGTGGGCTCCCTGCCGTCAGTGACCGCAGGGGAGTGGCTGACGGCCGAGGGCTGGTGGGTCAGGGACAAGGAACATGGGCTGCAATTCAAAGCCGCCACCCTGAAGACGGTGCCGCCGACGACCGCCGAGGGGATCGAGAGGTATCTCGGCAGCGGACTCGTCAAGGGCATCGGGCCGATCCTCGCCAAGAAGCTCGTGGGGCACTTCGGAGCCGACGTTCTTGTCGTCATCGAGAGCCGCCCGTCCGAACTGCAATCGGTAGGCGGGATCGGCCCCAAGCGCCGCGAGCGGATCGCGCAGGCATGGCAAGAGGCGAGACAAGTCCGCGAGATCATGCTGTTTTTGCACAGCCATGGCGTGAGCACCAGCCGGGCAGTGCGCATCTTCAAGACCTACGGGGAACAGGCGATTGAAAAGGTACGCAGCAATCCCTACGCGCTGGCGAAAGACATTTACGGAATTGGCTTCGCGACCGCTGACCAGATCGCGCAAAAGGTCGGGATTCCGAAGGACTCCATCAACCGCGCCAAGGCTGGCAT
>QHYJ01000340.1:101752-102380 GCA_003223255.1 Acidobacteriota bacterium | reverse complement strand
GACGACAAAGAGATTCTGGATGTTTTTTACGAGCAGGCATTGGCGCTCGAAGACCGCGGCGTCGATTTCTACATCCTGGAAACCTTCTCTTACATTGAAGAAGTTCTCCTCGCGGTGGACGCGATCCGGTCGTTTTCCGGCTTGCCCATCGTGGCGCAGCTCACGTATTCGGAAGAAGGCACGACATATGGTGACGTTCGCCCTTCGAATGCCGCGGTGCAACTGAAAAACAAAAATGTGCAGGTGATTGGCGCGAATTGCACGCTAGGGCCGCAGGCGCTGCTGCCGATTCTGCAGGAGCTTGCGGCCGTCGATGACATTCGCATCAGCGCCATGCCTAACGCTGGTTTCCCGAAGCGCGAAGGGGACCGCATCGTGTACCCGAAATCGTCGCCGGAATATTTTGCACTGTTTGCGCGCGAGGCGGCCGCGCTGGGCGTGCGCATTCTGGGCGGATGCTGCGGGACGACGCCAGCGCACATTCAGGCGATGGCGGAAGCGGTGAAGTCCCTGCGCCCGGCGAAAACGCACTCGGCTGCGCCGATGTTGGAAGCGGTTGCGAAGCCCGCCCCTATTTCGCGGCGCGAACCAGAAAGCAATTTCTGGAAGAAGCTGAAGAAAAAAGAAT
>QHYJ01000340.1:22083-101729 GCA_003223255.1 Acidobacteriota bacterium | reverse complement strand
ATCGCATCTTCGAGCAAGTCGATAAAGTGATGGCTTCGCGCAAGGTGGACGCCATCGACATCAACAGCGGGGCCATGGCGCGGGTGGGGATGGACGCGCTGGTTGTGGCAGGCGCGCTGGAAGCGCGTGGCGTGGAGACCGTTCCGCATCTCACCACGCGCGATCAGAACATAATTGGGCTGCAGGCGGCGCTTCTGGGCGCGTGGACCGTTGGCGGCGTAAGAAACATTTTGGCGATTACCGGCGATCCTCCGTCGGTAGTTGATTATCCGGAAGCGAGCGGTGTTTATGAAGTGGATTCGGTTGGCCTGGTAAAAGTGCTGAGCCGGCTGAATCAGGGTACGGACTGGGCGGGCAAAACCCTGGGCGGTGCGACAAATTTTGCAATTGGCGTGGCGCTGAATCCGATGGCGGACGACCTCGACAATGAAATCGCGCGATTTCATGCAAAAGTCGAAGCGGGCGCTCGTTTCGCGATGACCCAGCCGCTCTTCGACCCGGAGCCCTGGCGCGCGTTCCTGAAAAAGCTGGGGAACAAGCCGCCGATACCCATCTTGATTGGCGTCTGGCCGCTCAACAGCTACAAGCAGGCGCTGCGTCTGAATAACGAAGTGCCGGGCATTGTGATTCCCGAGCCGTTGTTGAAGTCCATGGAACGTGCTGGCGCCACCGCACGCGATTGCGGCTTCCAGGTCGCGCGGCAGATGCTGGCGTGGGCGCGAACGGAACTTGCGGGGGCGTACCTGATTCCACCGTTCAAGCGATACGAAGAAGTTTTGGAAATCCTCTAATCCCTAGTGAAGTTCTCAGTCTTCCGTTTTTAGTATTCCGTCAAAAAACCAAAGTCGTACATATTTTTGCATTGTTGAGGGCGCGAACAAAGATCAATTGGTTTGCTCGGTCCATGTGCCCCGGTCGTTTCGGGCTGTTTCTCTCGCCATTCCCCGCGGGGAGATCCGGGAAGATACGCAGGTTGACCCAGCCCCACCCCGGTAGGGACGCATGGATCGGGGCGGCGATAGGAGCGGGCGCCGGTGCGATCGCCGGGGCGAGCGACGGCACGAACTTGCGAGTACGCATGCGTTTTTGGGCAGTGTAGGGCGAGCGGGTCTCGGCGCGTTCGGAGGAATGCTCGTTGGAACGACGAATGCGATCTTTCAAATTCTCGTTAGGCACGGAAAACTTGTCTATAGGCCGTAGATTCAACGGACTTGGCCAACAGCTGTTTGGAATTGCCTCCAGGTAGTTCGTTTAGGGATTGGGCGTTGAAACGGTGCTCGTGTGGTCGTGAATGATTTTCCAGCCCTCGGGAAACTTCTGCCAGACGAGGGTGAACACGCCGCCGATGTCGCCTGCAGTTTCGCGTTTCAAATGCCACTTGCCCAAAACGAGCGCGGCGTTCGGTGCCAGGAATCGGAACTCCAAATCGGAAAAATCCAGCTCGCCCATCGTGGCTCGATCGGGATAGTTTTTCTTGTAGCGCGCGAGCACGCCGTCCCAGCCGCGCGACACTCCGTTGCTCCCGGAGAAGGTGAGTTCAGGCGACTGCCAGTAGCCCACCAGAAAAGCGTCCACATCGCCGCGATTCCAGGCAGCTTGCTGCGCCTTCAATACGGCATTAATGGCGGAGCGATCGGCGTCGTGCGCGTCGGCGAGTTTGGCGCACAGCGAGCGCTGGGCGAGGATGCAACAAATCGCGAGAAACCCTATTCCGGCAGCGGCAAGCATCCTGAATCTGGTCTGAGCCATGGAGATCCTCCGCGGTTACGCTGTTGGTACCTCTTATTGCCAATACCTTTGTAAGTTGCTGATAAGTAGGAGGATAAGCCGCGGCGCAACTGATGGCAAGGGGTCGCTCGATGGAGCGACCCCTGACGGAAGCAGTGACCTGTTCTCAAATGGTTACGCTAATCGTTCCACCGCATTAGTACCTCGGAGCTATTGGAAGCCACTCATCGTCTTGGCAAGATCCCTTTAGAGGCTGAGGGATGTTCGCCGCCATGTTATTTGCGATCTCGATTGTGGCCTTGTCACAGTTTGCCGTCTATTATTGGAGGGCGGTCCTGGCGGGGGTTGCCGCGCTTCCGGTCTCGGACCGCGTACTCGCTGCGGCTCACGTGGAAGACGGACGCTTCTTGCCGAAAGACTTCGAGACGCTTGCAGGGCTGCACGATCTGACGCCCGACTTGCAACCCAAGCAAGGCGGGTTGGGTTTGGTACGCGTCTACTACCGTTTACTGCAAGGCCTCGGCGTGTTACCCATGCTCACGGCCTGGAGCGAGCGCGAGCGCGTGATTTGCGCGCGCTACGCGGCGGTGCAGGTGGGCCGTCGGCTGCAAGCAAACTTGGATCTCGCGGCTTCGCTGCGTTCCTGCTAGGGCTAGATGGCCTCTTCTGTTCTGCGCCTCCCCTATCAATATTTAATCAAGCTTGCGAAAAGCTAAGCCTGAATTTAAGGTGGCTTAGCGGGCTTCCGCCGTTCTTCATTTCGTATGACCTCTTTCTAAAGTCTCCCTATCTTTGACTTGTTTTTGCGTGTGCTTTGCGGCTCGGGCGGCGGTGTCTTCGAGCATTTTTGCGATGCGGCGCTCGCGGGCTTCGGGGCTGCGATAGTGGTAGATGCTGAGCAAAGTGTGGCGGCGCTGCCTTGGAGACAGGCATTGCCAACCTTCCCAGGCACGGGGATCGCGGGCGAAAGCGGCTTTGAGAATAGGAGGAAGCTCGCGCTCTGCTTCCATGGTGGTTAGCAATTGTTCGGCGATTTGCTCGGCGCGGCGCACGCGGGAGTCGGCACTTTTCGGTTGTGCAACCTGCTCACAAATCCATTTGCGGATCGAATAGCTCAAATTGTCGAACCAGCGCTGGAGGGAGCGGTCCGGGGAGAGGGCGCGCTTCAATTCTACCGGAAGAGTTGCTTTGCGGACTTCGAGGTCAGGCTCGAGGCGGAAATGCGCCGCGCTGCCTGCACGCACATCGCCGCCAGTTTGCATGCGCTTGTTAACGAGTAGAAAGTGATAGCCCCTTCCGGTGGGAAAAAGTGCCGTGCGAAACGGGAACCCGTTGATTTCCCCTTTGACGCGAAGCCTGCCACGCACGCCCCAAACTTTGGAAACGTCGAAGGGAATGCGAATGATGACCCAGCCGAGATTCGATTCCATGAGCTCGAGGGTGGCTTTGAAGGATTTCTCGACGGCTTTGGGCTTGGTCTTCATGAAGGAAGCTGCATAAAACGATGACGAAAACAAAAAGAGGGCACGCCGAAACGTGCCCTGCTTTCTGAAAGAGTTTCAATTCGAAGCGGCAACGCTACTTCGAAAAGCTGGCGACCGCCTCGGCTTCGGTATTGTAAACATCGAAGACGGTCATCAACTTGGTGATCTGGAGAACTTCCTGGAATTTGCTTCCGAGATGGCAAAGGCGCAGCCCGGCGCCCTGGGATTTGGCACTGTGATGCGCGGCAACGAGAGTGCCCAGTCCAGCGCTGTCGATAAAAGTAACATTGTCCATGTTCAGGACAATCTTCTTCTTTCCGGAAGTGATGAGGCCTTTGACTTTTTCGCGCAGCGCATTGCTTTCCTCGCCGAGCACGATGCGGCCGTCCAGCGCCACCACGGAGACGCCATCCACTTCACGATTGGTCATCTTCAATGCCACGTTATTTTCCTCCTCATCTGAAAGAGGTTCCGGCGGCAACCCGTGCCGGAGCCGTAAAGCTTATCAAACCAGGGTTAACCGGGAGCGATGAATCGTAATCGAAGACCTGGCGGCGGTCAAATTTTGGGAACCACCGCAACCGATTCGCAGACCGTCTGAGAGCGGCTAATAATAGTCCGCACAGGACATGTAATAGCCGCAGACCGAACAGATCAACTTGCAACGACGCGATTCCAACCGCTGCGAGCAAACCGGACAGTACCGCGACGGATCTTCGTTTCGGAGGCCTGGAAGCTGGCTGGCTTGCGAGGCCACTTCGAGTGAGTCGCAGGCCTTTGCGGGCTCAGAGCCCTCCGGATTCGCGGCGAAATTCACGGCTGCACGTTTATAACACAGGGCGGGGAAAAGGGGGTAGGGATTAGGGATTGCGGGATTGGGGAGACTGGTGCCCCCGTCGCGCGGACAGCTTTCCTTAAGTGTCCTGAATTGCATCGAATTTGTTGTTTCTTTCACGAAGTGATCTCGACGACGAGCGGCGTGATGTCGTCCTGCTGAGGAATGGAAGGAGGTTGCCAAAGGCGAATCTCGGAAAGCAATTCAGATGGAGGAAGCGACTGGTTGGCTGCGAATGACGTGCTCGAGCTTATGCTCCCGATGAAGGGGCCGCTACTTTTTGGCGGGTTCGGGCATAACGTAGCCGGACTGTGCGGGCAAGCCGGCGCGTTCGAGCTGAACGGTCGTGTGCTCGATGCGAAATTGCTTTGCGGCAACGTGGCGGATGGCTTCGAGCAAGCGCTCGCACTCGTTCATGTGCATGTCGGGGATGCGGGCGTGGAGACTAAGCGCATTGTGACCGCCGCCGAGGGACCAGAGGTGGACGTCGTGAACTTCCTGCACGCCTTCGACAGTGAGAATCGCACGCGCGACTTCTTCGACTTGCAACTCATGGGGACGGCCTTCCAGGAGAAGGTGCGACGATTCGCGCAGGATGCCGATGCTGGACCAGAGGACGAGAGCACCGATGCCCAGGCCAAGAAGAGGATCGATCCAGGGTGCGCCGGTTTTTCCAATTACGACTGCACCGACAATGATAGCCATGTTGGAAAGAGCATCGCCGAAATTGTGAACCAGGATGCTACGAAGATTGAGGTCGCCTCGACCGCGGACGAGCGCCAGGGTGATGCCGCCATTGACGGCCAGCGCGGCGACCGAGGTCCAGATCATCCATTCTTCGACCACTTCGACGGGCGAGCGGAAGCGCTGCACAGCTTCATAGCCCAGCCAGAGCGAAAGCAACACGAGGATGAAAGCATTGGTGAAGGCGGCTAGCGTGCTGGCACGATGATAGCCGTAGGTTTTTTCGCTGTCGGCAGGGCGCTCTGCCCAACGCATCGCAAGATAGGAGACGCCGAGAGCAGGAACATCAGAAAGGTTGTGGACGGCGTCGTTGAGCAGTGCAACGCTGTGGCCGAGAATGCCGCCGAAAACTTCGGCGATGACCAGGCCGAGCGTAAAGACCATGGCCCAGCCAAGAACGGAAGGTTGGAGAGTGGGATGAGCGTGGCCGGAGTGAGGGTGGGAATGACCGGTGCGGCTGTGGTCCTGATCGTGGCCATGGCTGTGAGAATGCCCGGGCATGACCCCATTCTACGCCGCTCAAAACGACTAGCGCAGCCATTCGGCGGGCTTGTTAGGCAGTTTGACACCGAATCCTCTGGAATGCATTGACGGTCCTCTCAACCACTGCGACGATGAAACAAGCTTCCCCTTTCCACCTGGTGCGTGTTGGTGTGGAACGGGGCATTCGACGGGAGCTTTGCGTTTGCGCATATGGGGGCTCCGATCACAAGATTGAATTTTTGGGGCGTGCGCGGGTCCACGCCGACCGTGGATCCGGCCACGTGGCGCTACGGCGGGAATACGCCATGCCTAGAGCTGGAAGCGCCGGACGGCACACAATTCATACTGGATTGTGGGACGGGACTGCGCATGCTGGGAAACCGCTGGACCGCTCCCAATGGCGGAAAAAGCCAGGGAACACACATCCTGATCACACACTATCACTGGGATCATATTCAGGGGGTTCCGTTTTTCGCGCCGCTGTACGTGCCGAACAACGAATTTCAGTTTTACAGCTTTCGCTCGAAATTCTTGGGACGCGGCAGCCTAAAGCAAGTGTTCGAGGCCCAGATGGCCGTGCCGTACTTTCCGGTGGACATGTCCGTAATGAGCGCGAAGCGAAAGTTTCAGGAAGTGGACGGAGGGGAATCGTTCACCATCGGCGAAAACAAAATCACTACGCGCTGGCTGAATCATCCGCAAGGCTGCCTGGGATTTCGCATCGAGACGCCGGCGGGCATCGTGGCGTACGCCACGGACAATGAGCCGGGGAACGACAAGCTCGACGAAAGCTTGCAAGAACTGGTGGCGGGGGCGGACATTTTCGTCAACGATGCGCAATTCACGCCCGAACAGTTGGGAGCCACGCGGAAGGGGTGGGGACATTCTTCGTGGCTCGAAGGCGTGAAAACCGCGCGACAGGCGGGGGCGAAAACCCTGGTGCTGTTTCATCATGATCCGGATTCTACGGACCGCATGGTGGATTCGATTCTGCGGAAGGCGCGAGATGAATTCGATTCGGTGTTTGCCGCGAGCGAGGGGATGGTGATCACGCTGGGCGCTCCCGGAGAACCGGTGCAGGCCCACATGCCGGGGACGCGCACCGCGCTGCGGCGGGCAGTGCAGTTCCAAGCGAAAGTGTGCGGATTGACGGAGGGCGGGAAGGAATTCGTGGAAGAGACCGTGGTTTGCGATTTGTCGCTGCAGGGCGCGATGCTTGCGCTCAGACATTTGCCGCAATTGCAGTCGGAGCTGCAGGTCACGATGGATGCCCCAGGACCGAATGGTGAAGAGCGCGTGCAGTTGAGGGGCTACGTGGTGCGCATCGACGATGCACAAGAGAAGGGGCGCGTGGCCGTGGGAGTGGTGTTTACGGACTGAATCGACGCGCAGACCGTTTCGGTTTTGTTGAGGGGCCCGTTGGCTCAATCAAATCGAAATCTATTTCTCGATCATCCAACGAAAGGTCCTGACGCCCAACGATTTTTCTTCTCGGCAGGAGTTGGCAAACCGTCTACTGGCTTTTGAGCGGCATTATGAAACCATCGCCCGGCCTCTCGAGTGGCGGTTCACGCGACAGGATCTCACTCGACTGCTGCGGAGACTGGGCGACGGCCGACTAACTAAGTGACGCTTTCGGACTTCATTTGACTCGCCCCGCGGAGATCTTTTAGCATCTAATCTACGTTGGCCCAGAACGGAGAAGTGTTTTCGATAAGTTGGGCCGACTCTCAAAAAGTGTAAGATGGAAGCGGAATCGGAGTAAGTTCTTCAGCCGCTTTCCTTGCGATTTGCCCCGGCTTGTCCCCGCCCACGGGCTTTACCATAAGTGTGAACTCTGGCGGAGTCTTCTGTGCCAGCGAAAATCGCAGTTATGAGTCACCGCAAAGCGGCCTTGACCTGGTTGGCCGTGGCGGTGTGCATCTTCTGTTACCCAACGACTACAGGTGCGTCTGAAAAAGCGCCGGCCATTGCTGATCCAGCCGCGGCGATCTGCCCCGTCGTTTACCCCCTTGATCAAGATCCCTCAGAGAAGGGCTACCACTACCTTTTCTATGGGAACGCGTTCTTCGTCAACGAAGACGGCTATCTGATTACCGCCGCGCATCTCATGCACTCGTTTCGAGACGGCGGACAACCGCATTTGTTAGTGGAGCTGCCCACAGGACAGCGGCGCCTGCTGAAAGCCGAAGTGGTGGCCACGGACTGGGAGCACGATGTAGCAGTGTTGCGAGCGACGCCGAACCCGTTTGAAGGGGGCTACCGGGTAGCCTTCCTGCCTTTGGCAACCGACCGGCTAGCTCCCGGAAAGAGCGTCGTCTCGGTTTCCTTGCGTCCTTCCAGCCTGGAGGAGGCTAATACCTTCGAAGAGCCGCTGGAGGAGCGTTCGGATGGCGAGGTTCTGAGTTACCAGTACACGCGCACGGCAAACGGGCGAGAAATCGAGCTATTACTGTACAGCCAGAAAGTGATTCCGGGGCAGAGCGGCTCGCCCGTCATTTCGGAGGAAACCGGAGAAGTCGAGGGTTTCATCGAGGGCCGTTGGCTGCACCCCACGGCCATTCCTTTTGTGACGACCTCTGAGCAGGTGGATCCTTCGCCCGGAGCGGCAGTACGCATTCACTATGCAATTTCCCTGTTGCAGCAGAAAGGCATTCCCTGGCATGCGACCCTGGAGCCGACAGCGCTGGCGGAAAGTCGTAATGCCAAAGGCTTCACAGGCCCGACTCCTCTTTCACTGGTGGCGGCCCCCTTCCCTCCACAGGCTTTGTTTGGAGATGAGATCCTTTTTGATGCCAAGGTGAACACGCGAGGAAGGCTGACCGACATCAAGGTGGTGCAGGGTCAATCTCCGTTTCTTGAAGAAGTGCTTGGCGCCGTGCAAACCTGGACGTTTCTGCCGGCCCGGCAAGACGGCCGCCCAGTGGACGCGCGGATTGGGATCGTGTTCCAGTTTGCCCAACCGTATCTACCCAAACTGACAGCACGCGTGCACGAATACAAGGAGACGGGAACGGACTCCATGGACCGCGGGGCTTTGCCTACCTTTACGCTCGAGCCCGAATATCCGCCCAATAGCGTTGGCGAGGGGAGCGTAATTCTCGACGAGATTGTGGACCGCGACGGCCGTGTCACCTCGATGCATGTAGTGCGCGATCTGGAGTCCCTCACGTCCCCAACCGTGGCGGCGGTGCAACAATGGAAGTTTGCGCCGGCGCGACGAGCGGGAGCAGCCGCGGAGTCAGGGGTCATCGTGGTGGTCACGTTTCGGCGACCTGCCGTGGCGAGCCGGTCCCTTCGACCGAGCACCGGGCGTAGCTCCTGCGGCGTGAGCATGAGGGGGCACTGCCTGTTCTGGCAAAGGCCTTAACTGCGGGTATTTTCCTCCATAAAGGCAGAAGAACCGGTTGTGATGAAATATGGGTGTGCCTGAGGATCAGTTGGATTAACGAGGCTAGCCAAGTTCGGAGAGTTTCCTGTCGAGGTGGGCAAGGGCAGCCTCAAGCGATTTGCGGTGGTTAGGGTGCGTGGCGGAAGCGAGGTCGTTCACAATGCGGGTGCGGGATAACTGCAAGTCCTTCCGTTGCTGTTCGCGCTGTACTTGTTCGGGAGACTTGACTACAGGAGGGGCTTTCTCCGGTGGAGCCTCCGTCGCTTCGACTTGGGATTCTACGTCCTTGCTTTCCCAGCCACGTGCCATACCTTATTTTGACACAAAGGAGGCCCGATTTGTGCTCTAAATCACAAAATCATCATAAGGAAAAAAACGGACATTGGCAGCTCGGTTGGCTCACAGAGGCGAGGGCGGTGACACTTTGCTGCTTACGGCAGGGCTTATTTGTTTTTTCCTTCCTCTTTGCGATCCTGTTCTTTTTTGCTGGGTGCGGAGGCTCGCCCACAATGCAGAACTCCTTCTGCAGTGGTTGCCAATTCTTGTACGCCGCCACAAATTCCGGGCAAATCCTGACATTTCCGGTGACTAACTCGGGAGGTCTTGGCACGCCCACTTCGGTTGCCGGCCCGGCGAACAGCGGCGGCCTCCTGACCATGGCCCCAGTCGGCGCGAATCCGCTTTACTTGTACGTTTCCGATCCCCGGGATAGTGCTATTCACGTTTATACCATCAGCCCGGCCGACGGCACGCTGTCAACAGCGCCGGTTGGTCCTTTTTCTCTGGGCAGTGGTGATGGCACGCCGGGAGAAATGGCTGCCTTTGGGCATGTGATTTACGTTGCGGGCTCCACAGAAAACATTGTCGCCTTTAACGTCCATGCAGATGGTTCGCTCACCGGCATGCCGAGTTCCCCCTTTGCTGCGGGGATGGGACTTTCGCATCTAGCTTTGATTGCTTCAACTACCGTCGGGAATACCACCTTTCTCTATGCCGCAAACGCCGGGGACCCAAACGGCAGCATCTCGGCATTTAATGTGACTCCGAGTGGCGGACTGGTGCCCGTGCCAGGTTCGCCGTTCCCAACTCTTTCAGGGGCTGGACCGGAAGGGTTTTATGACGGCGGGAAATTCCTCTACGTGGCTCTGAGGAATGCCAATGCTGTCGCTGCGTTTGCCATCGCCAATGATGGATCTCTGACTCCTCTTACAGGGTCGCCTTTCCCGGCGGGGCGCGGCACGTTTTCGTTGGCCGGGGCCGGCGGGTTCCTTTTTGCGACGAATAATCTCGACGGGACAATATCGTCATACAGTATGGATTCTGTGAGTGGTACTCTCATCCAAGTGGCCGGATCGCCCTTCCCAGGAGTGGTCGCTTCAGGCGACACGCTTTATTCCAAAGGCAGATTATTTGTGCCGGACGCCTCGTCGGACAGCATCGCTGGCTTCGCACCCAATCTGGGCACGGGCACGGTCAGTTCCCTGATGGGTTCACCCTTTCAAGCGGGTGTCGGCCCCGTAGCCCTGACGCTCGGTGGATTCCCTGTCGTCGACCCGCCCGCCAGCCATTGATCCGCGCAGTAACGTCGCGGCGCGCAAATCGTTCATAATGACCAACGCGGGCCCTTCCTTTAGCCGCCAAAGGCTTCTTGGAGGAACCATGGCTGATCGCCTGGAAGATTTTCAGAAATTTCGTGCGAACTTGAACGAGGAAATTCTCGGCTGCGGCCACCTGGGCATGAAGCGCTTCTTCGCGCTCGACCACCAGGCCTACGAACCAGGCCCCCTCGGCACCAAAACCAAGGAACTCCTCGGTCTGGTCGCCTCGGCGGTGCTGCGCTGCGATGACTGCATCACCTACCACCTCGTGCGCTGCGGCGAAGAAGGCTGGAAGCGCGAAGAGGTCATTGACGCCCTCAACGTCGCACTGATCGTCGGGGGCTCCATCACGATTCCACACGTACGGCGGGCTTTCGCCCGCATGCGAGAAATCAAAGGGCTAAGAGCCTGACCAAGAGCCGGCCTCCGGAGTCCGCGCTGCAAGGCTAGCTTAGCTGCTAGTTGAACGGATAGAGAATAATTCAGCTACCAACAAGATCGGGATTGCATAAACAGCATAAGTTCCTGATGGGTGGCCGCAGCGCGGGCATTGAGAACCGATCAAATCTAAGGTTACAAATTGGCACGCGCGGTGTATAGTCGATTATGGATATAGCGATGATCGAGTGTCTATGCCCAAACAAAAGCTCAACCCGCTTCCTTCCGCGGCGTTCCAAATCCTGCTGGCCCTGGCCGGAGAAGAGCTTCACGGCTACGGCATCATGCGGCAAGTAGCGGAACAAACCGACGGCCGTATGCGGCTCGGTCCGGGAACGCTTTATAGCTCCATCCGGACCTTGCTCGAAGCAAGACTGATTCAAGAGAACGAGCCTCGTGAAGACGCGAAACTCGGCGGCGAGCGGCGCCGGTATTACCGATTGACTTCCGCGGGACGCAAACTGGCGCGTTCCGAGGCTGAGAGACTCGCGGACTTGTTGCGCGTCGCCCGCGCCAAGAAGATTTTGAGGGGGCAGTATGTCTGAGAAGATCTACGCCTGGCTGCTGCGTCTGTATCCTTCCCATTTTCGGGAAGCCTTTGGCGACGATGCGCTGCAACTGTTCCGTGACCGTTCTCGTGACGAGACAGGATGCCTCTCGCGCCTTCGGCTGTGGTTTGATCTGCTCTCAGAATTGGCACTGTCTGTGCCACGCGAGTATTTCCGTGTTCAGCCGGAGCTCGTGACCTACTCAGCCCATTTGCGCCCAGATGGCGTGCCTTCCTTTTTCGTCCTTGCGGGCGACTCGCTCGGTTCCGGCGCGCTACTCTTCGGCAGCGCAGTAACTTTGGCGGCCCTGATTACATTCTCGGTTTTGCTCAACCATGGCGTAAGGCACGTGCCGCTGAGTGCTTTAGTCCGGGCTACTCCTAACGCGGCCAAGGAACCTTGGTCGCAGTCGAGCGCCCCAGCGCGGGAGCCGGTCCGCAATTCCCAGGGGCAAGCAGTCTCTCCCGCATCGGGAGAGCAACCAGGAATGGCCGAAAACTCCTCGCAATTCGAAAATGCCAATGCGAGCGATTCGTCATCGAATGCGCTTCAGCCCCCGGGTATGACGCCGCCTTTCAAACAGCAAAATCGACAACCGCAGGGAATTGTCAGCCCGGCAACTGCGAACACGAAGCTCGATGCGGCCGAGCGCTATCGCGTGATTGATGGGGCGGTTGCGAATCTTAAGCAACACTACGTCTACCCGGACCTGGCCCAGAAGATGGCGGATGCGTTGCGGACTCACGCAAAGAACGGCGATGACGATGCCGTCACGGATCGTCAGGAGTTTGCCAATCTGTTGACCCGTCAGATGCGGGAAGTGAGCCCCGACCGGCACCTGACGCTGGACTATAGCGAAGCGCCACTGCCTAAGCATTCGGCGGAACCTACACCGGAAGAGCTTGCGCGCTATCGGGAGGCCATGAAGCAGCAAGACTGTACCTTCGAAAAGATCGAGACCCTGCCGCACAATATCGGCTATCTGAAGCTCAATTCGTTTCCTGATGTTTCGGTTTGCCAGGCAACGGCCGCAGCGGCGATGGCTTCTCTGAATCATGCGGACGCGATTGTTTTTGATTTGCGGGACAACCGTGGTGGGCAGCCGGCGATGGTCGCGTTCATGGCTTCCTACCTCTTCGACCATCCGGAGTACTTGTACAACCCGAGGGAAAACACGACGGAAAAGTCTTGGACGCACTCACCGGTCCCCGGAAACCGGCTAGCCAATAAGCCGGTATACGTGCTGACGTCGGCCAGAACTCTTTCCGGCGCAGAGCAGTTCAGCTACGACCTCAAGATGCTAAAGCGTGCCACGCTGGTCGGTGAGACGACAGGTGGTGCTGCGCACTCCGGCGTTTGGCATCGCATTGATGATCACTTCGGAATGGGCATTCCAGAAACGGAGGCGATCAATCCGTTCTCGAAAACCGATTGGGCGGAGGTCGGTGTGCAGCCGGACGTGAAGGTGAACGCCGGGGATGCGCTAGGGACGGCCGTAAGGCTCGCGGAGCGCAAACTGCAGAAGAAATAGCTTTCTCAAAGATTTTGGCTGGCCCAACGGTTGCCCTTTCAATTCATAAATTGGGTTCCGCGAAATATTAGCGGGCGTAGCCTGGGCCGCGAAGGACTTTTCCCGGGCGCGCTCCGGTTATTTTGCCCTGATCGATGACGGGAACGCCGTTGACCAGCACGTAGTCCATTCCCTGCGAAAGCTGATTGGGATTATCGAACGTGGCGAGGTCGCGGATGGTGGCAGGATCGAAGATGGTGATGTCGGCCCACATGCCCACCCGAAGCAAGCCGCGGCCTTCGAGACGCAAGCGCTGCGAGGGAAGCGCGGAAAATTTGCGGATGGCGTCTTCGAGCGTGAGCTTGTGCTCTTCGCGGACGTATTTGCGGAGGATACGCGGGAACGTGCCGTAGGCGCGGGGATGTGCGTGCTCCCGGCCGAGAATGCCTTCCGGTGATACGCCCGAGGAATCGTTGTCGATGGACACCCAGGGTTGTTGAAGCGCAAGAGCAACATCCGGTTCGGACATGCCCGAAACGGCCACGCTGGTGAAAGCATCGTCCTGGATCAATAGGTCGAAAATCGTGTCCATCGGATCTTTGTTCCAAAGCTTGGCAACCTCGGCGATGGTTTTTCCTTGAAGCGGCAGCAGCTTCGGGTTTTGGACCTGGCCGATGAGGATGGACTCGGGGCCGGGAATTTGTTGCCATTCGTTTTCCCATTCGTCGGAAGATGTGAGCATGTCCTTGCGGATGCGTTCGCGCGCGCTGGGATCTTTCAAGCGCGCCAGCAGCTTCTCCGTCCCGCCATCATGCGCCCAGGGCGGAATAAAGGCAGAAAGGCCGTTGCCCCAGGCGGTATAGGCGTAAGTGTCCGCGGCGATGTCTATACCTTGGGCACGAGCCGCCTCGATCTTGGCGATGGCCTCGGGCATGTGTCCCCATGACGGCTTGCCCGCCACTTTGAAATGCCAGATTTCCACGGGAATTTGCGCTTCGCGAGCGATGCGAATCACTTCATCGAGCGAATGCAAGATGGCCGT
This sequence comes from Acidobacteriota bacterium, assembly GCA_003223255.1. GTDB lineage: Bacteria > Acidobacteriota > Terriglobia > Acidiferrales > UBA7541 > Acidiferrum. The sequence goes on along the minus strand of QHYJ01000340.1, from coordinate 87,928 downwards.
GCTCTCGCTGCGCATGTGCGTGGCATAGATGCCGCCGTAGCGTGAAGCCTCGGAGGCCAGCGCGATCAATTCCTCAGTTTTCGCGTACGGGGCCGGCGGATATTCGAGAGAAGTGGAGAGCCCAACGGCGCCGTCGAGCATCGCTTGGCGAACGAGCTGCTTCATTTGATCGAGCTGCGCGCGCGTGGGCTGAACGTCGTCATCGCCAAGAACCATGCGGCGGACCGTGGTGGCGCCCACATAATCGGCGACGTTGATGCCGATGCCTTGCTTTTCCAGGCGCGCGAAATATTGGCGGAAGGTTTGCCAGTCCGGTTGAATGCCTAACAGTTCGAATTGTCTCTTGCCCGAACGGCGAATCGCCTCGTTGATTGGCGCGATGGATTCTCCTTCGCCGGTGATTTCTGTCGTGATGCCCTGATAGATTTTCGATGGCAGGCGCGGATCAACAAGAATCGTCAGCTCGGATTGGCCAAGCATGTCAATAAAGCCCGGGGCGACGACCTGTCCGTGAGCGCCAATGGTGCGGGTGCGCGGCGCGGTGGCGAGATTGCCGATGGCCGCGATTTTCCCGCCACGTATGCCAATGTCGCCCGAAAACCACGGCGAGCCTGTGCCGTCGATAATGCGGCCATGCGCGATGACGATGTCGAAGGGGGCTGATTGGGCGGTGGCGCGCGGAAGTATTAGCAACGAGATAAGAAGCACGAGAATTGCGAGCGCAGGCCGCATCGATGCCCGTTGGCTCATGAAGTCTCTCCCAATTGTTCAAGAAACTCTTGCGACCGATCGCCGAGACTGCGGGCGCGCAAGCGATACCAGATGACAATGAGGGCCACCGAAACGGCAAAGATCAAGGTAGAAATGGCGTTGATTTCCGGGGTGATGCCGAGGCGAAGGCGAGCCCAGATTTCGAGAGGCAAAGTATTGTCGCGGCCGATAAGGAAAAAAGTCACGGCGATTTCGTCCATCGAAAGCGTGAAGATGAGCAACGCGGCGGCGATAAGAGAGAGCTTGAGATTGGGCAGCGTAATGCGCCAAAACGTTTGCCAAGGTGTGGCGCCGAGGTCAAGCGAAGCTTCTTCCTGAGCGCGATCCAGTTTTTGCAAGCCGGCGAAAAGTTCGGTCGTGGCAACAGAAATGAGCGCGGTGCCGTGACCCCAAAAAACCGTGAGCAAACGGAGCTGCACGCCGGCAAAAACCGCAAACATTAAGAGCGAAAGGCCGGTGATGATGCCGGGGAGAATCAAAGGAAGAAGCACGAGGCGGCGAAACAGAGCCTTGCCCGGGAAGTCCGCCCGATCCAGCGCGAGCGCTGCAAGCAAACCTAGCGTCAGCGATAGCGCCACGCTGCCGGCGGCGACCATCAAACTATTGAGCACGGAATCCCAAATCGAGGAGTCCGCGAAAAGCTGAGTGTACCAATTCAGCGTGAAGTGGCGCGGAGGGAATCCGCCCACGCCATCGCGATTGAAGGAATAAAGAACAAGCACCACGATGGGCGAATAGATAAACGCGAAGACGAAGACGGCATAGAGGGCCAGCAGTGGAGCGCGGCGCGATGTGGAATTTGCGCTCATTTGAAGGCCCAGCGCTTTTCCAAGATTTAGCTAAGAAATAGCAAAGAAATGGTGATGACGAGAATCCCAACGGAAATCGCTGCGCCTAGCGGCCAGTCAAAAGCGGCTCCAAAAAGACTTTGCACAACGTTGGCGATCATCGTGCCGGATGGGCCGCCTACGAGAAGAGGCGCGAGGAAATCGCCCAGCGAAAGAACAAACGCAAACGTCGCGCCCGCAAGCAAGCCCGGCATGGAGAGCGGAAGAATCACCCGCCAGAACGTTTGAAGGGAGCCGGCGCCCAAATCTTGCGAGGCTTCGAGGAGTGGCCGCGGAATGTGTTCGAGCGCGGCGTAAATGGGCAGAAAAACAAACGGCGTGTAGATATGCGTGAGCATGAGCACGACGGCGAAAGGACTGTAGAGGAAGAAGCCTACCGGCTCGTGGGTGAGGTGCAGATATTGCAGAAAACCGTTCAACACGCCGTCACTGCCAAGAATGGTTTTCCAGGCGTAACCACGCACGAGATAGCTGACCCAGAGAGGCACAATGACGAGCTGATAGAGAAGCTCCTTGCGTGTGCCCGCATGAAAAGCCAAATAATAGGCGAGCGGGTAGCCGAGCAAGATCGAGCAAATCGTGACGGAAGCGGCGATGCGCAGTGTGCGGGAAAGCACTTCCAGGTAGACCGGATTGGTGAAGAGTGTCTTGTAGTTGTTTAAATTCCAGTGATGAACAATGATGCCCTCGCGCACCGCCCACAAGCTGTGCGCAAACATTAATGCATAGGGAAGCAGAAGAAACGCAGCCACCCACAAGAGCGGCGGGACAGATACGACCGATTTGTAAGCGCGCGAATACATGAGGACGAGGGTCTGCTACTCCTGGACGCGAATGGCCTCGGCCATCGAAAAGACAAAGTCGTGTTCGCCGGTGAGCGGACCCCGCGCAGGGACACGGACGCGCAACGTCTGTCCGTTTCCGCAATCTACTTCGAGCAGTTCGCTCGACCCGCCATAGAATTGTTGGCGCACCGTCGCGCGAAACTTCACTTCGTTGGTTTGACGCTTCCCGTCGGTACAAATGCGAATCGCTTCTGGCCGGAGCGAAAACATCGCCGGACCGTCGGTTCCTTCCAGGGGCCAGCGCAGTGCGCCGCAAGTGGCAATGCTGCCTCGAATTTCCCCGCGGAGCAGGTTGGTCTGACCAATGAACTGCGCGGTGTAGGCGGTGGCAGGATGCGCATAGATCTCGCGCGGGGACGCGACTTGCTCGAGCGCGCCGTCGCGCAGCAGCGCGATGCGGTCGGAGAGCGCCATGGCTTCTTCTTGATCATGCGTCACAAAGAGGAAGGTGATGCCGATTTCGCGCTGCAGTGACTTCAACTCGCTCTGCATCTGCTTGCGGAGATTCGCGTCTAGCGCCGAAAGCGGCTCATCAAGCAAAAGCAGTTGCGGACGATTCACGAGTGCTCGCGCCAGCGCGATGCGCTGCTGCTGGCCGCCGCTCAATTTCGAAGGGCGGTTAGCCGCAAAATCCAGCATCTTGACCATGCGCAAAGCTTCTTCGACGCGGCCGTTGATTTCCCTGCCGGGCGTGTTTTTGACGCGCAGGCCGTAAGCGACATTGTCGCGAGCGCTCAAATGCGGAAACAGGGCATAATTCTGAAAAACGGTATTGACGCGGCGCTTATAAGGCGGAAGAACATCCAGGCGCGCCCCACCCATCCAGATTTCTCCTGAGGAAGGCTGTTCGAATCCCGCAATCAAGCGAAGGAGAGTTGTTTTGCCCGAGCCGCTTTCGCCAAGAAGTGTAAGAAATTCCCCGGAAGCGATATTCAAGGAAATGTTCTTGAGAACATCCACCGCACCAAAGCGCTTTGCTATATTGCGCACCTCAAGAAGCTCTGCACCTTCGGCTGGGAGTTCCTGGGCCGGATTGGCTGGCGAAGCGCTCACTGCGCCCCTTTCACCTCGTTCCAGATTTCGTTGTATTTCGCGCGACGAGGAACGTCCTGCCAGAAGTAGATTCGCTGCATGTAGGCATCCGGATTGTCTAAGTGCAGGCTCTTGATTTCCTCCGGCGTTAGAAGTTGTGACGCTCCGGGATTCGCCGGCGTGTAATGCGTCCGGTCAGTCACCAGTTTTTGCGTCTTGCCTTCCATCATGTATTCGAGGAAGGCTTGCGCAAGCTCTTTGTGGCTGCTGGCCGCGGTGATCATCAAATGGTCGATCCAGCCGGTGGTATTTTCTTTGGGAATCGTTTCGCCAATGGGGAAATTCGCTTTGCGAAGATCGTTGGTATTGAGCGGCCAGCCCATCGCCAGAACAATTTCGTGATTCTCGAAAAGATTGGTGAGCTCGCCGCCGGTTGACCACATTTTGCGGATGTTGGGCTTGAGCTCAAGGAGCTTCTTCTTTACAGCGGCGAGCTGCTCGTCGCTTAGATTGTAGAGCTGCGAAGGATCAGGCTTGTCGTAGTTGAGAATTTGCGCCGCCATGTAGACGGTGGAAAGATCGTCCCACACCGAAATCTTTCCCTTGTACCTGGGATCCCAAAAGATGGCCCAAGAGTCCGGCGGCTTGGCAAAAACGGTCGTGTCGTAAAGAAGCGGGTTCGGCCCCCACATGAAAGGCACGCCATAGACCTGGCCATTGGCCTTCACTAAAGGCAGATCCCGAAGTTTGGCGGAAAGCTGCGAATAGGAGGGAATTTTCGAAAGCTCAAGCGGGGCTGCCAAGCCCGTGCGGGCGATGGAGGCAGCAACGTCGCTCGAAGGCGAAATGACATCGTAATTCGAAGCGCTGCCGCCCCGCAGCTTGGCAACCAGCTCGTCGCTCGATCCCATGTACGAGGCGGAGATTTTGCAGTGATGGCTTTGCTCAAAATCGTGGACAGCCGATTCGTCCGCGTAACCTTCCCAAACGAGCAGGCTCAGCACTTCTTCTTTTTTTCCGCAGGCTCCGCACGCCAGCGCAATGGCGAGAATCCTCAGAAGAATCGCACGACGGTTCATCGCTCCTCCGGCTACTTGGATTCCGCTTGATAGACCACACGCCCGCCCACAATGGTAGTGAGCACTTTGGTCGCTCCAATCTTATGCGGATTGATGTCAAAAATGTTCTGCGAAATGATAATCAGGTCAGCGGCTTTGCCAGATTCGAGAGAACCTTCGGTCCTTTCCCGGCGTCCGGCGTGCGCCGCCCCCAGCGTGTAGCCATCGATCGCCTGCGCAACCGTCAGCCGTTGTTCGGGGACGAAGCCGTTTGCGGGAGTGGCTTCCTTCGTTTGCCGCGTCACGGCCGTCTGAATCCCTTCCCACGGATTAAGCGTTACCACCGGCCAATCGCTGCCAAACGCTAAGTGGCCTCCGCCATCCGCGATACTCTTCCATGCCCACGCACGCGAAGCGCGATCGGGCCCCACATTCCGTGCCCAAACCTCGAGCGTGTCAGCATCCGGATAAGAATGAAGCGGCTGCATGCTGGCGATAACGCCGAGTTTGCCAAAGCGCGGAATGTCGGTTGCCGCAACCGTTTCAATGTGCTCGATGCGCCAGCGGCGATCCTTCTTGTGATTGCGTTCTTCTGCGTTCTCATAGCCATCCAGAGCCATGCGCACGCCATAATCCCCAATGGCATGCGTAAAGAGCTGGAAACCGCGCTTGTCCAGTTCGGCAACGGCGGCATTGTAGTTCGCAGGCTCCCAAAAAGGCTTGCCTTTTAAGGAAGGGTCGTCGCTGTAAGGTTCCAGCATAGCGGCGGTATGAGACTCCACTACGCCGTCCACCATGAACTTCACCGCGCCCGCGTCAATCCATTCGTCATGAAATTTTTTCCGCGCCGCTTCGATGGCGTCGAGATCCTGAGGCCGCAGCGAAGGAGGATTCAGGAAATAAGCGATGTACATGCGCAAACTGAGGTCGCCGCGACGGCGCATTTCATCGAAGAGGTCGAGTATTTCAAAATCGCCGCCGGCGCTGTGCACGCGCGTGATGCCATTTGCATTGGCCCATTTCATTCCCGCACGCAGAGCTAAGAGTTCTTCGGCTCTCGTGGGTTTGGGCACGATCTTCGAGACCAGCCCGGAGGCTGCTTCCTTTAAAGCGCCGGTGGCTTCCCCGGTCTGTGGGTCGCGTACGATCATGCCGTTTGGCGGATTGGGTGTGTCCCGCGTGATGCCGGCGAGCGCGAGAGCTTTCGAATTGGCCCAATAGGTGTGCCCGTCGTAGCCCTCGAGAAGAACCGGCCGGTCGGGGAAGAGTTTGTCCAAGTATTTCTTGTGCGGCAGCGTCTCGGAACCAAACATCGCGTAGTCCCAGCCGCGCCCCAGAACCCATCCATCTCCCGGACGCTCAGAAGCATATGCACGCAATCTCTTTTGGATGTCCGCCACATCCTTTGCCCCTGCGAGGTCCACGTGCCCCAGGCTCATCGACCCGCCAAGGAAGTGGACGTGGCAATCGTTGAATCCCGGAAGCACAAGCTTTCCGCTCGCGTTGATGATCTTGGTGCCCATGCCGCGCATTTTTTCTATGGCCGTATCGTCCCCGACGGCAACGATCTTCGTTCCATGAATGGCCACGGCCTGGGCCCATGGCTGCTTGGGGTTCTCCGTATAGACGCGGCCATGCGTCACGATGATGTCGGCTGGCGCGACGATGAGGCCCTGGCCTATAGCGATGCCGGCAATCCCAAGAAAAAAGGTGAGAGACAGAAGCGCGAGCTTGCTGCGGAACGCTTTCATCAAAATGCTATCCTCTTCCGTGCGGTCCATTCTAAAACGTCGGCGGCGTATTGACCCACAACACCCACGCTTCCTTGCGGCCAGGATTCTTCCAGCGGTGCGGCGTAGAGCTTTCAAAATACAGGCTGTCGCCGGGCTTCAGCCGGTAATGTTCGCTTTTGTCCAGCCAAATTTCAAATTCGCCGCGCAGCACATGAAGGAACTCCTCTCCTTCGTGCGAGTAGGACTCCCCACTGCCGCCGCCGGGCTTGACGCGGAACAGGTGCGGCTCCATCGCGGTGTTGCCCCAGGCCAGCAGTTCCATGCGGACATCGGGCGTGGTTTCCAGAATTCTTCGCTCCGCCGGGCGCACCAGGCGCGGATTGTCGCCCGCAGCCTCGAAGAGCGAAAGAATATTGGTTCCATAGAAGCGCGCGATGCGGCGGAGTGTCTCCACCGACGAACGCATCTGGCCTCGCTCGAGCGCGCTCAGAAATCCGACGGAAACGCCGGTGGCTTTGGCAACTTGTGCGAGAGAAAGGCCACGCTTCGCGCGCAAGCGGCGGAAACGCTGACCCGGAACGAGTGCGCCTTCCGCGGGCAAAGACACCGCGCCTTGCCGTTTAAGGACATGGACGATCGCAGGCGGATTGAGGCCGCGAGCCTTTCTCAGAAAAATAGCCCGCTGCAGCAGGCGCACGTCAGATTCGCCATAGAGCCGGTAGCGGCTCTGCGTCCGTTGCGGCGTGACCAGCCCCAGCGCTTCCCAGGCACGCAACGCCGAAGAAGAAATGCCTACGCGGCGCGCGACTTCGCTGATTCGCAGCAGCCGTTTCTCTGCGCGCGGCGCGAATCCTTCCGATAAATTCTTTCTGCTTGACACAGCCACCGACTTTCTCTAAGTTTACGGGATTATAGTAAGGTTTCAGGGGCGCAGCAACCATGAAAGATGCGAACCTCTCGAAGCATCTTGGTGGCCAGAGGTGAGTTCATGAAAGGCAAAGCCTTGTTTTGGGGATTTCCCTCTTTGTATCGGCGCACCATTTTTTCCTCGATCACTTTGATTCTCGCGGTTCTTTTGGCTGCGCCATTTTCCGATGCTCAAAGCACCGGCGGGCGCATCCGCGGCACCGTGGTGGATGCCAGCGGCGGTGCCGTCGTCGGAGCCAACGTCACGCTGATAAATGAAGAGACGCACGCCACGCGAGATGTGCAAACCGGCGTCAACGGCGAGTACATCTTCCTGGAAGTGCCCGTGGGCACATATGAACTGGACGCCACCAGCCAGGGTTTCAAGAAATACACCCGAAAAGGAATCCTGATCGACCTCAATGAAGTCGTGACCGTTAATCTTGCGCTGCAAGTCGGTGGCTCGACCGATGTAGTCGAGGTTACCGGTACTCCGCCATTGGTAGATACAACCTCCACGCAATTGGGGGCGGTGGTGAATGAGCGCGCCGTGAGCCAATTGCCTTTGGCGCGGCGCGACACCTATCAATTGTTGCAGTTGCAGCCAGGTGTGCAGTCGCAAGTCGGTTTGGACACGGTTTATGGAAGCGACCGCGCCGGAGTGGTAAGCGTGAACGGGGGACGCGGCCGCGACAACAATTTTACGGTGAATGGTGGAGATGGGAACGACCAGTTTGCTGGATTGCCCGCCATCCAACCGTCGCCAGACGCCATTGCCGAGTTCCGGGTTCTAACCAATACATTCGACGCGGAATATGGACGCAATTCCGGCGCGGTTGTGAATGTGGTTACCAAGTCCGGCAAAAACGAATTTTTTGGTAGCGCCTACGAGTTTTTCCGCAACAAGAATCTCAACGCCAGAGGCTTTTTCGATACGCAAAAACTCGACTATTTACAGCACCAGTTTGGTGTGACCTTCGGCGGCCCGGTGAAAAAAGACAAGACGTTCTTTTTTGTGACCTACGAAGGCGACCGAATTCGCAGGGGCACCTCCGGCGATACGGTAACCGTTCCGACCGACGCCGAGAGGCTGGGGGATTTTTCCGCTGACCCGACATTTGCAGGCACCCTCGCCAACGCCAATATCCTGAATAATCGCCCCGGCTGCCTGGCTGCTTTGGGGCGCAATGCACCCATCGCTGACGGAACGCCTTATTCCACCGTCTTCCCCACCAATCAAATTCCAACTGCTTGCATGGACCAAACGGCCTTGGATCTCCAGAATCAATTCGCTCCGCAAGCAAATATCGGCACGAGCTTGTTTCAAGGCGTTCCGCTGGGGCACGAGCGCAGCAATCAGTTCACCGCCAAGATGGATCATTATCTTTCGAAGAATCAGCACCTCACGGCCTACTACTACCTAACCAATCACTATCTGGCCAAGCCGTTTGCCAGGTTTCAGTCCGGAGGCGCGAACCTGCCGGGCTTCGGTGATCTGACCGACGAGCGGATTCAGCAGCTGAACATCAGCCATTCCTGGACGATCGGCTCTACCGCTGTCAACGAAGCGCGCTTTACCTTTTTCCGTGAGGGCCAGGGTACGTTCTTACACCCCCAGCACACCGCACTGGTGCAGGACTCCTGCAAGACGGTTCCCTCCACCAACTGCTTTGCCGACGCCAACAATCCGGACCTGGGAATCCATCCCGGGCTGGGTGCCAACCGCGAGGGCGTTCCTTTTATCAACATTTCGGGTGGCTACAATATCGGCAACAACTTCGAAGGGGAACTTCCGCAAACCGGCGACACTTTTCAGTGGTCAGACAACTTCAGCAAGACGATTGGCAGACATGACCTAAAGTTTGGCGGCGACGTTCGCTACATGAAGTTTGATCAAACCCTGTATTTTGACATCAGCGGGCAGTACTTTTATTTTGGCGGCGGGCCGAATGATCCCTGCCTGGGAACGATCGATCCTGTTTCCGGCGTTTGCACGGCCGTAAATCTCTTTACTAACTACCTGCTGGGGCTTCCGGATGAATATGGACAAGGTTCGGCACAGGCGGAACTTGTTCGCAGCAAGGCCGTTTATCTGTTTGCTCAAGACAGTTGGAAACTTAAGCCCAATGTCACTCTGAATTACGGTTTACGGTGGGAACTCACCACGCCTCTGACCGATATTGGCAGAAAGGAGCAGACCTTTCGGCCCGGGCAATTCTCCACCGTCTATCCGTGCACTCTTCCAGCCTCGAGTCCACTCTATGACCCTGCTAACGGCATCACGGATTGCAACAGCGCCGGAGTCACGCCTGTCGGACTAGTGGTCCCGGGCGATGCCGGGATTCCCGGCGGTCTTTCCAACACCTACTACAAATCGTTCGCGCCACGCATTGGACTTGCTTGGAGCCCTGCGGCCAAGGACGGACTGCTCGGCAAGATTTTCGGCGGTCCCGGAAAGACCAGCGTTCGCGCGGGCTACGGCATTTTCTACAACCCCGTCGAACAACTCGTGCTGGAACAGTTCAGCGCCGAGCCACCCTTCGGTGGAAGCACCTTCATTTTCAATACCCAGTTCAATCTTCCCTTCCTCGGTCAGGATGGCGTCACTACTTTTCCGAACCCCTTCAACGGCATTCTCAATCCCCCGAGCGGGCAAGCCCAGGATTGGGAACGCTTCCGCCCGATTCTCCTGTTCGGCCAGGCAGCGAAGAATCCGCGAACCCAGTACGCCGAACAATATAACTTGGCGGTGCAACGCGAACTGGCCAAGGACCTGGTCGTGAGCTTGGCGTATGTGGGCCGTCAAGGACACCGGCTCCTGGCTTCCCAGGACCTGAACCCTGGCAACCCGCTAACCTGCCTCGACCTGCAGACCGTATCGGCGGCGATTGGGGATCCGAACACTGCTTGCGGGCCCTTTCTGGCAGACAATCCTTACTCCTTCCTCCTCCCCGCCGGCCAGACATTCCACCTGCCATACGTGCCGGGTGGGCCGAATGGCACGAACATTCCCTGTCCGATTGCCTATCGCCCAGCGACCAGCTATCCAGCCGCTTGCGTCGTCACCGGCGCACCCGGCGGCACGCCGATAACCCTTGTCGGGATTCGCCCCTACTCCTCGCCTCTTTGCAATCCGCTGACCGGGGCCGGATGCCCCGCCGACGGCGTGGATGTTTTCTCCGACATTTTCACCCAGAACACCATCGCCAATTCCGCGTACAACGGTTTCCAGACTAGCCTGGAGAAACGTTTCTCGCATGGCTTGCAGATGGAGGCCGCCTACACCTTCGGTAAATCCCTCGACTTCGCCTCTACCTTCGAGAATCTCGTTGACCCCATCAATCCGAAACGTAACCGTTCGCGCTCGCTGTATGATGCACGCCATCGATTTGTCTTGAGCTACTACTGGGAACTGCCCGTGCCCCAATACCAGGGTTTCGCCGGCAAGGCCTTTAATGGCTGGGCTGTTTCCGGGATCACCACTTTCCAGAGCGGTTTCCCGATTCGCATTACCGAGCAGGACGATATCGAGCTGCAGTCGAGCTTCGATTTCGAGACGCCAGGTCAACCGAACGTTGCAGCGCCGTTCCACGTGATTGACCCCCGCAAGCTGACTTGCGCCGCTGGTACGGGTACCGACCCGACGACTTGCACTCTGATCAATGCGGGATTCAATCCGGATGCTTTCACCGAAAATACGGTTCCACCGGGGACTATCGGGAATGCGCCCCGTACCGTGTGCTGTGGACCTGGTATCAACAATTGGGAGATAGCCTTTTTGAAAGTCACTCCGCTGAACGAACGGTTTAAGCTGGAATTCCGTGGAGAGCTGTTTAACGCGTTCAATCACGCGCAGTTTTTCCAACCCGATGGCAATATCACCGATGGCTCGGATTTCGGTCGCGTGAAGCGCGCCCGCGATCCACGATTGGTGCAATTCGCGCTACGACTGTCGTTCTAGGGAAGCGAAAAGCGACCAATTCTTTACCAGGCGGGGCTCGCGAGGGCTGCGCCTTCGCACGCGTGAGATAATATTCACCGCGTGAAACTGACCGCAGGGAACAGACCTGCCATCCACGGAGCTCGTATGCACGACGCACTCGAAAAGGAACTTACCACCTACCAGAAGCGCACGCCGAAATCCGCCGCGGCGCACAAGCGCGCCCTCGAGCGGATTCCTTTGGGCGTTGCCAGCAACTACCGCCATTACGAGCCTTATCCGCTCTTCGTGAAAGACGGAAAGGGCAGCAAAATCCACGACCTCGACGGCAACGAATATATTGATCACAACCTGTGTTTCGGCGCGCTGATGGCCGGCCACTGCCATCCCGCTGTGGTCAAAGCCGTGGAACAGGAACTGCATCGCGGCACCACGTTTGGCATGCCTCACGATCAGGAATGGGAACTCGCGGAAGAAATCTGCAAACGTTATCCCATCGAGATGGTGCGCTTTGGTTCCAGCGGCACCGAAGTCACCATGCACTCCTGCCGCCTCGCACGCGCCGCTACCGGGCGTGACAAAATCCTCAAATTCGAGGGCTCCTACCACGGCTTGCACGACACCGCGCTCGTCAGCGTGAAGCCCAAGGGAGAAGACTACGGCGATCCCGACGCGCCCACGAGCGTTCCCGGTGGCGCCGGCATTCCGAAAGCCTCGCTCGCCAACGTTGTTGTTGCCGCCTTCAACAATCTTTCTAGCGTTGAGCGCCGCTTCAAGGAAAATCCCGGCCAGATCGCCGCCATCATTCTCGAGCCCATCCTGATGAACGTGGGTCTGTGTATGCCCCAGCCGGGTTTCCTTGAGGGTTTGCGCGACATTTCGAGCGGGGGCGGCGCGCTGCTCATCTTCGACGAAGTAAAAACCGGCGCGAAACTCGCCTGGGGCGGCGCCAGCGAATTTTTCAGTGTCAAGCCAGACATCATCTGCCTGGCCAAATCCATCGGTGGCGGTCTGCCGCTCGGCGCGTTTGGAGCGAGCCGTGCCGTGATGGATCTCATCTCCGAGCACAAAGTCTTTCACGGCGGAACTTACAATACGAATCGCGTCTCAATGGCCGCGGGTCTCGCCGCGTTCCGCGAAGTCCTCACGCGCGAAAACTACGCCCGCGTCGGCAATCTCAGCAAGAAGCTCACCGAAGGCTATCGCGCCATCATCAAGAAATCCCGCTTGCAAGCTTATGTCGCAAGCGCGGGCGTCAACGGGGCCCTGATGCTTTATCCGCAGGAGATTCGCAACTATCGCGATTGGACCAAAATCGACGTCGATCTCTGGCGACACTACTGGTTCGGCATGGTCAATCGCGGCGTTCTGGCGCAGCCGTATTGGTGGGACGAGCAGTGGACTATTTCAGTGCAGCACACGGAAGCGGACATCGACAGGCATCTTGCGGTCTTCGAGGAGGTCGCACCCGCACTGGCCAAAGCGCAGCAGGAGCGCGGTGTCTCCGTCGGGGCGGGTGGGCACTAGCCGACTCACTCATCTTTTTTGCGCTCGTCCTTCCGAGCCGAGTCTGCGAAGCGAGGAATCTCTTTTGGGAAGCGATGTCGCCATACCAAACGCCGCAGTCGTAGCCGCCGACGCTCCGCATCTCAAGCGCGTGCTCGGCCGCCGGGACCTCGTTCTGCTATTCGTCGTCGCCGTCTTCAATCTGAACGTGGTTCCTTCCATCGCCGGCAACGGCGGCGTCACCGTCTGGCTTTGGGTAATCTCGCTGCTGCTTTTTTTCTGGCCTCAGGGCATCGCCGTCATTGAACTCGCTCACCGCTATCCCGGAGAAGGCGGCGTCTACCTCTGGGCCAAGGAAGTATTTGGCGACTTCCATGGTTTTCTTTCTGGCTGGTGCTACTGGACCAACAACATGATGTATGTTCCGACCGTCATGTTGTACTTCGTTGGTGTATCGGTCTTCGTTCTTGGCCCCGCGCAGGCCGGGCTCGCCGCAAGCAAATCCTTTGCTCTTGCCGCCTCGCTTGCGCTCCTTGCCGTCCTCGTGGTTCTCAACGTCGTTGGTCTCGGCATCGGCAAATGGATCAACAACGTTGGCGGTCTCGGCACGCTTATCGCGGGTGGGCTTTTGATCATCCTCGGCGTCACCGTTTGGCTTCGCTTCGGAACTTCCGTCACCGCTGCGGACTTCCGCATCCCCGCGAACCCGCGCTTTGTTCTGAACTCCTTCGGCGTCATCTGCTTCGGCCTGGTTGGCCTGGAGCTCGCCTCTGTAATGGGTGATGAAATCGAGAACCCACTGAAAACTCTTCCGGGAGCGGTCGCCTGGGGCGGCATTTTTTCCGGAGCGCTTTACATCGGCACCACGCTGACCTTGCTCGTGGCGGTCAGCAAAGATCAAATCAGCGTTCTTCAAGGCATCGTACAGGCTGTCAGTCGCATGTCCGCGCGCGTGGGCATCGGCTGGATCATTGCGCCCTTCGCTCTCATGCTCAGCCTGTCTATCGCCGGGATCGGTTCCGCCTGGCTCGGCGGCTCCGCGCGCATCCCGTTTGTCGCTGGACTCGATTCCTACATGCCCGATTGGCTCGGCAAGATTCATGCAAAATACGCCACGCCTTACGCCGCGCTCATCGTGCACGCGACGGTTTCCCTGGTTTTGGTCGTCATCAACTTCTCTTTCACCGGCGCTGGCGTTCAGGAAACGTTTCAGAAGCTCTTGTCGCTCGCCGTGGTGCTTCAGTTGATTCCGTTTCTCTACATGTTCGGAGCCTTACTGAGAATCGCGTGGCAGAAATCTTTTGCTCCCGGACGCTACGCAAAGGGCACTTTAATCATCGCGGGTCTGAGCGGCTTTCTGACCACGTCTCTAGGAATCGCACTCGCGTTTTTTCCCGCGCAGGAGATCACTTCATTGTTTTCTTATGAAGTGTGGATGTTCGGCGGCACTTTGGCCTTCCTTGGCCTGGCCGCTTTTTTCTTTTTTGTTTACGGCCGGCGCAAGGCCGCGCGTAAACTTGCTTCTGCGCCTCCTGCGTTGTGAAATGAATTTCGGAGGAAGTTATGTCCAGCATCGCTAAGACCAGCGTTCGCACCTACCAGAACTACGTGAATGGCCAATGGGTCCCCAGCGCCTCGGGCGAAACGTTTCCCGTTTACGATCCTTCCACCGAAGAAGTCATCGCCCAGGTCGCTTCCTCGAACGCCGCCGACATCGATAAAGCCGTCAAGGCCGCACGTGCCGCGTTTGACTCCGGGCCCTGGCCCACAACTACTGCGCAAGACCGCGGCCGCATTCTCTTCAAGCTCGCCGATAAAATCCGGCAAAACGCCGTGCCGCTCGCCGAACTCGAATGCCGCAACACCGGCAAGCCCATCGTCGAAGCGGAGTATGACCTCGCCGACGTCGCGACGTGCTTCGAATACTACGGCGGCCTCGCCAACAAGGTCACAGGCAGCGTGAATCCCGTTCCCGCCAACGCTCTGAGCTTCACTATGCGCGAACCGATTGGCGTTGCGGGGCAGATTATTCCCTGGAACTATCCTCTGCTTATGGCCGCATGGAAGCTTGCTCCCGCCATCGCTGCCGGCTGCACCTGCGTGCTCAAGCCTGCCGAACAAACGCCGCTCACTGCGCTGGAATTCGCCAATTGGTTCGAAGAAGCCGGCCTGCCGCCCGGCGTCGTCAATATCGTGAACGGCTTCGGCGAAAGCGCCGGCGCCGCCATCGTCGCGCATCCCAATGTGGACAAAGTCGCCTTCACTGGCAGCGCCGTCGTCGGCAAAATCATCGTCAAAGGCGCCGCGGACACCCTCAAGCGCGTCACTCTCGAGCTTGGCGGCAAATCCCCCAACATTTTTTTCCCCGACGCCGATTGGGAAGCCGCCGTCGACGGCGCGCTCTTCGGCGTCTTCATCAATCAGGGCGAAGTCTGCTCCGCCGGCAGTCGCATCCTCGTCGAGAAAAAAATCTATCCCAAATTTGTCGAAGCCATGACCGAAAAGGCCAAACGCATCAAGCTCGGCGCTCCCCTGGAACGCGACACAAAAATGGGCCCGCTCGTCAGCAAAGAACAATACGATCGCGTCTGCTCCTACCTCGACGTCGGCAAGAAAGAAGCCAAAGTCGCCATCGGCGGCGGCCGCTCGAAGCAATTCGGCAAGGGCTATTACGTCCAGCCTACGATTTTCTACGACGTGCAAAACTCCGCGCGCATCGCCCGCGAAGAAATCTTTGGCCCCGTCGCCTCCGTTATCTCCTTCGACGGCGAATCCGAAGCCATTCGCATCGCGAATGACACGCCCTACGGCCTCGCCGCCGCCGTCTGGACCCGCGATATCTACAAAGCTTTCCGCGTCGTCAAGTCGCTCCGCGCCGGCATCATTTGGGTCAATCACATGCAGCCGACGTACGTCGAAGCACCCTGGGGTGGCTACAAGCAATCCGGCTTCGGCCGCGAACTCGGTCCCTGGGGCCTCGAAGAATATCTCGAAACCAAGCAGGTCTTCGTCAATCTCGACGAAACCCCCATCGCCTGGTACTGACTGACATGTTGCGCGGCGAACGGAATCGCGCTTGTCGAGGCTGGGCGGAATTTATCCCGACCTGGTTGGGAACCGACTTGCCTGGTTGATCGTTGTGACCGGTCCCAACCATTGTCATTCCGGGGAATCTGCTTTTTCCCTCCGGACTCTTTCTCCGCGAATCTCTGTGTCCTCTGTGCCCTCGATGATGGAAAAACCTCGTGCCAATTCGAAGGCTTCACGACTTGCAACTTTGAACTGTCGACTGTCGACCTCGAGTTTCACAAATAGAGAGGCTGTCCATGAAAACCATCCAACTTCGCACCGAAATCCCCGGCCCCAAGTCCCGCGCTCTGATGGCCCGCCGCGAAGCCGCGATCCCGCGCGGCCCGTCCAACGCCAATCCCGTTTTCGCCGCGCGCGCCGAAGCCGCTATCATCGAAGACGTCGATGGCAATCGCTATCTCGATTTTGCCGGCGGCATCGGCTGCCTCAATGTCGGCCACCGCTCGCCTCGCGTGACCGCCGGGATCCGCGAGCAGCTGGAAAAATACTTGCACCTGTGCTTCGCCGTCACTCCCTACGAAGGCTACATCGCCGTCGCCGAAAAGCTCAACGCCCTCGCTCCCGGCGATTTCCCGAAAAAAACCATTCTAGTGAACTCCGGCGCCGAAGCCATCGAAAACTCCATCAAAATCGCCCGCGCGTATACCAAGCGTCCCGCCGTCATCTGCTTTGAAGACGCTTTCCACGGCCGCACGCTTCTTACCATGTCGCTCACCAGCAAAGCATCCTTACAAAGCCGGCTTCCAGCCGTTTGCCAGCGACATCTATCGCATTCCGTACGCTTATCCGTATCGCCACGCCGCAGGAACATCCGCCGAAGATTTTGCGCGGCATCTCAGAGACGCCTTCAAGCGCTCCGTTGCGCCCGAATCCGTCGCCGCGGTCCTCGCCGAGCCGGTTCTCGGCGAAGGCGGCTTCGTCGTTCCGCCGCGTGATTACTTCAGGCTGCTGCAACAGATTTGCCGCGAGCACGGCATCCTCTTCATCGCTGACGAAGTGCAATCCGGTTTCGGCCGCACCGGCAAATGGTTCGCTTCCGAACATTTCGGCATCGAGCCGGACGTGATCGCCACGGCCAAGTCCCTTGGCGGCGGCATGCCCATCGCAGCCGTTACCGGCCGCGCCGAAATCATGGACGCGCCCGGCCCCGGCTCTCTCGGCGGAACGTTTTGCGCTCACCCTCTGTCTTGTGCCGCCGCACTCGCCGTGATCGAAACGATCGAGAAAGAGAGTCTGCTGGCGCGCTCTGCCGCCATCGGCGAACGCTTTGAAAAATGCGCCCGCGGCTGGCAAAAGAAATGGGATCTCGTTGGTGATGTTCGCGGCCTCGGCGGCATGTGCGCCATCGAACTGGTCCGCAACGCCGCCACCCGCGAGCCCGCCGACACGGAAACCAAGCAAATCGCTCGCTACTGCTACGAGCACGGCCTCATCACCGTCACCGCGGGCACCTTCAACAACGTCATCCGCATCCTCGTCCCGCTCGTCGTCACCGACGAGCAGTTCGACGAGGGCCTCGACGTTATCGAAGCCGCCCTCGCCTCCGTTGCCGAACCCGGACGCGCCGCCCTCTCTCGCGCCTAACCTGTTGCTCTTGTAGGGGCCGCCTTCCGAGGCGGGCCGCAACGCACCACAACGCCAAAACTGTCATCCCGAACCCGGTCGGGTCGTTTGCGAACGGTGGTGAGGGATCTGTTTTCATCACTACCGCGCCCACTCGTCATTTCGAGCGAAGCAAAAAATCTCTCTTCATGCAGAGGGCGGGCTTCAGCCCGGCTCTTCTCTCGGTGTTTTCCTTACGTCCTTACTTCTTTACTTCTTTACTTCCTTCCTCCACGCCAAAAGCGTAAGATTCCACCGCTCGCTTCAGCACTTAAGGAGAGTCCGATGAAGAACCTCGGCGTATCTCTTGTCCTGCTTTGCGCAGCCGTCGCTGCCCCCGCCGTCCACGCCCAAGGCGGCGCAACGGCCCAGCAACAACCGCCCTCCACCGCGTCCGTCCTCAACATGTATTATGGGATTGTCGAGCAGGAAGTCGTTTCCGCCGCCGAGGCTATGCCCGAAGACAAGTACTCCTTCGCGCCCACCAACGGCGAGTTTAAAGGCGTGCGCACGTTTGCCGAACAAGTGAAGCACATCGGCTACGCCAATCATCTGTTTTTCGGTCCGCTCATGGGGGAAACGATCGACGCGAAGTCCATCGAGCAAAACGCCAACGGGCCCGCCGAGTTGAAGACCAAAGCCGAAATCGTGCAGTACCTCAAGGACTCCTTTGCGCTCGGCCATCGCGCCCTTACCACCATCACCGCCGAAAACGCGGTCACGCCGCTGTCCAAGCCGGTGCTCCCGTTCCTCTCCACGCGTCTCGGGATCGCCACTATCGGCGCTTTCCATCCCATGGATCACTACGGGCAGATGGTCGAGTACCTGCGCATGAACGGCATCATCCCCCCCGCCAGCCGCCCGCGCCCACCGCAGCCACCGCCGTCTTCGCAACCCAAACCCCAACAATAAGGCAAATCGCACACGACGAGACGGCCCACACCGTCATCCCGAACTCGCTCGCGTAACTCGCGAGCGGTTTGAGGGATGTGCTTTTTCATGGCGCCGGCCTCTTGGTTCTATTTCCTAGCGCCGGGCTTCCAGCCGTCTCTTCTCTGTGTCCTCTGCGCTCTCTGTGCTGAATCTTTCTCCTCGAATTTCCTTTCCCAATCCCCCGAATTAGCGTATGTACAAGAATGTGTTCTCTTGGGATGCCCGCAAAGCCCTGAGCAGCCTCAAGAAGCACGGCGTGTCGTTTTTGGAGTGCGGCAGCTCGACGCCGCTTTTTCTTTGTACGGGCACGGCATCTCGTGCCCGTTGTTGCTCTTCTCTGAGTTCTCTGTATCTCTGTGGCCCTCTGCGTTAAATCCCCAAGGGTTCTTATTACCGCGTGTCACACCGAGCACAGTGAAGGCCGCGGAGTATGGGCCGTGAACGGAGAGACGTTTGAAGGGTGGCGCTCGGGGGGACATTTTCGCCATCACGGCCGGCGAGATTCGCCGCTTCAAAGCCATCGGGGATGGCCCGCTCGTCCAGGTGGACGTTCATCTAAGCCCGCGATTCATCCAGGAGAATTTGGGCTGGTAGCCCGCCGCGACGCTTCGCGCGGGACGGCCCCCGCGAGCAGAAGAACGGTGCCGCAAAACATCAGTGTATCCGCCACGTAATTCAGGCCATTGTCGAGGCTGGCGCGTTCCACTACTGCGATCGGCACGTAGACGACCAAGACCACAAAGAGCACGGTCAAGCCGGTCCACGTCGCCGCCACGCGGGTCTTCTTGCCAACAAGCAACAGGATTCCCGCGACTGTGTAAACGACCGCTGCCAGGTACGTCCAAATGGCGTGTCCGTAGACGTACCTGGGAGTCAACGGTTCCAGCGGAACGCCGGGAACGTGATCGCCGTGCAGGAATTGCTCCAAGCTGTAAAACAGCACGGGAACTGCTACGAAGTATCGCCCAATCGTCGCAAGGACATGCTTGCCGCGCTCGCTCCATTGCTCCGTGAGGCTGGCTGCCAGCGCCAGAGGGCCGCCGCTGAAGGATAATTCCCGCAGCACCAGCGCCAGCCCAATCCGATTTCGCGGATGGTGGGCCCAGGCCGGGGCGTCCATCAGCACTACGAAAAGAAAAAACGTCAACGCAAGCAAACTCGCCGACAGACGCGCCTGAATCTTCGTCACCAGGCTCAGTGCGGCGGCGATAAAGCAGGCACCTACAACAGTAAGCCCAAAACAGATGCCACGGAATCCACGCCGGTACGATCGACGCGATGGCCTTCGTCAACGTGAAATGTTCGGTGCCAAAGGCCGCGATGGGCGCCGCGTAGAAAAGCGGCCCGAACAGAATTAGTTTGTCGAGTCCGCGCCCCTTTTGCCAATCGTCGCGAAGAAAAATCGTGACCAGCTCGATGGCAAGAACCACTCCACCGGCAGAATATGCCCATATCACCGTGCTGGGAATTGCGAGGAGAGCCATGACTGCCGCCGAATGCACTAAGACTAAGCTGCCGCTCACGACGGTCCCTTTTCGCCCTATCACGCTCGTAGTAGACGTACTCAAATACTACAAAGGAAGGAATGCCCGCAAGACTTCGCCGTGCGCGCTCACCGTCTCTGTGGCATAGCTTTTTCGCTGGCTTCTTATCCGACGTTCGGATGTTGCGACTTTTCGACGTTCAAACGACGCTGTCCATCCTCAAGCATGCAAACGACTTAGAAATTCCCGAACAACGAACGATCCGATGGAAGATTTCTTCCTGTCTAACCTTTACTATCCACAGGGCTTATTTTAGTCTAGACAGACCGTATCTCGTCACTCGCCACTTCTACTTATTGATGTCGTCCTTGGCTTCCAGGCGTTTCAGCAGCGGCTCGAGGAACGGCTTGGTCTGGTCCGGCGCGCCGCTGATGGCTTGCGTCAACTCCTTTGTGGCCGTAGGAAAATCGCCTTTGTTCGAGTCGACCCGCGCCAGCGCCAGGTGGCTGATCCAGTGATTGGGATCCTTCTTGGAAACCTGCGGATACAGTTCAAATGCGCGCTTCGCGTTCCCCTGGCGCTGCAATCCGCGGGCATAGACATAGAGTTGCACCGCGTTCGCCTTGTCGATCGCCGTCTCCAGCGCCTTGTCCGCATCTTCGTTCTTGCCCATCGCCTTGAGAATGCGCGACTTGGTCTCCCAGTTCTCGAAGCGCGGCTCGTTTTGGATGGACGTGTCCTCCCACTTCAGTGCCTGCTCGAGCTCGTAGTTGCTGTCCAGGCACCACTGCGCTGCCTCGTCGTAACCCGCCCAGGTGAACCCGCCGACGCTGCGCAGCCCGTTCTTGATGCTGCGCAGCACGACGGCTTTCACGTCCACGCCAATCTGGAACGGCACGGCCCGCTTCTCCCAGCACAGCGTCACCACCGCGGACTCCGGCTTGACGTCATCGCACGCGCAGCGCGTCTTCTTTCTCGTCATAGCTGAAGCTGCCCCACGAGGTCGAATTCTTCGAAAAGATGATCGTCCACTGATCCTTGTCGGGAATCGTATGCAGCCCGTACGTGCCCGCCTCCAGCGGCTTTCCCTCCACGGTCACATCATCCGAAAACGTAATGGTCGTGTTCTCATTCGCCCCGGCGCGCCACACCTTTCCATAAGGAACCGTTTTGCCCCAAATCTCACGTCCTCCCACCGCCGGCCGATGATAGGTAATCGTGATATCCGTCAAGCCGATCCGCTGCGTCACACTGGCCCGCTGGCTGACGCGTGGGATATTCAATTCCGTCGGCTGGCTTCCGTTTCTGAATTGCGCCTCGGCGCGACCCGCCAGAAGACTCAATCCTGTCCATGCTGCGAGAAATCCCAGAACACACTTCGATACACTGCGCATAACCGCACCATCCTCTCTGATCGATTACGACCCGGCCAGTGCGCCGGAGTTTCCGGCGCTACACCCTTTCGCGTAGACGCCGTCGCTCCAATCCCGTGAGCCGGAGAAGCCGAGCCGGGCAGGGCCAACTCTCAGGATTGAGAAAAGATTTAGGTTGCCAGCGGTCAGTGGACGGCTGGGCACCATCTGATTCGGGATCATGGCGTCATCAGCTTCGCCGAAGCTGTAGTCGTTTGCTCTGAACTGGAGCCCGCCATGAGCAAAAGCCGCGGTCGTTTGATCCGGGGCCGCCACGCCTAGTTACCCATGTTTTACGAGTTTTTGTCGACCCTTGGAAAATCTGCGCCTGGAAAATGCAGCGAAAATGGCGTAACACGAATTAAATTCTTCAATACAAACGGGTTAAATATCGATCTTCAAAGGCTGTTGACTCAAGAAATAACTTTGGAATGCGAGTGGGAAATGTGGGTAACGGTTTTCATCTCTGTGAGGCACACAAGTTGCCAAGAATAGGCCGACCGGAGAACCGTTCCACCCTAGACTGTAAGTCTTTGTTTTTAAATCGATTACCAGGAGGTCTCTGAGGGTACGCAAAGTCCCGGCAGGGCAAGTTATGGCAGGCGGATTGCCTCACTCTTGGATGACTTGCCGTGAGACAGTTCCACACGGTGTGCCTGCCGTGGTTGCGAGTACTTTCCATATTTGTCAATGCCATGCCTTGAAAGGAGGCCGAGTCCAGGGATGAACACCGAGCCGAAGGCTGACCGGTGGTACGCACTTCAGTTGAGAAGCCGTTGGGAAAGTTCCACTGCAGCATTGCTGTCCTGTAAGGGATACCAGACATTTCTCCCCACTTATAAAAACGCTACGAGGGGAAGCAGCAGGTCCAAGGAAGTGCAGTCGCCTTTGTTTCCTGGATACCTGTTTTGCCGTTTCAACGTATGCGACCGCCTTCCTGTGTTGATTACCCCGGGCGTGATCAGCGTGGTGGGAACCGGGCGGGTTCCGATTCCTGTGGAGGAATCGGAAATTGAGTCAATTCAGAGAATGGTTTCGTCGGGCTTGCGCGTGGAGCCCTGCCCGTACTTGGAAGTGGGGCAACTCGTTCGCATTGAAGACGGAGCGTTGAGCGGCATCGAAGGAGTCCTGACCAGTTTCAAGGGGAGTCAGCGCATCGTGGTTTCGATTTCGCTGCTGCGCCGGTCCGTAGCATTGGAGATTGATCGGTCCGTGGTTTCGCCGGGTCAGCCGAAACGCAGCGGTGTGGCGCAGCCCGGGGTGGTTGTGCCCTGGTTCGAACCGGCCGTTACTTAGTTTCAGGCAGTGGTATTTCGCGAGGGCTGAGAGCCAAATGGGAAACGGGTACTCAAGAATTCCGGCGCTGCGGCACCAAGAAACGGGCCAGCCGGCGGTGTACAAGATTAAGAACGACTCGCGCGTGACGCCGCTCGGTCGGCTGCTGCGCAAGACTAGTCTCGATGAGCTTCCCCAGTTCTGGAACATTTTGATGGGGGAGATGTCGCTTGTGGGGCCGCGCCCGTCTCTGCCATACGAATTCGAAATCTACGACATCTGGCACCGCCGCCGCGTTTTGGAAGTCAAGCCAGGTGTTACCGGGCTGTGGCAAGTCAGCGGGCGTAGCCGCACCTGTTTTGACGATATGGTTCGCCTAGACCTGCGCTATTCGCGGTCGTGGTCGATTTGGTTGGACGTCAAGATTCTCCTGCAAACTCCAGGAGCTGTTTTGAGCGGCGAGGGAGCGTACTAGTAGGATTTTCCATAGGGCACCGATGGATGACACGATCGACTTCGATTTGACCATGCCTGTGCCGCCGGAGGACGGGCAGGAAAGAATCAAGGAAGATTGCAAGAAGATCGCTGATCTTTTCGAAGCTAGTGCGACCGCACTGTTCGAAACCCAGGATGGTTTGGTCTTTCACCTAGAATTTGATGATGTCGCGAAATTTGGCAGGTTCGCCGAATACTTGAAAGCTCAAGGTTTGTTGCGCATCGACGCCATTCACACGAAGAGCAATAAGATCCATTGAAGAGTAGAAACCTCAGTTTTCAGCTCTCAGTTACACCTTCAGAAAAAGCGAGAATTGGAATCCGGGACTCGGGCCACACACGGTGACTTGGCCGACGCAACGGAATTCTTAGCATGAGGGGCTGCTATGCCTCTGCGGCGTCGCCCACGGAGAAATACGTGCAGTCGGGATGGTGGAACACGAGCGCGCTAACGCTGGCTTCCGGATCCATCATGAATCCTTCCGTGAGCTGCACACCGATTTCTTCGGGCTTCAGCAATTTCCAGATGCCCGCCTGATCCTCCAGGTTGGGGCAAGCCGGATAGCCAGAGCTATAGCGCTTGCCGCGATAGCGCGATGTGAAGCGCTGCGCCATGGTCATTTCCGGGGGATCGGGGAAGCCCCAGTCCTCGCGGATGCGGCGATGCAGCCATTCGGCGCAGCCTTCCGCGGTTTCGATAGCCAGCGCCTGCAAGCCGTGGCTCAAGAAATAATGGCCCTCGTTCTTGGCTTTTTCAGAGCGCGGGCGGACGCCTTCGCCAGCTGTCACCACGAAAAGCGCGAGATGATCGCGTTTGCCGTTCTGGGCGGGCAAAACGTAATCACTTAAGCACAGAAACTCGCCCTGGCGCTGCCGGCCAAAGCGGAACGTGTGCAACGGCTGCTTCGCGCCTGGCGCAAAGAGATGTAATAGCTCGCCTTCTGCTTCCGCTTCGAAGAATTGCCAAACCGCGCGGATTTTCATGAACGTGGCGGCTTCTTTCTTCACTTCCTCCATGCTTTCGAACAACTCGACGGCTCTGGGGTCGCGTTCGGCGAGGTGCTTTTCGAAATCGCCGCGGAAGCCCAGATGCCGGCCGTAGAGCATGTAGGGGTTGACGTAGCTCCAAATGTCGCGCAGATCAGGCACGAGGCGAACCTTGCGATCGAGATTGGGCACCGGGGGAATCGGCAGGTCCGGCCGCACGCGGGGCGAGCGCGTCACTTTTGGAATGGGGGCGACTTTAACCGTTGTCGAAACGCTGAAGCCATTTCCCGAAGCGGTGTGTTCGCGCAAAACGGATTCGCGCGTCGCTGGGTCCATCAACTGATTCAACAGCCTTGCCGTAGCTCGGAGCGATTTTCGTCTGTGTGAATTTTGCGGAGAGCGCCGCGCCCCCTACGAGCAAGGGAATTTCGATTCCCGCGTCTTTCAAATCGCTAGCGGTAGTCACCATTTGCTGCGCGCTCTTGACCAGGAGACCGGACAGTCCGATGGCGTCCGGATGATGCTCCTGATAGGCCTTGATCAACTCCTCGGGCGGCACCTTGATGCCCAGATTCACGACCTCATAGCCGTTGTTCTTGAAAATGATTTCGACGAGATTTTTGCCAATGTCGTGGACATCGCCTTTTACGGTGGCGAGAACCACTTTGCCGCGTTTGGCGGAATCCGCTTTTTCCATAAATTGCTCGAGATAACTCACCGCGGTTTTCATGGCTTCCGCCGATTGCAACACTTCGGCGACGATCAGCTCGTTGGCGTTGAAGAGGCGGCCGACTTCCGCCATACCGGCCATGAGTGGCCCATTGATAATGTCCAGGGGCGCAGCGCCCTCCGCGCGCTTGCGATCGAGGTCGGCGATGAGGCCCGCGCCGCGAGCTTTTTCTTTTTTCTTGGCACCGCGGAAATGTTCAGTGATGGCGGCAATCCAAAATTGATTGACGGCAGCGCGCTGCACGCTGCTTTGCTGGCGCCAGTCCGCGGGAGCATCGAGTAGGTGGCGCGCATGCGGATGATCCGCGGGCACGCTCTTGGGCGGATGCGAAAAGAGCAGGTTTTCTGCGAGTTCGCGCTCCTGGGCCGGGATAGAAGCAAAGCGCTCGATCTTTTCGGTGTTGACAATTGCGAGGTCCAGCCCGGCTTTGGTGCAGTAGTAGAGGAAGACCGAGTTCACTACCTCGCGCGCGCCGGGTGGAAGTCCGAACGAAACATTCGAAATGCCCAGGACGGTGCGCACGTCGGGCAGCGCCTGTTTAATCAGACGAATGCCTTCCATAGTTTCGACTGCACCGCCGATGTAATTCTCGTCGCCCGTGCCGCAGGGAAACACGAGCGGATCGAAGATGATCTCTTCCGGTGCCAAGCCGTACTTTTCCGTGAGCAGCTTGTAGGAGCGCCGGGCAATGGCCAGCTTGCGCTCGCGCGTGAAGGCCTGTGCTTGGACGGGATCCTCATCGATGCATCCGACGACGACGGCGGCGCCATATTCATGCGCAATAGGCACGGTGCGCTGGAATTTTTCTTCGCCATCTTCGAGGTTGATGGAATTGATGATGGATTTGCCCTGGCAATACGTGAGCGCCAGCTCGATGGCCGCCGGGTCGGTGGTATCGATCATGATGGGCGGCTTCACTTTGCGAATCAGCTTTTCATAGAAAGGAGGAATATCTTTTTTCTCGTCGCGTTCGGTGCTCTGCAGGCAGATGTCGATGATCTGCGCGCCGCCGCGCACCTGGCGGCGAGCAATCTCCGTGGCTTCTTCCCATTTTTCTTCGGCGACGAGGTTCTTGAAAAGCCGAGAGCCGATGACGTTGGTGCGCTCACCAACGAGCAACGGCCGCGTGCTTTCCTCCGCTTCGATGGCCTCGATGCCCGTATAGATGGCCCGATGACTCTCCGCGGGCTGCTGGCGCGGCTTCTTGCCCTGAGCCATTTGCGCAATCGCGCGAATATGCTGCTCATTGGTGCCGCAGCAGCCTCCAACCATGTTCAACCAGCCGTGATCGACAAACTTTTCGAGTTGCCCCGCGAGCGACGACGGCGTCTCCAGATACTTGCCCTCTTCGTCGGGCAGACCCGCATTGGGATAGCACGAAACGAACTCGCTCGTAAGCTGGCTCAGCGTTCTGATGTGGTCGGTCATGAACTCCGGCCCGGTAGCACAGTTCATCCCGAAGGCCAACGGCTTTGCGTATTTGAGCGAAGCCCACATCGCCTCGATAGTTTGGCCGGCAAGCATTGTGCCCATGGGCTCGATGGTGACGGAGATAATCAAGGGTAGGTCTGTGCCGATTTCACGGGAAAGTCGCCGTATCGCGAGAATCGCGGCCTTGATATTCCGCGTGTCCTGGGAGGTTTCGATCATCAACAGGTCGGCGCCACCATCCACAAGAGGCTTCGCCAAGTCGTAATAGTCCTGCCGCAGGTGGTCGAAGGTGATTCCTCCGGTGACGGTGATGGCCTTCCGCGTCGGCCCCATGGAGCCGGCCACGAATCTTGGCTTGGTAGGAGTGGTAAATTCGTCCGCAGCTTGCCGCGCCAGTTGCGCAGCCTTAAACATCAGCTCGTATGAGTGATCCGCGACTCCATAATCAATGAGGTCGCTTTTTGTTCCATTGAACGAGTTGGTCTCGATGATATCCGCACCGGCTTCCAGGTATTTCCGGTGAATATCCAGGACCACGTCGGGGCGCTTGCGAACGAGGTGCTCGTTGCATCCTTCAAGCGCTGGACCGCCAAAATCCGACGCGCTTAGATTGCGTTGTTGCAGCATGGTACCCATGGCGCCGTCAAGCACCAGGATTCGCTGCGAGAGCAATTCCCGCAGCGCTTCAGCGGATTCGTGCAAATTGCGCATACACTAAAAAGCCAGGCTCCTTGGCGTGTTACCTGAGCTGCCTTTTCGCGGCCGCTCCTATCTGGGGTATAGGGGGAACCAGGAGAATAAACCGCGAATAGCCAACCCTTTATTTTACGTGAGGTTAGCCGTTATCGGGAACGCGGATGCAGGGAAACGCCGTTTTTGACGCTTGAATGGGGAACCAGGCATACCGAAAGTCCGATGCGGCCTGCTAGACTTGGTGCCACTGGCACCCCGGAAAAAAGCACCCTAAAGGTCAGTAACAGTTCAGGAACATGTCCGCCAAAGGGACTTGCCCCTTTGGCCAGTTTTCTCATAGGCTGGCAAAAGTGAACACAAAACGTGGGTCCTCCAAACTGACCGTTTGCATCCTTTCGCCGCACCCGCTGGTGCTAAGCGAATTTGAGCGAATTCTGGAAAAAGCACCGTTCAAGGTCGTGGCGCAGCAACTGGAGTCCGTATTGGCGCCGGATCTGCGTCATCTGGAACCGCCCAAGGCCAACGTGTACGTGATTGACGCGCACGCCGCCAAGCCCGCGACCGGAGCGTTGCTGACGAATATTCTGGAGCGGTACCCGGAATCGCGGCTGATCGTGGTTGGCGAAAACCATGCGGAAAACAACAGCTTTTCGCTGCTGCGCCTGGGCGTGAAAGGGCTGCTTACCTACATGGAGGCGCGCGAACAATTGATCCGCGCGCTGCCTCTGGTGGCCAATGGAGGATTCTGGGTGCCGCGCCAGCTGCTTTCCGGATTTGTGGATTCCATTCTCACCAGCCAGGGACGCCGGCTGAAGACGGATTCCGTGGCCAATCTGAGCCGGCGCGAACAGGAAGTTCTGGATTCGCTGCTCGAAAATCTCTCGAACAAGGAAATCGCCAGCAAGCTGAATATCGCCGAACGCACGGTGAAGTTCCACGTGTCGAATCTGCTGAACAAATTCGGCGTGCGGCGCCGCGCGGACCTGATTCTGTTGACCTTCCAGCGCCGGCTGTCGCAGGCCTAATCTGCGCCTTCAATCGGTCTCGTCCCAAACCCCTTCTCATGTATCCTAGGTTGCGGATTTGAGCTGAGCTGTTTTAATCAGCGCGGAGTAAAGTCCCTTGAACATTCTGGTTACCGGTGCGGCGGGATATATCGGCAGTATTTGCGCGGAAGTTCTGGTTGCGCGCGGAATGAACGTGATTGCCGTGGATAATCTGTTGGAAGGGCACTCGCGTGCCGTGCCGCCGGGGGCGACGTTCTGCAATCTAGACCTCGGAAACCGCGAACAGCTTGAAAGCGTCTTCAAGAAACACAAAATTGACGCGGTGATGCACTTCGCGGCCGAAGCGCTGGTGGCCAAATCGATGAAGGAGCCAAGCATCTTCTACGCCACCAATGTGGCTTGCGGCGTGAATCTGCTGGACGCCATGACACGCCACGGCGTGCGCAAATTCATTTTTTCTTCCACTGCGGCAACTTACGGCGAGCCGGAGATCGTGCCCATTCCCGAGGAGCATCGCAAGGCACCGATAAATCCTTACGGAAAATCCAAGCTGATCTTCGAGGGCATTTTGGCGGATTACAAGGCCTATACCGGGCTCCAGTACGCGAGCCTTCGCTACTTCAATGCCGCGGGCGCATCGCTGGAGCGCGGCGAACATCACCGCGTCGAAACGCATTTGATTCCGCGCGTGCTGGACGCGGCAGCGGGAAATCTGCCCTACGTTGACGTTTTTGGAACCGACTATCCCACGCCAGACGGCACCTGCGTTCGCGACTACATTCACGTGTTGGACATCGCAGATTCCCATGTGCGCGCGCTGCTGGAGCTCGACCGCGTATCCGGAGAGGCGTTTAACGTGGGCAATAGCCGCGGATTTTCGATTCTCGAGGTGATTGACGCGGCGGAACGGGTTACCGGCCGAGAAATCCCCCGCAAACTTGGGCCGCGGCGTCCGGGTGATCCCGCCGTACTGGTCGCCAGCAAGGAAAAACTAAAGCGCATGCTCGGGTGGGAAGCGGCTCATTCTTCGCTGGAAGAGATTATTCAGTCGGCCTGGGCTTGGAAGCAAAAGCACCCGCGCGGCTACGAGGATGATGCGCGCGCGTTGGCTTAATCACTCAAGCGAAACCGGATGATGCACCACAAAGCCTGGATGCCGTCCTTCCAAGTGATCTTCTTGCCTTCTTCGTACGTGCGCCCGGCGTAAGTGATGGGCACTTCGTAGATGCGCCAGTTGTGCTTCGCGATTTTCGCGGTGATCTCCGGCTCGAAGCCAAAGCGGTTGGACTTGATGGTGAGGCCCTTCAGAACCTCTTTACGGAAGACTTTGTAGCACGTCTCCATATCGGATAATTTCAAGTTGGTGAAAATGTCCGAAAGCAAAGTGAGCCAGCGGTTGGCCACGTAGTGCCAGAAGTAGTGCACGCGCTGTGGTCCGCCGAGAAAGCGTGAGCCGTAGACCACGTCCGCGCGGCCGTCAATAATGGGCTCGAGCAATACGGGGTAGTCGCGCGGATCGTATTCGAGGTCGGCGTCCTGCACGAGCACAATGTCGCCGGTGGCTTCCGCAAAGCCGCGGCGGAGCGCCGCGCCCTTGCCCTGGTTGGGCGTTTGAAAAAAGAAACGCAGGTCGCGCAATTCAACAGGCTCGCCGCCGTCTTGGGCGGAGCCAGATTTCTCGTTATTCGCTTGGCGCGCGGCCATGTTTTCCAGAATTTGCCGGGTGCCATCCGTCGAGCAATCATCGACGATAAGCACTTCCTTGCGTATTTCCGTGTCCAAAACGCGCCGCAGGATCTCCTCGATGGTTCCTCGTTCATTGTAAACGGGAATCACGATGGAGACGGTTGGGTTGCTGAGCGCGGTCGGATTGTTGCGTCGATAAGCCATAAGTGCCGAAGATTGTAGCGGCGCGGGCTCAGGCGAGTAAAGGCGAGTCCCGGAAGATGGCGCCTAATCGAACGAAGACTTTCCGCAAGCTCGGAAAGCCGATATTCTTGTACATGCGAGTAACTCATGGTCGCTCGGCGACCGCAACGAAGGATGAAAGGAGCCGATTGAACGTTTTGGCAATCGCTTCAATGAGATGCTCGGCTTCTTGCATAGGAGTAATAAGCAATTGTGCAGGTAGAACGGCTCGATGAAGACGTTTTATATTGAACAGTTTGGGTGTCGCGCAACGCAAGCGGATGGAGCGGCGCTGGAACGGCAACTGCTTGAGCGCGGCTGCGCACTGGCGCAAAGTGCGTCTGCTGCGGAGATCGTTGTGGTGAACACTTGCACCGTGACGGCTTCTGCCGACGCGCAAGCTCGCGACGCCATTCGCAAGCTGCACGCCGCGAATCCGAGCGTTCGCCTGATCGTCACCGGTTGCTACGCGCAGCGTGCCCCTGAAGAATTGAGCCAGCTCCCGGGAGTTGCGTGGGTTGTGGGCAACTCACACAAGCCGAAAATCCCTAAATTATTGATTGAGGCCGCTTCCCCTAGAAGCGAATCCTCGCGTTCGGATGGCTTTCTGCCGGTTTCCGCGATTTCGCTTGCTTCTTTGCCGGAATCCGGGCCTCCCGCCGAAATTCTGATCGGCGACATTTTCGAGCAGCAGACATTGCTCACGACTCCTGTGTTTGGTGGAGAAGGAAATCACACGCGGCCAACGCTCAAGATTCAAGATGGCTGCAATTCCCGGTGCGCGTTTTGCGTGATTCCGTTCGTTCGCGGGAAGAGCCGAAGCCTGCCGCCGGATACCGTGATTCGCGAGCTTCAGAAGCTCAGCGAGGCGAACTACTGCGAAATCGTCCTGAGCGGAATCAATCTTGGCGCCTACGGCCGCGACCTCTCCCCGCGCGTGGAGTTCGAGGGCTTGCTTCGGCGCATTCTGGATGAGACCGCCGTCGAACGCTTGCGCGTCAGCTCCATCGAGCCGATGGATGTTACGCAGGATCTGGTGGAGCTGTTTGCTTCGAGCGAGCGGCTCGCTCAACATTTCCACATGCCGCTGCAATCCGGCTCCGACCGCATCCTCGCGGCTATGCACCGCTGGTATCGTGCCGAACATTACGCTCGACGCGTAGAACTTATCCGCGAGCGGCTCCCGCATGCCGCCATCGGCGCCGATGTCATCGCAGGTTTTCCCGGCGAGAACGAAGCAGATCACGCCGCGACACTTGCTTTCATCGAAGGCCGCCCGTTCACCTATCTCCACGTTTTCTCGTATTCGAAGCGTCCTGGCACCAAAGCTGCCTCTCTTTCGAATCACGTGCCCGGGGCCGTCATCAGGCGCCGCGCCCGCGAATTGCGAGCACTTGGCGAACGCAAAGCGGCAGCATTCCGCCAATCGCAAATGGGCAGACAGCTTCGCGTCCTTACCCTTCATCCTTGCGGTGATGACTCGAACGACCGGACGCCCGCGCTTTCGAGCAACTATCTCCGGCTGCTTGTCCGAGGCGTCTTCCCCGCAAATCAGTGGCTGTACGTAGAGCCTAGCGGCTGTGAAGGAACTTTCTTGACCGGACAGGTTTCTGACTGATTTGGAGCCCTCTTCGCTTCGAATGATCTGGGA
Source organism: Acidobacteriota bacterium (assembly GCA_003223255.1). Taxonomy (GTDB): domain Bacteria; phylum Acidobacteriota; class Terriglobia; order Acidiferrales; family UBA7541; genus Acidiferrum. The sequence goes on along the minus strand of QHYJ01000340.1, from coordinate 56,591 downwards.
AACCGTGGCACACTGAAGCGATGCTTACCCTCGGCATCGGGGCCTTCGGCCGCGACTCCTCTGTCGTACTGGTGAACGAGAACTCCATCGTTGCGGCCATCGAAGAAGAAAAACTCAGCCGCTCCGGTGGAACAGGTGGGATTCCTCGTTTGGCTGCGGCTCGTTGCCTCGAACAAGCAAACGCAAAAATCCAGGATGTGCGGATTGCCGCGTTTCCTTTCCGCCCCGGGATCTCCGCCCTGCGCGAGAGCGGCTTTCGCTTTCGGCAAAGCTTTTCTGGTGCTGGTCCTTCTAGCTGGATTCACTCGCTCGGCCAGACATTTCGCCAAGCCGGCCAGCTTCGCCAGATGCGCCAGCTGTACGGTGCTTGCGGTTCTTTCCTGTTTCTTGAGCACCATCTTTGTCACGCCGCCAGCGCCTATTACACTTCGCCCTTCGAACGCGCGCTGGTCCTGACGCTCGATGAACGCGGCGATATGCGTTCGGGATCGCTCTACCTCGGCGAAGGTGACGAGCTTCGACTGCTCCAACCGCTTCCTTTTCCCAATTCCCTCGGTTGGTTTTTTTCACGTGTTACGCGTTTGCTCGGCTTCCGCCCTCATCGCGATGAACACAAAGTGCAATGGCTCAGCAAAGACGGCCAGCCCAATTTCGTTTCTGCATTTCGCAAAGTGTTCCGCTGGAACTCAGGTGGCTTGCCCGTTCTGAACAGGCGCTATTTCGGAAGCGGCGCCGACGAAGACGCCGCATTTTCCGATGCCGTCTTGCGGGATCTCGGTCTTGATCGCTCCGTCGTCGCTTCCGACGCTCAGGTTCGCGCCTCGCTCGCGCGCAGCGTGCGCGACGTCCTGGAAGAAATTGTCCTCGCCATTGCCGAACGCTATCGCAAGCGGCATTCCGTCGATTCGTTGGGTGTCGCCGGTGGATTGTTTCTGAATGTCTTCCTGGTTCGTGCGCTCGAAACGCGCAGCGGATTCAGGCAGGTTCACGTCCAGCCCGCTGCCGGCAATTCGGGGACTCCCCTAGGCGCCGCGCTTCTTGCTCGCAAAAAGCTGGGCTATCGTGCCCGGCAACCCTTGCCTCATCTTTATTTGGGCCCGGCTTTCTCCTCCAGCGAGATCAAAGCGGTTCTGGACAACTGCAAGATCATCTACAAATATCCTGCCAGCGAGGAACAGCTTTACGCCGAAGCCGCCAACGTGCTGTCACGGGACAAGATCGTGGCCTGGTTCCAGGGACGCACGGAGTTCGGGCATCGCGCGCTTGGCAATCGCAGCATCCTGGCGTCTCCCTTTTCCGAGTACGTCATCGAAAACGTGAACCACTACATCAAGCACCGCGAGGATTTTCATCCGTTTGCGTTTTCCGTACCCGCTGAGACAGCTCCGCGCCTCTTTGATTGTTCGCCAAACTGCCGTTTTATGGCCGCCCTCGGCAAGCTCAAACCGGAGGCTCCTCCGGAATTGCAGCGTTTTTCGTTTGAGGGCAGTCAAGTGCGTGTTCACGCGGTAGAGCGCGAAGCCAACCCGCGCTTCTGGCGCCTGCTGCATAAGTTCGGCGAGCGCGCCCCGGCACCCGTGCTCTTCAATACTTCCTTCAATCTCTTCGGGGAGCCGCTGGTGTCCGACCCGCGCGAAGCCATTCGCAGTTTTTATTGCGCGGGCATCGACGCCCTAGTTATCGGCGACTTCCTGGTCATCAAATAGGATTTCCTGTAGGTGGCTCTTGTTTGCGCTGATTGCGCTTGAGTGCTCGTTCATCCTTCGAAGATGACTTGCGCTAGCGCTTGCTCCTCGGTATGGGTGATGCTCAGGGCGATGTGCTGCACGCCGAGCTGCTTCGCGATTTTTTCGGCTTCACCACGCAATTTCAGCGTCGGGCGTCCATTGTTTTCCCGCACGACTTCCAGGTCCACCCAGCGCACGCCGCGCCGCCAGCCGGTCCCCAGCGCTTTCATCCCCGCTTCTTTTGCCGCAAAGCGCCCCGCGTAGCGTTCATATTTGTTTTTGAACCGCTCGCAGTACTCTCTCTCGCTCTGCGTGTAGAGCCGCCGCAGAAATGTTTCTCCATGCCGCTCGATGGCGTTGCGGATGCGGTCCACTTCGGCGATGTCCACGCCCATGCCAATAATCAAGGAGCCCCCACCGGCCTGCGTTCGGCCCGGCCCACCTTTCCTCGACTCGCTCCGATTATACTGGTAGAGCGCGCATGCCTACGAAGGCCATCAAGACTAAACGCAGCCTCCGCGATGTGTCCAACGGTGTCACGGCTCCGAAGGGCTGGACCGAACGCAAGGTAGGGAGCCTGCGCATTCTACAAGCAACCGCTCTGGCCCCAATCCCCTGGCTTGTCCACGGATTCAGCACGCGGCCCGGCGGCGTGAGCGAGCTTAGTGGCGAAAAAGTTCTGAATCTTGGCTTTGCGGAGTGGGACACCAAGGAAAACGTTCTCGAAAACCGGCGCCGCTTCCAGTCCGCGCTCGGCGCAGATCGCCTGGCGCTTGCCGCGCTCAGCCAGATTCACTCCGATGTCGTTCATCACTTTGACGCCCCGCCGGTTGCGCACTGCCGCGGTGATGCGTCCACGACCAATCGCCCGGGCGTGCTCCTTGCCGTCCAAACTGCGGATTGTGTTCCGATTCTTCTGGTAGATCCAAAAAATCGTGCGATCGCCGCAGTACACGCCGGTTGGCGCGGCACGCTGCAACGCATCGTCACCAAAGCCATCGGCAAGATGCAAATGCAGTTCCGCACAAAGCCCGGGAACTTGCTTGCCGTTATCGGCCCGTCCATCGGCGGCTGCTGCTACGAGGTGGGCACGGAGATCGCTTCGGAGTTTCGCTCGCAATTTGCAACTGCCTCGGACTGGTTCGACGAACTGCGCACGGGCGACGAGCCTAATCCCCTGCAATGGCTTAACATGGCGCCGCCCGGCCATCAGCCGCCGCCTAAGAACGTTCTTCTCGATCTTCGCAAAGCCAACCGCGCGCAGCTTATGGGAATCGGCCTGCCCGCCGGCAATATTTTTGTCAGCGACTTATGCACCGCCTGCCGCCGCGATCTTTTTTTCAGCTACCGCAAAGAAGGCGGCGTGACCGGCCGCCTCATTTCCGTTATTGGCATCCGATAGCTCACGTTCAAACGCGCGTCAAGTTGCTAAATCTTTTCTCTAGCTTAGCTAAGCTAGCGCATCGGAGCCTGAAGCGCGCCCGTCAGTTGAAAACCGGCGATTGTGAGCTGTTGTTGAGCTGTAGGAGTGCCAATTGACCGCAAGCGGCCATGACATCACGGCCGCGGGAATAGCGCACAAACGCCGGCACGCCTTTATCATTCAAGATGCGCCGGAACTCTTCGATGCGTTCCGGCACGGATTCGCGATAAGGAAGTTCAGCTGGATTCCACGGAATCAGATTCACTTTCACGCGCTTCACCGGTGCCAGCAACCGCACCACGCACCGCGCGTCTTCCGCCGAATCGTTCACGTCACCCAGCATCACGTATTCGAATGTCAAATGCTCCCACGGCCGCAGCGGGTAATTCTTGCAAGCCTCGATCAGCACGTTCAACGGATACTTTTTGTTGATGGGCATCAGCTGGTCGCGCTCCTCGTCGTTCGAAGCATTCAGCGAAATTGCCAGTTTCGGCCGCACTTTCTCGCGCGCCAGCCGTTCGATTCCTGGCACAATCCCACTCGTCGAAAGCGTCACGTGCCTCGGTGACAATCCCAAGCCTTCCGGATCCAGCAGAATCCGCACCGCCGCCATCACCGGCTCGAAATTCAGCAAAGGTTCGCCCTGTCCCATCAGCACTACATTGGTTTGAATTGCGCCTGAGGTTTGCCCAGCACCGGGCCTGCCTGCAGAGGCGTGCTTTCGTGGTTTTTGCGTCCCGACGGTTTTGTCGAGAAGCTCGGCATCCTTCATGCCGGTTTCGGCAGGCCCTTTGTTCCTTTGTTCTTCCAATGCAACCAGCACTTGCGCCACGATTTCCCCCGCAGCCAAGTTGCGAATCAGCCCCAACTGTGCCGTCAGGCAAAAATGGCAATCCACCGCGCATCCCGCCTGCGTTGAGATGCAAATCGTTTGCCGTCCTTCGCTCGGCATGAACACTGCCTCCACCGCGGCGGGAGGCTGTGTGCGTGCGGACTTTCCCTGGTTCTTCTCTGTGTCCTCGGTGTTAATCCTTTTTTCTTCCGCCCCGCTCAACTCAAACAAATACCGTACCGACCCATCGCCGGAAGAAAATCGCTGCTTCACCTCGGGCAGCGTGATGCGCGCTTCTTTCGCCAGCCGTTCACGAAGCGCCAGCGGCAAATTCGTCATGCGCGCAAAATCAAATTTACTTTCCGCGTACAGCGCGTGATAAATCTGCCCGCCGCGATAGGCGGGCTCACCGAGCGCCGCGCAGAACGACCGCAATGCTTCTTTCGATTTGCCCAGTAGTTCGATCATGCTATCCCCGCGCGATCTGCCCCCCGTCGCTCATCATCCCATCCCGCTCAACGCGAGCCAAGTTCCTGTCACCTCACAGCGTGCCCGCTCTTTCTTTTCTGCTTCCGCAACCTCCTTTACCTCCTTGCACTGCGCTATAATTGTAATCCCCGCGAATCCCAAACCAGGGTTGGGAGGCATGGTATGGCGCAATCCGTTGCAACGGAAAAACTCAAAATCGAGGATTGGGTGAAGGGCCTTGCCGCCATCCCCGAATCAGAATTTTCTCTGCAAAACGTCCAGGACTACGTCATCCGCCACGCCGTGCGTCCCGAAAGCCTCGCAAAATATTGCTTCTTCTCCAGGGGAAATTACACGCGCAATCTCGTCTTCCGCAACACTCTCTTCGAATGCATGACGCTTTGCTGGGACATCGGCCAGCACAGCCGCATTCACAATCATCGTGGCCAGAATTGCTGGATGTCCGCGCCCATCGGCCGCCTGCGCATCCAGAATTATCGCGTCGACGATCGCGACGCCGCCAAAGGCACGTGTCGTATCGTCCCTACGGAACTTTACGATCTTGACGCCGCTCATCCCACCTACGTCAATCCCATGGAGCCGGTTCACGAAGTCATGAATCTCGCCGAATTCAACGAGCGCGCCGTCAGCATCCATATCTATTCCAAGCCCTTTGACAGTTGCGAAGTGTATTATCGCGACAAGGGCGCTTATGCCGACGTACCGCTCTTCTTCACCAGCGAATACGGCAAGCTGAACCTGTCGGAAAAGCTTTTGTAACCGTGGCCGCCCCACGGCACGTGGATTCGGCGTACTGCCTCACTGTCTAAGTCCTTGGTGGCATTGAGCTTAGCGAAAGTGGTCTTTCTCTTTTTCCTTTCTGCGCTACTTGTGTCACAATCCGTAAATGGCGAGCGAGGTTCGCAACATCCAGAAGCAGGTCCTGCCGAATGGCCTGGTGGCCATTACCGAGACTATGTCGCACGTCCGATCCGTCTCTGTGGGGGTCTGGGTGCGCAACGGTTCCCGCCGCGAAATCCCCGAGGAAAACGGCCTTGCCCACTTCATCGAACACATGGTCTTCAAGGGCACGGAGCGCCGCTCCGCCGAAGCCATTGCTCGCGAAATGGATTCCGTCGGCGGCATGCTCGACGCATTCACCTCGAAAGAACAAATCTGCTTCAACGCCAAGGTGCTCGACGCGAATCTCCCCATCGCCTTCGACGTGATCGCCGACCTCGTTCTGCGCCCGAAATTTGATTCCGAGGACGTGAAGAAAGAGCGCAAGGTGGTCCTCGAAGAAATCAAGATGGATCTGGACAATCCCGAATATCTGCTTCACGAGATTTTTACGCGCGGCTTCTGGCCCGGGCATTCGCTCGGGCGGCCGATCCTTGGCACGCCGGAGACGGTGAAAAAATTCAATCGCGACGCAGTTTGCTCGCGTTTTCAAAATTGGTTCGCGCCGGACCATTTGGTGGTCACTGCGGCTGGCAACGTGACGCACGATCAGGTTATGGAATTGGTGCAGCGCGAGTTCGGCACTTTGCAGCCCGCGGGGCCTGCCGACGGCGGCGGCGCGCCTCAGACGCAGGCGCCCATCCGTCTCGAAAAAAAACGCGACCTCGAGCAAGCGCACATTTGCATCGGCGTGCCTTCGGTTCCGCTGACGCATCAGGACCGCTTCGGTTTTGCGGTCCTTAACAATTTGCTGGGTGGCGGCATGTCTTCTCGCCTTTTCCAGAACATTCGCGAAAAGCGCGGCCTCGCCTACGCGGTTTTCAGCGAACTCACGCCGTACTCCGATGCCGGCATGATGACCGTGTACGCCGGCACGGCCACGGACGCCATTGGCCAGGTCATCGACCTCACCATTCAGGAATTTCGCTCGCTGAAGGAAACACTGGTTCCCGAGGAAGAGCTGCGCCGCTCGAAAAACCATCTCAAGGGCTCGCTGATGCTCTCCCTCGAGTCCACGAGTTCGCGCATGTCCAATCTCGCGCGGCAGGAGCTGTATTTCGGACGCTTCTTCTCGCTCGACGAAATCCTCGAAGCCATCGAAGCCGTCACTGCAGTGGAGCTCCAATCGCTCGCGCAGCGTTACTTCCAAACCGACCATATCGCCGTGACCGTCCTTGGCCCTCTCAACGGCTTCACCCTCGACCGCTCCCGCTTAGCCTGCTAAGGACTTCCCCTGCTGTCATGGCACGGGCTTCAGTCCGCGCTTTAATTTGGAGTGTCGCAGCTCGAGACCGCTTTCTTCGCCTTGCGTCTTGCGCGCTACCTCCGGCGCCATTAGGATGTGGGGCGCATATGAAAGCCATCTTGCCTTACGTTCTGTTACTCTCCGCCCTCCCCGCTTTGGCCAGCGCGCAGAACGCTCCACCGACGGTCAGTGTGGCTCGTTGGCCGCAAGACCGCGTCGCCGCGATCTCTCTTACCTTCGATGACGGCATCAACAGCCATCTCGACTTTGTGGGTCCCATTCTCAAGAAGCATCGCCTAAACGCGACGTTCTTCGTAACCACGGGCATGGGGCCTTGGGAAAAGCGAAAATCCGAATGGAAGCAACTCGCTTTGGACGGCAACGAGCTTGCTAACCACACGGTTCACCACCCCTGCTTGCTCGAACAAATTACCCCGCATTCCCAGAACTACACGCCCGCCATGTTTGAGGCCGAGATTCGCGACGCCGCTCTCGACCTCCTCAAGACTCTCAACTCCAACCGCGGACTCACTTTTGCCTATCCCTGCGGCAACATGAGTTTCGGCAAACCGCAGGAGGAAGTCGCCAACGCCGCGCTCTACCTGCGTTACGTATCGGAGCATGCGTTCGCCGCCCGAGCCGTGAACGGTGGCCCCGTGAATCCCGACGAGTTAAACGTGCTGGCCGTCGGCGATCTGGGCCCCACTGCGGGAAAAGATTTCCCCGCACTCTTGGCGCAAGCCGAAACAGCCTTCGTTAGCCACAATTGGGGTGTGTTCTGCTTCCACGGTGTCGGTGGCGACTGGCTCGCGATCACCCCCGAAGCGCTTGACGAACTCGCTGCCTACCTCGAGCGCCACGCCGACGTCTGGACGGCACCGTTCGGCGACGCCGTCCGCTACATCCAGGAGCGCAAAGCACTCTCCGTGCACATCACCTCCAACAACCTCACTTCTCTGGACTTGGCTTTGCAGTGGCCCTTGGAGAGACAGATTTACGATCTTCCCCTCACCTTAAAAGTCCAGCTTCCTTCGGCCTGGAGTCCAATCACCGCCACCGCAGACGGCGAGCCGCTGGAGACCCGTGTTACGGGCCGCGGCTCCTTAGGGGCAAGCGGTTCTGCAAAATCCACAAGCAACGACTTGACCAAGCCCTCGGCCAGCCCTACGGAAATCCTCCTCGACGTTCCCGCCCAGACCAAGTCTGTCCACCTTGTTGCCTCCGCCCGGTGAACTTGGCTCGGCTTCGGGCCGGAACTGCAGCAACTTTAAGATTTACGCAACGGGTAGCCTAAAGCCGTCCCACAAAGCGGCAGTGGCTGCGTACTCCACGTGCAAGACGCGGCGAGGTGCAACTTGCGGCTACTTTGCCGCGTGGGAGGCGTTAACGGCGGCGCCGAGGATGCCCAGTTCGTCCGAGGCGGGGAGCACTTCAAAGCGGCTGCCCTGCAGCGGGCTCATCTTCACCATTTCGTGCACCAGCCGGTCGAGCAGGCCAGTATCAATGAATTTAGTGTCCAGGCCCGTAATGAAGAATGTTCCGGGCCCTTCCATGTGGATGCTGGTGGCGGTTGCGGCAGCCAGCGCTCGATGGCACAACTGCACAAATTCGGCGCAGCGGGCATCGCCGGCGCGCGCATTCTCGAACACTTCTTCCGGCTCGAGATCGAGGAAGCGCATGCGCATCGAGCGGCGGCCAAGAATTCCTTCGAGGTGGCCCTTGCCGCCGCAGCCGCAGAAACCTTCCTTGGGATCCAGCGTGACAACGGTGTGGCCGCCTTCCCACACGCCTTCACTAGCGGGATACCGGCCAAAGCCGATGCCGTTGCCGAGTGTCCAGACGCGGGTGAGCTGATGCAATTTACCTTGTGTCGCGGCGATGCCTGCAGCCATGGCGTCGGCGTCGTTGAAAACGCGCACTGGGGCGCCGGCGGCTTTGCCTTTGAGCGAAGAGGAAAGCGCGGCTTGGAGCGCGAAGCCCTTCACTTGCTGCAGGTTGGGCGATTCCTCGACCACGCCGCTCTGAATAATTCCGGGAAAGCCGATGCCGACCGCTTCGATTTTTTCTGCGCCGGCGACCTTTTCGACAAGTCCGCGAATGGCCTCCGTAATGTCGCCGGAAGGCATGGACTGCAAGGGATCGAGCGACTGCGGCGACTCCGGAAAAATTTTAAGTGGGCCGACGACCTTATTGCCGTCCACGAGGCCCGCCGCGATATGTTCCATCACCAAAACGCCAACCGTCCTGCTCATTGCGCCCCTGCCCATCTCGTGCCAAGCACATGTGTGGCAATCATCTCATTCCTTCTTTGTGTCCGTCAGCCCAGGAAAATACCGAATCAGCTCCAAAGAGGGGCACGGCATGCCGTGCCCCTACGAACCCCTCGTTGACGCCATGAAGAGCCATTTGCATCCACTGCGGTTATCAACCCTTGGTCAATTTGTTAAGCCCATTGAACGCCGCGGCTTTGTAGCACTCCGCGAGCGTCGGGTAATTGAAAACCGTGTCCACGAAATATTCCACCGTGCCTTTCAGCGCGAACACCGCCTGGCCGATGTGCAGCAATTCCGACGCGCCTTCGCCAATGATGTGCACGCCGAGCAGTTCTTTGGAAGTGGGATCGAAGAGCAGTTTCAACCGGCCCGTAGTGTCGCCGCGAATCTGGCCACGCGCAATTTCGCGAAAGTAAGCCATGCCGACTTCGTAGGGAATACCTTCGTCGGTGAGCTGCTCCTCGGTTTTGCCGATGAAGGAAATTTCGGGAATGGTGTAAATGCCATACGGATAATTCGCGCGGTTGGAATGCACCGGCATGCCGAAGGCTTTCGCTGCAGCGATGCGGCCCTGCTCCATGGAAACGGAGCCGAGGCTGGGAAAGCCGATGACGTCGCCGACGGCAAAAATGTGCGGCTGCTTGGTGCGATACTCTTCGTCGACGGGAATGCGGCCGCGCGCGTCGGCTTCCAGGCCGGCGTCGGCAAGATTGAGTTCATCGATGTTGCCCTGGCGGCCCACGGCATACAGCAGCGCTTCGCCGGTGATTTTTTTCTTGCTCTTCAGGTTGGCAACGACGGTGTGATCCGGCGTTTCTTCGACGCTTTCCACTTCTTCGTTGAGACGCAACGTGACGCGACGATCGCGCAGATGGTAGCAAAGCGCTTCGACCATCTCCTGATCGGCAAATTCGAGCAGGCGCGGGCGCTTTTCGATGAGCGTGACGCGCACGCCCAGAGTGGCGAACATGCAGGTGTACTCGACGCCAATCACGCCGCCGCCGACGACGATCATGGCTTTGGGAATTTCCGGCATGCTGAGGATTTGATCGCTGTTGATGATCGTTTTGTTGTTGAACGGAACGAGCGGAGATACAGCGGGCTTGGTGCCGGTGGCGAGAATGATGTATTGGGCTTCGAACTCCTGCTGGCCGCGCGTGCTGGTGATTTGCATGCGGTGGGGATCGAGAAAACTGGCGGTTGCGGTGACGACTTCGATGCCGTTGCGGGAAAGCTGCGCGCGAATGACGTCGATTTCAGTTTTGATGACGTTGAGCGCGCGGAAGGAAAGATCGGCCATGGTGATGGGTTCCTTCACGCGGTAGTTGATGCCGTAGATGCTCTGGTATTGGTAGCCGGAAAGATGCAGGACCGCCTCGCGAATGGTTTTGCTGGGAATCGTGCCGGTATTGATGGCGGTGCCGCCGACGACTTCAAGCTTTTCGATCAGCGCGGCGCGTTTGCCGAATTTTGCGGCCTGAATGGCGGCGCGCTGCCCTGCGGGTCCGGAACCCACAACGATGAGGTCGTACTTTTCCATGGTTTGGTTTTGCCGCGCGAGTATACCAAACGGCAGAGGAGAGACGTTAGACGTCAGGGGTTAGAATGGAACAAGGCCGATGTGGATAACGACATCCCCGTGTGTGATCGCCGAACACAGGATGTACTCCAACAGGACTGCTGTGCAAATTTAGACCAAGACGTGTTGACGAGACCGCAGCGCTCTGCCATCATTCAGAAAATCTGTTTTGGGCTGTCGTGCAGTAAAGCTTGCGGGTCCAAAACCTGCCTGCGTGCCGCCGAGTGCGGGCAGGCAGGCTGCGCCATTCTGACGTCCGGCAGCTCGGGCAACATTACCTTGCTTGAGACGGAGCGCACCCGCCTCCTTGTGGATGCCGGCCTCGGCAAGCGCGAGACGCTGGCGCGGCTCGCGGCCATCGAAAGCGATGTTAGGCAAATCGACGGCATCCTGATCACTCACGAACACACAGATCACTGCAATGGATTGCCACAGATGCTGGGTCTGTGGAAGGCCCCGCTGTACGCGACTGAGCCGACCATGGGCGCCATGCAGCGCATCCTTCCGGAGACTTTTGGAAAGCGGCTGCGCGGGGTAGAGACGATTCATGCGGGCCAGCATTTCGCGGTTGGAGACATCGAGGTTCACGCGTTTGCCATTCCGCACGATGCGGCCGACCCGATCGGTTTCACGTTTCGAACCAATGGCACGAAAGTGGCGCTGGTGACCGACCTGGGCTACATGCCCGAGCTTGTGAAAGTGCATTTGCGAGGCGCGGACTGTCTGATCTTGGAGTCAAATCACGATCTCGAGATGCTGAAAGTCGGGTCGTATCCCTGGGTGGTGAAACAGCGCATCCTGAGCCGCACCGGGCATCTTTCGAATCATGCGGTGAGCGAATATCTCTCGGACCCGGAGGGGTTCGACGCTGCCGCGCGCTATCTGGTGCTCGCGCATCTTTCGGAGGAGAACAACAACCCCTTCACCGCGGAAATCTGCGCGCAAGAAGCGTTAAACCGCCGGCCGGCGGAGGCGGCGTTCACAGGGCAGCTCCTGGTCGCGTCACAGCACGTGCCGCTCAAGCCGCTGGAACTCTAGCTATTGCAATTCCTTAAAACGAGAGGGCGACAAAGGTCTGAAATTTTTGTTGGCAAATCTCCTCACAATGCCCTAGACTGGGTGTTTCTTGGTAGAGGTGCGGAGGCCATGAGTAGCCGGGCGCGCTGCTCCGATCTGCTTCGGACGCCCGAGCGAAAGGGGTTCTTCTTCGACCGAAGGGGTCGAGAGCAACTTTTTAGGTGAGTTGTCCGCCGAAACCGCTGCGAGAGCTGGAAATGCAGTGGTTGGGGGGCAGGTCTAAGGCCTGTCCACTGTCGTCCGTGCTAGTTAGCGGCCTTTCGGCCGCGCAAAACCGGATGGAGCGCTATCGAGAGGCGGCAGCCCCGAGTTACCTTCGCGGTTCCTTCCTTTCGTTTCGCTTCCTCCAAAAACGGCAGAGCAACGCTGATGCAACTTTTCGAATTGACGCGTGCACTTGTGGATATCGAGTCCACGACGAACCACGAGAAAAACGTCGGCGACTACCTTTTTGCGCACTTGTCGGACCTGGAGGCGCGAAGCAGCGGGCAGATTCAGCGAATGTCGGCCGAGCCGAACCGCGACAATCTGTTTGCGTCGTGGGGCGAACCAGTGGTCACGCTCTCAACGCACATGGATACGGTTCCGCCCTATTTTGCTTCCAGTGAAGATAAACAATTCATTTTTGGCCGCGGGGCGTGCGACGCCAAGGGGATCATTGCCGCGATGATCACTGCGGCTGAAAAACTGCTGGCGGCCGGGACACGCAATTTTGGCCTGTTGTTTGTAGTCGGCGAGGAGCGCAACAGCGCGGGGGCGAAAATTGCAGCGGAGCATCCTCACGGATCGCGGTTTCTGATCAACGGCGAGCCGACGGAAAATCGCTTGGCGCTCGGATCAAAGGGCGCACTGCGCTATGAAATCACGACCAAGGGCAGATTGGCGCATTCTGCTTATCCGGAACTGGGGCATTCGGCGATTCACACGTTGCTCGACGTTTTGCAGGAGATTCGGAGGACTCCCTTGCCGGAAGATCCTCTGCTTGGCCGCAGCACGTTGAACATCGGCACGATCAGCGGAGGGCGTGCTCCGAACGTAGTGGCGGATCAGGCCGAGGCCGAGGTTATGTTTCGCACGGTTGGCGACCCCACGGCGTTGCGGAAGGCGGTTGCTTCTGCAGTGGCGGGACGCGCGGAAGCCCGGGAAGTGCTGCACACACCGGCGATTCGTTTGAACCAATTCGAAGGGCTGCCGACGACGGTAGTCGCGTTCACAACGGACATTCCAACATTTAACGGCGCTTGGGGGGAGCCGTTTCTCATCGGGCCGGGGAGTATTCACCTGGCGCATACGGCCGAAGAGCGCGTCGCGAAAAAGGAATTGTGCGATGCCGTGGAGATTTATGCACGCATGACCAAGCAATTGCTGACCACGGGGAGGGCCTCGGCATGAGTCTCGGCCTAGCCATCGTAGGCTGCGGAAAGATGGGGCGGTTGATCGCGCAGCTTGCACCCGAGTACGGGTTTGACGTGCGCGCAAAGTTCACGCGGGAAAACAACCTGCACCATGCGGGAATCGTCCCGAAATCCCTGCAAGGCGTCGATGCCGCCGTGGAATTCACGACACCGGACTCCGCGCCCGACAATTTGCGCCGGCTGGTTTCGCTGGGCATCAACTCCGTTTGCGGCACGACGGGCTGGTACGAGCATTTGCCGGCGATCCATGAATCGGTGCTCGCGGCGGGAACGGGGCTGGTTTACAGCCCGAATTTTTCGGTAGGCGTGAATGTATTTATGCTGGCCGTGTCGCACGCCGCATGCTTCTTTGCGAAATATCCGGAATACGAAGCGTGGGGCTGGGAGATTCACCACTCGGCCAAGAAAGATGCGCTTTCGGGAACGCTTAAGAAACTGGAGCAGGATATTCGCGCCTCGGGCTACAACCGCGCGCTTACGCTCACGGCGAATCGCGCGGGGGCGCATCCCGGTACGCATGAAATCGGATTTGATTCGGCCGCCGATACCATCACGCTGCGGCACACAGCGCGGAGCCGCGAAGGTTTTGCGCGGGGCGCTTTGCGCGCGGCGCGGTGGCTCGCCGGTAAGCAAGGGGTTTTCGAATTTCGAGAGATTCTCGGCGAATTGAGCTGAGGTATCTGAAGCGGCATCCCAGGCCGCCAAACCTGGCCCGCAGTCAAATTCAGCAACCCAGGGAAGGAGCAACATGTTTAATGGAACTCGTTTTACTGCCACGGGAACAGCACTGGTTACGCCGTTCGGACACGATGGCGCGCTGGACGAAAGGGCGCTGCATGGGCTGATCCAGCGGCAGATCGAGGCGGGGATTGATTTCTTGGTTCCGTGTGGAACCACTGGAGAAAGCCCGACGCTAACACGGGAAGAGCATCTACATGTCGTCGAGATTGCGGTCAGGCTGGCGAAAGGAAAGGTTCCGGTGCTCGCGGGCGCGGGCGGCTACAACACGATGGAAGTCATCGCCCGTGCGCGCGAGCTTGAGAAAATCGGTGTGGACGGGATTCTTTCGGTCACGCCGTATTACAACAAGCCGACGCAGGAAGGTTTGTATCAGCATTTTCGTGCGCTTGCCGAGGCCGTGCCGCTCCCGATTATTCTCTACAGCGTGCAAGGCCGAACGGGCGTGAACATCGAGCCTGCAACCGTAAAGCGCCTCGCCGAGATTGAAAACATCGTGGGCGTCAAAGAAGCATCCGGGAACATTTCGCAGATGGCGGCGATTCTGAATTCGGTGCCGGAGGATTTCGTCGTGCTATCCGGCGACGACGCGATCACCCTGCCGTTGATGGCGCTGGGCGGGCGGGGAGTGATTTCCGTCGTGTCGAATGAAATTCCGGCGGAAATGGCGCATCTCACGCGGCTAGCGTTGCGAGGCGACTTTGAGGGAGCACGCGAAATTCACCGGCGCTATCATCCGTTGATGGAGATCAACTTCGTGGAATCGAATCCTATTCCAGTGAAGGCGGCGCTGGCAGAAATGGGTTTGCTCGAACCGGTGTGGCGCTTGCCACTGGTGCCGCCAAAAGCGGAGAATCGAGCGCGGATCCGCGCGGTGCTGGAATCACTGGGACTCGTCCGGAGCGAGGCCGCCACGCAGGGTCGCGAGAAATCGCATGCAGCCGTCGCTCATTGAAAAACTATTTGACGAGGCGCCGAAGCACTACGAAGAGGAACATCACCGGCTTTTCCGCGATTTCAAGGCAGCGCTGAACCGCGGCGAGATCCGGGCGGCGGAGCCGGATCCTTCCGTGAAATCCGGCTGGCGCGTCAATGCCTGGGTGAAGAAGGGAATCCTGCTCGGCTTTCGCATAGGCGCCATCGCGGACATGTCCATTGACGCCGCGAAGCAGCCCTTCTTCGACAAATCCACTTATCCCGTACGGACTTTCAGCGCTTCCGATGGAGTCCGCATCGTGCCGGGTGGCTCCAGCATTCGCGATGGGACGTACATTGGCCGCGGCGTGATTTGCATGCCGCCGATGTTCGTGAACGTGGGCGCGTATGTGGGCGAAGGTACGATGATCGATTCGCACGCGCTCGTGGGAAGTTGTGCACAGGTTGGCAGGAACTGCCACATATCCGCGGGCGCGCAAATTGGTGGCGTTCTCGAGCCTGCCGGGGCGCTGCCGGTGATCATCGAAGAGGAAGTGCTGGTGGGAGGAAATTGCGGCGTGTACGAGGGGGCGGTGGTGAAACGCCGCGCGGTGTTAGGCACCGGCACAATTCTCAATCGCTCGATCCCCGTTTACGACTTGGTGCGCAATGCGGTTTACACCGCGACGCACGGCGAGCCGCTCATCATCCCGGAAGAAGCGATCGTCGTTCCAGGCTCGCGTGCGGTGTCCCATCCAGTTGGAGCCAAGTGGCGGTTATCACTTCAGGCGGCCGTCATCGTGAAGTACCGCGACGCGAAAACAGAGGCGCGCGTGCAACTCGAAGACCTTCTTCGCTGATTCTACTTCGCTCCCGTTTTTCGCTTCACCAGTTCAAGAGCTTCAAGTTCCGGAAGCACGTATAAATCTTTCGGCCGGCCTGCGGCTTTTTTTGATTTAATTAGGCCAATGAGCGAGAGCACACGTATCTGCATCCCATCGATGACTAGTATGTCTGCAGCTGCTTTAACATCGTCGTACCCGCCCAATCCGGCAACCTCTCCGAGAAAGTCTAAGTCACCAAGATCGCTTGTGAGTGTAAAGTTCATGCCCTGTGCGACAGTCCTCGCATCAAAAGTGAACGGCAAACCCGCAGGCGCGCCGCGCAATACGGGATGATGAGGCTTTAGAGCAGTAGTGAGCCGCTTGATGTTTTGTGGCGTTCGTGCGTAACAAAAATCTACATCCTGGGTGACATACGCCGACCCTTGCAGATACATTGCGGCCCCGCCGATGACAACAAAATCGATCTGGGCGTCGTACAGGGTTTTGAGGATTTCTGGAAGTTCCTTCATCAACCGAGCGCTGTCTTTTTCTCCCCGGCGCGAAGAATATCGAAGGACCTAGCCATGGCGGCGAAAGACTGAGCGCGCTCGGTCGGCGTTCGCAGCAAGTTCGCATAAAGCAAAGTCAGGTCAACCCCCCACTCTTTAGCCGCGGCAATGGCGCTTCCCGGCGGTGGATTGGTGATCAGTTCGTAGGCGAGTTTTCGCTGCTCCGGAGTCATACTCTTTTCCTGATGTTCTCATACTCCGGAGCACGGTTCAAATTTGCGTGCCGTTTGCAAATCGCCGCGGATTCGCCTGCTATCTCTCACTTGGTGAGAACTTTTTCGAAGAATTCGAGGGCGCGCGGGTCGTTGGATTGGCCGAGCCAGAACATGGCCTGCTTGCGGACTTCGGGGTTGCGGTTCGTCTGCGCCACTTCAATCAGTTTCGGCACACCTTCGTCTTTCGGCAGTTGGCTCAGCGCAAAGACAGCTTTCTTCTTTACATCTGTGTCGGGATCGTTTTCGATCGCTCCGGTGATCGTGCCCACGGCTTTCTTTCCGGCCTTTTGCGCCAGCCAGAAAAGCGCCTGCCCACGCACGTGGGAACTGGAGTCATCATGGGCCATGCGAATCATCTCCTCGATGGCGCCGGATTCGTGGCTGACGGACAACGCAAAAGTCACGTGCGCGCGGACGTCGGAGTTCGGATCACTCTTGGCCATCTGGCGGAGGGCATCGAGCCCAGCTTTACCGCGTGCCTCTCCCAGCCAGAATGCCGTCTGCCGGCGCAACTCTTCCGGCTGATCCGAGGCGACGAAGGTTTGAAGCATGCGATCTGCGGAAGAGTCCGCGTGCAAGGCAATCGCGGTCAGAGCGCCTTGGCCGAGGCCGTGGTCGCCGTGGGTTTCGAACGGCGCTGCATGCACGTAGGATTCCAGCACTGCGATGCTTTGGCTTGGCTCGACGCCTGTTAGCCAAAGGAACGGCAAGCCGCCGAAGTCGAGTGCGCAATTCTCCGAAGCCACACGGATGCGCATTACCTTTTTCGCTTCGAGGCGATAAAGGATGACAAGTTGTCTTGGGGCCTCAAGTTTGACGGTGCCCGTAGCCTGACCCTCGCTTATTGTAGTGCCGCTAATCCAATTGTGATCGTTTTCCAGGCGGCAGGTGCCGCAAATTCCGTTGTTATTGTAGTTGCCGCAACACAAGCCGCGTTCGCCAGCGACCTGGTCGACGCTATAGCCAACCCATTCCGGGTTTTCAGCCTGCGCGAGGATGCCGCGGAAGGTGGCCTCCAGAGTGCCCGCGACGGGGCGCGTTTCGGCCTTGGCATTCTCCACGCGCGGCATGTCGGCCCCGGCTTGCGAGGCTACGGCATACGCCGCACCTTCGCCAAAGTCCTTGCGAAGTGTGTGGCCCTTTGCGAGCTGTGCCACAGTGCCGAAGATGCCCGTAAGAATCATTGCCAAGCCGAGAATTTTTCGCGCAAGTGATAGGATATGGATCGCGTGCATTTGCCACCTCACTTCTGCAAGAGTTCCATCAAGTAATCAGTTGCTTCCTTGGAGTGCATGAGCGAAAGCTTGGCGACTGCCGTTTTCTTGAGTTCCGGGTCCTTCTCGGATTTCGCAATGGCCACGAGTGCGGCGGCGTTTCCTTGAAGGAAATAAGCGTTCAGCACTTCTTCTTTCAGACTGCGGTCCGTCTCCCGGCTGTAAATGGTCTGAAGGGCCTTAGCTGATTCATCAGAATGGATAAGCCCAAGGTTCCGAATGGCAGTTCGCCGCAACTCGGGATCTTTTTCACCCTGCGCCGCTTGCACAAGTTTTCCCGATTCGCCAGCGAGAAAAAACGCCTGCAGGATTTCCCGCCGAAGATCGGTCGATGTTTCTGCCTGATACAACTGCTCGAGCTCGCCAACTCCATGGACCAGGCCAAGCTGGCGAATGGCTTCGCGGCGGAGGGATTCATCTTTCTCACTCTTTGCGGCAGCAAACAGGCGTTCGCGGTCGCCTCCCAGCATGTAGGCACGAAGAATGGCGCGTCTCACGGAAACATCGGGATTTGTGGCATAGACTTCCGCCATGATTTGGTGGGACTGTGCTCCACCGAAAAGTCCCAAGTACTTGATCGCCTCGCGCTGCAGTTCCGGATTGCTTTGCCCCTTGGCAATTCTTCCGATGATCTCGCGTCCCTCCCTCGACCCGCTTTGCGCCAGAACGAACAACGCGCGCGACTTTTCCCTCGGCGAGCCAGACCCGTTAATCACTTTTTCAAGCAGCGGCATAGCGCGTTCCGCGTCGCTATTCATGAGCCCCTGAATCGCCAGCATCTTCAGATCTTCGTCGCTCTGGTCTCCCGGCTTGACCTGTTGTCCGCTGGATTGTTTGACTTCCAATTCCAGCACGCTCGCGTCCTTCAGCCAGCGACTCTGAGAGAACCGCTTCTTCATGTCCGCCAGCGTGGCCAACGCCAAATCGCGTTGTCCTAGTTTGTTAGCCGCGTAGGCCTTCCAGTAGAGCGCTGCGTCCGTCTGCGGGCCTTTCAATTGCGCCAGCTGATCGAATTTCGCTTCCGCTTTATCGTAGCGGTCTTCATCGAGTGCTTCGCGGCCATCGTCGTAGAGTTCTTGCAACCGGTCGGCCTTTTCTTGCTCGCGGTCGCGGGCTTCCTGCTCCCGTTCACGCCTCTCCTGCTCTCTTTCGCGCGCCTCCTGTTCGCGCTCGCGGCGTTCTTGTTCGTTTTCCTGAGCACGCTGCGAGTCCTGGAGGATGTTTCCGGCGGCAGGTCGAATCGCCGCGATCCGCGCCGCTCGCGTGCACGCGGGAGACAACAACAGCGCCGCGACAGCGATCCAAACCAAATTTGTTCTCCACACTACCTTTCGCTGGGTCATGCTTTGTTCCTTTCACTCTTTGTAGGGCTTTGTTGAGCTGGACCGGGCGTTGTAGCCTTTTGCCGTTCCTGGAGCTCCCTGCCGACCACCCGAACTTTGAACAAAATTCCTTGTGCCTCGATCTTCTGGCGAATCTTTTCCAGTTGCGCCGGTGTGACTTCTTCCGGACTGTGCGCCACATCTAACAGCACGCGCTCCAGCTCATCCAGCACGCTGGCAAGTGCGGTGTCGCCTTCCTGCAAGGCGGTTTGGCGATACAGGCGATTTTCATCGAGCAGGTCTTCCGCGCGGCGCTGCTCGGCCGAGATATTCACGCGCTTCTGTGTGGGATCGGTGGGCTCGGCGTTCGAAAGCTCGACGAGCATCATCTCGGAGCGGCCCAGGTGCTCACCTACGGCAACCACCAGTATGCGCTCGCGAGTTTGGTCCTTGTTGGCGACATCATTGCCTGTGGGGCCCTGCTTTGTGATTCGCCCGGTCAGGAACGCAATCACCAGCAATGCCGCCACGGAGGCTAAAGCTCCCAGGCGTTTCGGTTCGAACCACGCCTGCCACCACCGTGCAGGTCTCTCCGGCAAACGCGGCGCAATTTGTTGCCACACGTGCCGCCCATAGTCGTCACCGGGATTGGGCACCGGCAGAGTATCGAGTGCGGCAAGCACGGCTTCAATGCGCTCCAGTTCTGCGCGGCATTCCTGGCAAGTCGCCAGGTGCCGCACAATTACGGCCCGCTGGGCGGCCACTCCTTCTCGGTAGGCAATCAACTCTTCCTCGGTCATGTGTTTCATGATTCCGTTCCCATCACTCGGACTTGCGTCCCTCTTCCCACGAAGGGCTGCAAAGCGAGACGCAATTTCTGGACCGCGCGAAAAACAGTATTCTTCGCCGCGCCAGAGCTCGATTTCAGCACTTCGGCAATCTCCTCGATGGCGCAGCCTTCCCAATGCCGCATGACGAACGCCGTCCTTTCCGAATGCGAGAGCGCGGCAAGCGCAATCTCCATCTGTTTTCGCAACTCGATGTTATGCGCCAAACGTTCCGGTGTTGGCGCCGCATCGTGCACCAGCGTCACGGGGTCGTTTTCGGTTCCTTCTTCGTGTACCGCGGGCTCGACTTTGCGCGCTTATTCCTTTTTGCGCTGGCGCATGCGGTCAATCGCGTAATTCGCCGCGATGCGGTAAACCCAGGTTCCAAAATTCGCTCGGGCGGCAAACTGTCCAAGCTTTTGGTACGCGCGCAAGAAAGCCTCCTGGACCACCTCTTCGGCATCGGGCCGGTTCCCGGTCATGCGATAAGCCAGTCGGAAAACATTGTGGCTATGCCGCTCGACGAGAACGCGAAAAGCGTCGCGATCGCCCGCCAGCGTTCGCTCGACGGCGACAGCGTCGCTCTCGGCGACGGTCTGGTCGTTGTCGACACTCGGCGGCATTCGGATCATTAGACAGGAATCTGTCCCTGCGGTTAGGTCAGGCTAAGGGCTCCAGGACCAATAAGTTAGCGGAAACTCAGCGCTTGGGATACGGCGATCGAGACCACTCGGGCTCCCGGCTCCAAACCCAATCAGCGGCCTCACCTGCGGTATCATGAGATTAGGATTCTAGGGAAGCTGTCAGTTTTTGTTAATGCGTTTTCAGGAGAAAGAATTGATTCCACGCTATACGCGCCCGGAGATGGGCCACGTCTGGAGCGATGCCAACCGTTTCGCTAAGTGGCTTGAAGTGGAAGTCGCGGCGGCGGAAACTCTCGCGGAGACAGGCCAAGTGCCGAAAGACGCAGCGGCGGCGATCCGCGCGCGCGCCCAAGTGGACGTTGCGCGCATCCACGAACTTGAAGCGCGCGTGAAGCACGACGTCATCGCGTTTACCATGGCTGTCGGCGAATCGATTGGCGATCCCGCAGCCGCGCGCTGGCTGCACTATGGCATGACGTCCAACGACGTAGTGGACACCGCGCAAGCGTTGCAGGTTCGCGACGCGTCCAAATTAATCGAGCGCGACCTGGTGATGTTTGGAGAAATTCTCGACCTTCGTGCTCATGAATTTCGGCACACGCCGCAAATCGGCCGAACGCATGGTATTCACGCCGAGCCCATCACCTTTGGCCTGAAAATCGCCAACTGGTTCTCCGAGAACCAGCGCAACATCGAACGTTTCCGCGATGCCGCCGCTCAAATGGCCGTGGGAAAAATTTCTGGCGCTGTGGGCACTGCCTCGCATCTCGGGACGGAAATCGAAGAGCGCATCTGCAAGCGACTCGGGCTTAGCGTTGCTCCTGTGGCGTCGCAGGTGATTCAACGTGACCGCCATGCACAGTATCTCGGCGCGCTCGCCCATATTGGCGCGATGCTCGAACGCATCGCGCTGGAAATCCGGCATCTGCAGCGCACGGAAGTTCGCGAAGCGGAAGAGCCCTTCAGCGAAGGGCAGCGTGGCAGCTCGGCCATGCCGCACAAGCGCAATCCCGTGAGTTGCGAGCAAATCTGCGGCCTCGCACGGCTAGTTCGTTCGAACATGCTCGCGGCGTTCGAGAACGTGGCCTTGTGGCACGAGCGCGACATTTCGCACAGTTCCGTCGAGCGCGTGATTCTTCCCGATTCCACGATTCTCGTGGACTACATGCTGTCGAAGATGATTACCATCGTGGGCCAGATGCGCGTATTTGCCGAGCGCATGTTGCGCAATCTCGAGTCCACGCGCGGCCTCGTTTTTTCCGGACAGTTGCTCCAGGATCTCGTGGAAAGTGGCATGCCGCGCGACGATGCGTACAAGGCGGTGCAGGAGAATGCCATGGCCGCCTGGGAATCGGACACCAGCTTCCGCGAACGTGTTGCGGCGGACAAACGGATCACGAAATACCTCGATTCGAATGCGCTCGCCCACACTTTCGATCTTAAGCGCCAGCTTCGTTATGTGGACGCCATCTTTGACCGCGTCTTCGGTCCTCATCCCGCCGGCGAGAAATCGGCAGCCGGCTCCGCTGGAAGAGACTAAGGTCTCAAGAATGATGAATTCCGTTTCGTGACAAAAACAGAAACTCTTGGGCAGGGGCCAAGAAAAAAGGCGTCCCGGTGAGATCGGGGCGCCTTTCAGCCTCTTCTAATTCCCGCTTGTGCTGAAATTAGCTGCGGAGGCGGAAACCTGAGAAAGTTTTCAGTTGTGAATGCCCAGTGTCCAGTAAAGCCCAGTAAAGCCTTGCGATACTCTTCTTATTGAGTACTAACAACCGATGACTGAGAACTATTCTACGCGCTGCACGTAACGCGCTTCGGAAGTATCCACTTTGATCCTGTCGCCTTCATTTACGAACGGCGGAACCTGCACAACCAAACCGGTTTCCAGCGTTGCGGGCTTCATCACCGCGCTCGCGGTGGCCTTCTGCAGCGTTGGCTCGGTTTGCGTGACCTTTAAGTCCATGGTGTCCGGCAAGGCCACGCCGATGGGCTTGTTCTCAAAGAATTCGACGCTGACCACAGTATTGGGAATCAGGTAGTAAACGGCTTCGCCGAGTTGCTCCCGCGTGAGGTGCATCTGCTCGTACGTTTGCGTATTCATGAAATGGAAGTCGTCGCCTTCGTTGTAGAGGTATTCGAATTCCACTTCGTCGAGAATGGCGCGCTCCACAAACTCCTCGGCGCGGAACTTGTAATCGATGATTGCTCCGGTTTTGAGGTTCTTCATGCGCGTTTGCATAGCACCGCGTTTGTTGCCGGGCGTGCGGTGCTCCGTGCTGTGCACGGTGAAAAGCTGGCCCTCGTGCTGGATGACCATGCCGGGGCGAAGTTGTGTGGCCTTGACGCTGCTCATATGCTCCCTTGAGAAGTTTCGATTTCGGAAATTCAGGCGGGCCAGGACGTGGCCGCATCCGGAATGACTCGAGGCACGCTAGTTCGGTTCTGGGAGCTAGCGCGAACAAACAGTATAAATGGGCAGATTCCGCCCGGTCAATCATTCCCTTGCTTCATTTGTGTCATTCTTTTGCTTACACTCTTGCTTACCACTCGCTTAGAAGCCCTGGCGGGCCTCCGTCACAGGCATTGCGGAATAGTGCACATGAATCAGTCGCCAGCCGTCCGGCATCCTGCGATACACCTGCGTTTCCCGGCCGTGCGTCGTGACCGGAGAACCATCCTTGCGCAACTTGGCTGTGAAATCCCAATAAAATTCGGCCACTGCGGCGTCACCGAGCACCTGGACGGCTACATCGTGGAAGCTCAGGTTACGCTCGGAGAACATCCCGCCCATCAGTTTCTGGTACACATTTTCTTTGATCTGTTGGAAGCCGTGTTCATGGCCCAAAGGGTGAATGAATGAAGCCTCGGGAGAATTCCACCAAATCTGGGAAGCTAGGTTCGTGTCCGCCTCGCTAACGGATTTCGCGTATTTTGCAATGAGGCTTTTGATTTCTTGGCTTGTGCGATCGCTGTCGGAGGAATCGGAATCTTTGACCGCTGGACTCCCTCCATAGTGAGCTGCATTCTTTGTCGCCTCCGCCATGATTCTTTCAATTTCATCGGGATTGCGCGGCAGGCGCTCGCTTAGCAACTTGTAGCCGGAATCGGTGATCAGCGCGTCGTCTTCGATGCGCACGCCTAGATTTTCTTCGGGGATGTAAATGCCAGGCTCGACCGTAACCACCATTCCCGGTTGCAGCGGCGCGCAATAATCGCCAGGGTCGTGCACGTTGAGCCCGATATTGTGGCCGAGTCCGTGAATGAAATATTGGCCCAGTGGCCTGCCCTGGCGGTCTTTCCCGTGCGAATTGATGTAGTCGTACGCGAGATTCGTCAGGCCGTCTTTTTTGCCCTTGCACGAGAAATGCGCGCCGGGTCTGACCGCCGCGAGCGCTGCGTTTTGCGCGCCAAGAACGATTTCATAAATTTCGCGCTGGCGCGCGGTGAACTTTCCATTGGCAGGAATGGTGCGCGTAATGTCGGCAGAGTAGCCGGAGTACTGTGCGCCGACATCCATGACCACGATGTCGCCGTCCTCGATCTTGCGCGACAACTTGTCATAGTGCAGCGCCGTGGAGTTTGGCCCCGCGCCGACAATGGGCGCATAGCCCTCTCTTTCCGAGCCGCCGCTGGCGTGAACTTCCACCATTTTTGAGGCCACCTGATATTCGTACAGCCCCGGTCGCATCATTTTCATGGCTTCAAGCTGCGCGTCTAGGGACAAGTCAATCGCCTGTTTCAAGAAGGCAATTTCGCCGGGCGATTTGATTTGGCGCATCGTTGCGATCTGCGTGCGAAAGTCTTTCAACGTTGTCTTCGATGCTGCGAGCTGGAGCCAATCCACGACTGCCTTTTCATGCGGATAGCCACCGAGTTCCTTGTCGTAAGGAAGAATTGTGTAGAAAGTCGGATAGAGCTTGGCAAGATTTTCCACGGTCGCCCGCATTTCGGGGAAGGGTTTCACGCTGGCGAATCCCGTGCGTGCCTCGATGCCGGGATCCGAGGGCGACATGCGAACACCGTTCCATTTTTCTTTGCCCGGATCCTTTGGCGGCAGAAAAAGGATTTCGCGTGGCCCGTTACGGGACAGACCCGCTGCACCGCGATCGCTGTGAGCCGTTGGAAGCAGGATCAACCCAGCGCCTTCCTCATTGTGCCCCGTGAGGTAATAGAAATTTTCCTCTTGTGCGAAGACGTAATCCTGGGAGATTTCTTCGCGCCCCGTGAAGCCCCAGAGAATGATGGGTACGTCTGCTTGAGAGGCCAGCTTGGCGCGGCGTTCGGCGTAGGCGCTGTTCGGCTCACGCTCGCGTCGTTGTTGCGCTTCTGCGGCGTGCGCAAGAAAACAAGAAGTCAATACTGTCGCAACAACTTTCCACTGTCGACCACTCATGCGTCCACCTCAGAACCGTTGATTTGTTTCTGCTCCCACAGGACAAGCGGGTCTGCGATTGACCTGACTCGGCAGGCACTCTTTTCGCAGATGTGCGATTGTATCCGAAGAACGTGGGATTGCCGCCTTACGATTGAAAAAACTTCAAAAGGATTTCGTAAACTTTTTCCGGCTCCTCGTGCTGGAGCCAATGCGTGGCTTGTGCGAAGGTGGAGAGTTCTGCGTCCGTGCAATAGCGTAGGCTTTCATAGGCCA
Source organism: Acidobacteriota bacterium (assembly GCA_003223255.1). Classification (GTDB taxonomy): domain Bacteria; phylum Acidobacteriota; class Terriglobia; order Acidiferrales; family UBA7541; genus Acidiferrum. Next base: position 31,615 of record QHYJ01000340.1, on the reverse strand, counting down.
TTTCCGTCATTAGAAATTTGTCGCGCGCGCCCCATAGAATTCGCGTGGGCACACGTACAATGCGGTCGGCGAATCGAATTCGATGGCCTACGGCCGCGCGATACCAGCTGATCATGCTCGTAAGTGCGCCGCGCTGCGACCAAGCGGCGCGGTATTGTGCAAGGTCTTCAGGAGAAAACGTCTTAGGACGGCTGGAGCCCAGCAGCACGCGTGTGCCCGCATAAAAGTTGAATGCCGAGAAAATCCCCTCCGGGAGCCAAGGAATCTGAAAAAAAAGGATGTACCAACTGCGCAGCATTTGCCGCGGTCGCGTATTCAAAAAACGGCGCATGACGGAGGGATGTGGCACGTTTACGATAACGAGTTTTGCGATGCGCTCGGGATGTAAGAGCGCAGTACACCAAGCGACCGCAGCGCCCCAATCGTGACCGGCAAGAAAAAGGCTCTCCTGGCCAAGTTGATCCGCGATGGCGATGACATCGGAGACGAGCTCCTTCAACGCATACGAAGCCACGCCCCGTGGCTTGCTGCTGAGGTTGTATCCCCGTTGGTCGGGTACGATGACGCGAAATCCAGCAGCCGCCAGAGGCTCGATTTGCTTATGCCAGCCGTACCAGAATTCCGGAAAGCCATGCAGAAGCACCACGACACGGCCGTCTTTCGGTCCGGCGACGACGGAGTGAATTCGAACACCTGAATTCTCGAAATAGATGGAATCCACAGGCTTGTTACCGGGGGACAGTCTATTATGTAAACCTAGGTCACAAGGGCGGAAATAATCTGGTTGCCAGGCCTCTGTCGGGTGTCTCCTAGTTTTGGAGCAAGTCAACCTTTCCTTCGGCGTGAGCTGAGGAGTCAAACCAGCGTGGAGGTCAGCGTGCGAGCGATGGTTGCTGTTTGTGCGTTGTTCTCATGTTGCCGATACTTATAAAAGCGGCCGATGATGGTGAGTCAACGTATAAGGCGCAATGTTTGAAGTGCCTGGCCCAAGCGGTGACGGCAATGGGCCATACGCAAATGAAGATCAAGCCCGCCGACTTGCGGTCGGACGCTGTGCAGCAACTCTCCGACGAAGAACTCTATAAGAGCATCGCTTACGGTGTGGGCCACAAAGAATATGCCCATGCTTTTGCCGCGCGCGGATTAAGCGCCAAACAAATTGCGGACGTGGTGACCTACATTCGCAAGTTCGCTAGAAATTCTAAGAAGTAGAAGGCCTACTAAACGGCGAGGGCTCAGAACCCCGGCGCGCCCGAAGCGGCGGGCCGCATCTCGGGAGCGTTCACACCGAACCGCAAATGCGCGAAGTACGTCTGCCCGAGCGACATGACGCCGGTATAGAGATAGCCCCACACGAACAGTAGCAGGAAGGGCACCGTGCCGTAATTCTCGTTCGTAATGGCGTAAACCACAGTCAGCGCAAAATAAATCCCTAGTGCGACCTCCGCGTAAGGAATCCACCCGGCTCTGTTTTTGTAGGATTTCTTGGCAAAGGTTCCTTTCTTGCCTTCAATTCTGAATTTTGGCGTGCGCGCAAACTCACTTTGCTTCCCCACGATGGCTTCGATCACCGCTTGCGCGTTGCGCACGGAGATGCCGATGCCGGTCGCCATCACAAACGGCAAGTAAAGAAACGTGCGCCACCACGTCTTTGGCCGCAGCTCTTTTTGCGCTACCAGGTAAAAGCTCGAAATCGAACAAGTCGACGCGAGAAATAGTGGCAGGTCAATCAGCAGCACCTGGAACCAGCCCTGCTGAAACCGCACGATCATCACCGGGAGGAGCATCGCGGACAGCACAATCATGAGCGGATAGCTGATGTTGGCGGTCAGGTGGAAAAACGCTTCCGCTTTGACATGCCACGGTACGTCGGCCTTGAAGACTTTCGGAAGAATCTTCTTGGCCGTCTGCATCAACCCCTTGGCCCACCGCGCTTGCTGTGATTTGAAGCCATTCATGTCCACCGGCAATTCGGAGGCGCACTCGATTTGCGGAAGATACAGGAATTTCCAGCCTTTGAGCTGCGCACGATAAGAGAGGTCGGTGTCTTCGGTCAGGGTGTCGTGTTGCCAGCCGCCGGCGTCGTCAATTACTTTGCGCCGCCATACGCCGGCCGTGCCATTGAAGTTGAAAAACGTGCCGCGCCGCGACCGCGCGCCATGCTCGACCACGAAGTGGCCGTCGAGGAGAATGGTTTCGACGTTGGTCAAAAGCGAATAGTCGCTGTTCAAATACGTCCAGCGCGTCTGCACCATCCCGATTTTCTCGCCGCCCTCGGGATTCAGGAAATACGGAATCGTGCGCCGCAGGAAATCCGGTTCCGGAATGAAGTCGGCGTCAAAGATCGCCACGAATTCGCCTTGAGCGGTTCTCAGCCCGTTCTCCAGCGCTCCGGCCTTGTAACCCTCACGATTTGCGCGATGGATGTACGTAATGGGCATGCCCTGGGCGGCGTGGCGCTCCGCGCACGCGCGAGCCACTTCCTGCGTCTCATCGGTGGAATCATCCAGCACCTGCACGTCGAGCAATTCCCGCGGATAGTCAAACCGCGCGACCGCTTCGGTAAGCCGCTCGATTACATAACGTTCATTGAAAATCGGCAATTGCACTGTCACCCGCGGCCACCGTTCGACTGGAGGCGGAGGCGGCGGGACATTTTTGGAATACAGGAAATAGTCGTAGACCAACCAGTAGCGATGCAGCCCGTACATCGCGAGCACCAGTAGCACGATAAAGTAGGGAATCATCATCGCCAAATCGAAAGCATTGGCGTGGTAAATGCCGCTGAATGTTTTGTCGGTCAGTCTGTGCCAGTAATGGCTAAGGGCGCTCTGGTGTGCGAGAAAGATCGTGACTGTGAGGGCAGCGTGCACGATAGCGGGTCCCCTAGTTACAAGTTTCTTCGCGTCGTTTTTCCCGACCTCCAATTATAAGGCATAATCGCGCGCGATGCAGAACCCGGGGCCAGCGAATAAGTTGCACCCAAAAACCGCTCTCGGCGAAATCGCGCGAGTGTTCCTGCGGCTGGGTTTCATTGCCTTTGGCGGGCCCGCGGCGCATATGGCCTTGATGGAAGAAGAGTTCGTGCGGCGCCGCGCTTGGGTCACGCGCGAGCGCTTCCTGGACCTAGTCGGGGCAGTGAGCCTGCTGCCGGGGCCAAGTTCCACGGAGTTGGCCATCTACCTGGGACAGATTCGCGGCGGAGTGCTCGGCCTGATCCTTGCCGGCGCGGCATTCATCTTGCCCGCAGCACTCCTGGTGGTCGCGTTGGCCTGGGCCTGCGCGCGCTTTGGAACAGCGCCGCAATTAGCTGGCTTGCTCGGCGTGAAACCTGCTGTCGTGGTCCTGATCGCGCAAGCGATCTGGTCCCTGGCCAAAACCGCTTTGCGAACCGCCCCGCTGGCCCTGCTCGCCGCGGCCGTGATTGTGCTCTCCGCTTTTGGAGTATCTGCGCTGGTTCTGTTGATTGGCGCTGGAGCTGTCTGGATGGTGGCTGGATCACGGTGGCCGCGTCGCGCTCATGGCTTTCGTCGCCTGGCAGTTCGCCCGAGCGAGTCTGGTGAGCCTTCCTGCTCTGGCGCTCGCCGCGGTCTGCGCACTGCTCGTTTTTTGCTATCGCGTGAATTCGGCCTGGGTCATTGTCGGAGCCGCCGTGGCTGGCGTTCTCTTCAGCATTTTTCATTAATTTAACACTGCTAAGGAATAAGCACGATTTTTCCCAGCGCGCCCGGCTCGAGAGTTTCTCTGTGCGCGCGCGCAGCCTCGGCCAGCGGCAGCTCTTTGCCCACCACTGGGCGCAGCGTGCCGTTTTCCAGGCCCGCAATCAACCCGGCATGAATGTCCGCTTCTTCCGCAGGTGTAATCCCCCAAAGCGTGAACGCGCGAATCGAGCCGCGTCGGGCCATCAGTTCGCGCGCATTGATGGTCACTTCGCCGCGATTGCCAATGACAATCACGCGCCCGCGAATCGCAAGAAGCTTCAAATCATGGGCGAGATTCACGTTCGCGAGCATCTCTAGAATGATGTCCACACCTCGCCCGCCCGTCGCTTTCATAATTTCTTCTTGGTAGCCGGCTTTACTGTGATCGAACACTTGATGCGCGCCTTCGTGCTTAACCAAGTCGAGTCCCTTTGTCGTTCCGGCGGTCCCCAAAACCGTGAGTCCCATGGCGCGCGCCATTTGCACGCTCGCGCTGCCCACGCCTCCGCTTGCTCCATGCACGAGCACGGTTTCCGACGCGTGCGCTTTTGCCGAATGAAAAAGCGCATGATACGCGGTTCCGTACGGCACCCACACGCCTGCGCCCTGACTGAAGCTGATCTTCGCCGGAAGCGGATGCACTTGCTCTTCCAGCGCCAACGCATATTCCGCGTAAGCTCCCGTGACGGTTTTCGCGGTGTAGAGGCGGTCTCCCTTCTTCACCTTCGTCACGCCTTCGCCCACGGCTTCAACCACTCCGGCGCCATCTGAGCCTGGCGTGTAAGGAAGCGGCGGTTTTTGTGCGTAAGTGCCAGTGCGCATGTACGTGTCATAAGGATTTACGCCGGCTGCGTAAATGCGCACGAGCACCTGCCCGGCACCATGCTTAGGCGTGGGCACTTCTTCGAGTTTCAGGACCTCCGGGCCGCCAAATTGACGAACAAGAATGGCTTTCATGATTTCGTCTCCCCATAAGCTCCGCTGCGCGCCACACAATGTGTCTGCGCCGCGTCAAGATCAAACTAAAAGTGGTCGTCGGCGCCGATCGCCGCCCCTTCTTTTTCCACGAGTCCCGCCGAGCGGCCCCACGCCGTGGTCTGCCAATTGTCTTTTCCTTTGGCGGCGGGAATCCACGGCGGCAAAGACAAACTCAAGTATTCCGCCAGCGAAAAAAGATACGGCTCGTACATTTTCCGCAACTCCGCGAGCCGCTCGCCCATTTCCTCGATTTTCCCAGGTTTCAGCCCATGTTGTGCAAGCTTGTCATGAAGCCGCTTGAGGTCCTCGGGCGGAAGGCGATTGTACGGAAGCACATGCGGCGGCGTCTTAAAGACTTGTGACAAATCGACTGCGGCGTGGCGCGCGATCGCAAACGTCAACTCCGCTTGCCGCCGGCAAGTATCCGCAACCGCCACTTTGACCAGCGCGCAGCTGTCCAGGATCGCGGTGAGCGCGGCAATCCACGACTGGTTGTCATGCTGCGAACGGAAGAATGCCAGCACGGGGTAAGAAAGATGACTTTCCATCAATTCCGCGGCCCAAAACTCCCAATCCTTGAAAAGCTGGCGCAGCGCTTCGCTGCCTCCCGGATAGGCGTGGCGGCGGAGAAGCTCTCCGGCCGTTGGCGGTGTTCCCGCGCGCGCGTCGAGCAGCGAAATATTCACCTCGCGCTTCGAAAACGAGCCATAGATGAACGGCAAGTAGCCGATCACCGCCGCAAGAAAACCAAACCCGAATCCGGCTTCCGTCACCACCAGGACGCGTGCCAGGCCCGTCTGCGGTACTACGTCGCCAAGTCCCAGCGTAAAGAAAGTCGTTCCACTGAGATAAATGTCCGTCGCGAAACCGGGCCGGCCTCCATTCATGTTGACCGCGGATCCCGCCCCGTACTGCATCATGCCAAATGCCAAAACTAGGCCAACTGCCCAGACACCCACGAGAACGAGCAGCGAAAGTGGCCCGTAAAAACTAAGCAGCGCTTCACGTTTTTTGCGCGAGGTAATCAACCGCGTAACAAATTTCCAGTTCCTCCAAGTAAATTTGTAGAAGACGCGCGCCAGGCGAAACCGCCGCGTGACGCGCCGCGGCAGAATGATGGCTTCAAATGCGTCCCACACCACAATCAGGAAGATTGCGACACCTGCAGCGAATGCGCCCGGAGCGGGAATCATGTGCGGCATTATACGCGTTTGTCTCTCTTTGTAAGAACGCCCGATGCGACCGCCTGGTAGGCTCTACGACACCAGTCGCGCGCTTACGCTGATCTCTGCTTTAAACAGCTTCGAAACCGGACAGCCCATCTCTGCGTTTTTCACCGCTGTGTCGAATTTCGCTTTATCCGCGCCAGGCACGTGCGCCACTAGGTCCAGGTGACTTTTCGTGATGGCAAATCCATCCGGCAATTTCTCTAGCGAAATCGTGGCCGTGGTCTCCAGCTTGCTCGCCGTCATTCCCGCGTTTCCCAACTGCCCGGAAAGCGCCATGGTGAAGCATCCTGCGTGCGCCGCCGCCAACAGTTCTTCCGGATTCGTCCCAATGCCATTTTCAAATCGCGTGCTGAAGGAATACTGCGTCTGCTTGAGCACGCCACTTTCCGTTGAAATCGTACCCTTGCCGTCTTTCAGTCCTCCTTGCCATACTGCCGAGGCTTTTCGCTGCATGATTCCTCTCCTCTTGTTTTATGCCGTCCTTGGATTACCTGGGAATTCGATTCATGGCTTCACCCGGAGGGTATATTTCCGGGCGCGCGCTGTCGGGGCGCTATCGCGTTTTGCACCAGCCTCGGCAGCTTCCATTGCCGATTCATGGCTCATACTCTGGCTGACGCGATAAATTTGGATGTCAATGCTCAGGTCCGCCTCTCGAATCCATTTTTGCGCCGACAACGAACCCGCTCCGCCGGGACGACGAGCCTTTGCGTTGCGTTCCAATGCGTCGTCAATTTCGCTCAGCGAATTCATGGGCTGAAATTCGATGTACGTCGGCAACGAAAATCCGGAGTGCACCTGATAGAACATCCAGGGTGTGTCGATGTCGTTGGTCTCATACATCCGTGCGCGTGTCCGCACCGCTTCCGAAAATTCATCTTCATACCCGGCCCGAAACTGAAAAATGGAAACGCGCACGTAATTCGCCTTGGCCAGGTCAATCTTGTTCAAGCGATAGCCCAAGTCGTCGCGCCGGAAGGCGAGTGTGGTCCGCGACGCGGAAACCAGGTCCGCCAGTTTTTGCTGCAGAGCCGCGATTTCTGGATGCGCATCGAGCCCCTGTGCCAGGTCCGCTCCAGCTTTTTCGATGTCTCCAAAATTATCGAATCCGTCAAAGTACAACACATGCGGAGGGCCGGTCACGGCTTGCAGCGCGCTCCAATAGATCGGGATTTTCGCCCCTGCATAACCCTGCACGATGTCCGCTTCGGTTTGCTGGTAAGCCTCTTCCTTGCCGGGAAGAAAGTCGGCTCGGTACAATAGCAGCGTATTTGGCGTGACTCCCGTTTCGGGTGTAGTGGTTACGTTTTGGGCTGCTGCTGGCAGGCAGCCCGCCACCACCATGCCGCCCAATGCCAGGCTGCCCACACGAATCAGGAAACCTTGCAATCGCATCCTACCTCCTCATCCTCGGCCGGGCGGAAGAAGCGGTTCAGTCTACCATTTGTGGAAAATAAAGAACGAAGCGGCCACAATCAGCGCGAAACCCACGCCATAATTCCACCTGAACCGGTCCCCCAGATACAACACCGAAAATACCGGAAAAATCGAAAGTGTAATGATCTCCTGAATCGTCTTCAACTGCGCGGGCGTGAATTCATACGACCCAATGCGGTTCGCCGGCACCTGAAAGCAATACTCGAAGAAAGCGATACCCCAGCTCACCACAATTACTTTCCACAGCGCTTTGCTTCGGAACTTCAAGTGCCCATACCACGCAACGGTCGGGCGCTCCTCGCTCCGTGCGATGTTACAGGACTCAGGACGGATCGAAACTCATGGAAGTTGCCGCGCAAGTAACTCTCCTGCCGTATTCCGCACTCTACCCTTCTGGACCCTTGGTTGGCTTTCTCCCCTTTATGGTTTAGAGAAACAGTCCAGGGATGCGCGGTTACTCTTCTCGTTGTCTTGGGAATTCTCAGGAGCAAGGTTACGCGACTTTGCCCGTCGACGTCCTCGCCAAAGTCACCGCCAAAGCCGCCACCGTTCACTGAATCTTGTCGTTCTTCGAGAGATTGTGGCGGGCACAAAGTAGCCTGATGTTTTTGGCGGTTAGAGAAGTTCCACCTTTCGAATACGGCTGATCGCGATCGAAGTGGAGCTGATCTTTCGCTCCGCAGATCACACACTGACCTTTGTCCCGCGGCCATACCTCCAGTCTCACTGCCGACGGGATGAGTCTTGAACGCGTGGCCTTTAAACGTTCAGCGTCAGCGAAACCAGGTCGGGCCGGGTTGGCGGCGGAAGCGGCGGCATCTTCGAGCGATCCACCGGATGGTACAGTGTGTCGCGTTCTGTCGGCACGCGGCCCGCGGCGCGAATTAGCCGCTCCAGTTCGGCGCGCGGCGTGAACTCCGACGTCTTTGCGCCTGCGTCGTGATAAATCTTTTCCTCCACCACCGTACCGTCCAAGTCGTTCGCGCCAAACCGCAGTGCGATTTGCGCGATGCTCGGCGTTAGCATGATCCAGTACGCCTTGATGTGCTCGAAATTGTCGAGCAGTAGTCGCGACACCGCGATGTTGCGCAGGTCCGCGTAACCCGAGGGTTTTGGAATGTGCGAAAGCGCCGTATTGTCCGGATGAAACGCCAGCGGAATGAATGCGACGAAGCCGCGCGTCTCGTCCTGCAGCTCCCGCAGCTTTACCAGGTGATCCAGGCGCTCTTCGTCCGTCTCCACGTGGCCGTAAAGCATCGTCGCGTTCGAACGCAGCCCGATTTCATGCGCCTGTCGCGCGATGTTCAACCACATCTGCCCGCTCACTTTGTGGTCGCAAATGATTTTGCGCACGCGCGGATGAAAAATCTCTGCGCCGCCACCCGGCAGCGAATCCACGCCCGCTTCTTTTAGCTTCAGCAGCACTTCTTTCACGCTCAATTTCGAAATCCGCGCGAAGTAGCCTACTTCCACCATGGTGAATGCTTTCAAGTGCACACCCGGGCAGCGCTTTTTCAGACCGCGCATCATGTCCAGGAAATATTCGAACGGCAGGTCGGGATGCAGACCCCCCACGATGTGGAATTCCAGCGCGCCCTCGCGCATGCCCTGTTCTGCGCGTTGATAAATCTCTTCCAACGCGAAGCTGTACGCTCCCGGGGCGTCCGGGTCGCGCCCGAACGCGCACAGCTTGCAGTGCGCCACGCAAATGTTCGTCGGATTGATGTGCCGGTTCACGTTGTAATACGTCACGTTGCCGTGCTTCTTCTCGCGCACGTAATTCGCCAGCCAGCCCACCGCCAGCAAGTCCGGCGAACGGTACAGCGTGATGCCTTCGTCGAAGCTCAGCCGCTCGCCCGCCAGCACTTTTTCGCTGATCGGCTTCAGCCTCTGATCCGTAATTGTCAGTTCGCTCAACTTCCTAATCCTTTGGCGCGGCCACCTTCTGAGGCGGACATTTTTTACATCCAATTCAAATATTGCGAATCTCTCATACGCGCCAAACCGCGGCCGCCGCGCCCCAAAATAATAAGAACAACATACTAATATAGCCGTTCACCCTGAAAAACGCAGCGTCCAGCTTGCTCAAATCGTTCGCCTTGACCAGCGAATGCTCGTACGTGAGCAACCCCGCGACCACTGCAATCCCTACCCACGCCGGCCACGGCAATCCAAAGCTCAGCGCCA
>QHYJ01000340.1:2147-21857 GCA_003223255.1 Acidobacteriota bacterium | reverse complement strand
AAAAGATGCGACCAATTCGTGAACCGCTTCGTGAAGGAATAGAAGAACAGAATGGCGATGGCCAGCGGCGCAAGCTTTAGCGCCAGCGGATTCAGTTGCCACGCCGCCACAAAAAATATGACAACAGCGAGTATGTTGAAGAACCATGCAAACTCTAACGAAAGTGCTCCCGTCACTAGCGCCCGCAGCTTCGTCCGGGGATTTTCCCGGTCGTAGCGCAAATCCACAATTCTGTTCGTGGTCATCGCCGCGGACCGCGCCGCGACCATCGCCACGACAATCCACAAAATCTGCCGCAGCGTCGGCCACTCGTGCCTTGCCGCCCGCGCTGCCAGCAGTGCTCCCGTCAGCGCAAACGGCAGCGCAAACACCGAGTGCTCGAACTTGATCATTTCCAGCACCGTGCCTATACGCCCTCTGCTCATCCCTGCAACAGTTGCTCCCTCATCGAGTTTTCAAATCTACATTGTGTGCATGTCCACCGGAACGCCTCTTCTCTGTGACTCGGTGTTGAAGCCCGTTCTTGAACCTTTACGTACTTAGCTTTTGTGAATCTACCGCTCTTTTCTTGCAGCCCTTTTTTTCGCAGGTAAATTGAGTCTCGCAGCCGCTTTCTACCAAGTCAAGGTGCGGCAATCCTGCGCGTCGATGATAAAATCACGAGCGGTTGAATTGCATGAATCAAACGGACTTGCTGAAAGTTCTGGAATCCGTGCGGGCCGGGAAACTCTCCCCGAGCGCCGCTGTTGAGCGCCTCAAGCACCTCCCCTTCGAAGACCTCGGCTTCGCGAAAGTCGACCATCACCGCTCTCTTCGCCAGGGTTTTGCCGAAGTCGTTTTCGCCAAGGGCAAGACCCCGCTGCAGGTCGCCAAAATCGTTTTCGCCATGCTTCAGAAGAAAGACTCGCGCCACAACATTCTTGTCACTCGCGCGGACGCCAAAGTCTTCGCTGCCGTAAAAAAAACCAACGGCAAAACCGCCCGAGCGGCCAAGTTCCATCCGCTCTCCCGGGTCATCACCATCGAGCGTAGCCGCGAAATTTCCGGAAAAGGATTAATCCTCGTCGTTTCTGCGGGCACCAGCGACATTCCCGTCGCCGAAGAAGCACTCTTGACCGCCCGCCTGATGGGCAACCCCGTCGATCAACTTTACGATGTCGGCGTCGCCGGCATTCATCGCTTGTTGGAACATCGCGAAAGCAAGCTTGCCCAAGCTCGCGTTATCATTTGCGTTGCGGGAATGGAAGGCGCGCTTCCCAGTGTGGTTGGCGGTCTCGTCGCCGCGCCGGTCATTGCCGTTCCTACCAGCGTGGGCTACGGTGCCAGCTTCGGCGGCATCGCCGCGCTCCTCGGCATGCTCAATTCCTGCTCCTCGAACGTCACCGTCGTCAACATCGACAACGGTTTCGGCGCCGCCTGCGTTGCCTCCTGCATCAACCGCCTCTAAAACTGCGCCCGTTACCATTTGCCGTCACAGGAGAGGAGTATCTTCACCTTTCTAGTTTCAGACAGCCATTGGAACCCATTGGCCGCGCTTCGTGAAAAGGGTCGAATTAGATCCGCGACTTGCAGCCACCCCGCTTTGGAGAAAACGCATTCGAAGTTCAAGGAAGAAATTTCAGACACTCCACGATCCTTCTTTCCTTGCTGAAGCGTCAGTTTGCAACCATCGATCGCAACGACGTTTGGCTGCTCATGGAGCCGTACGGTTATCTCTTTGCTCCTCGCCAATTGAAGGGCAACGCGACGCAATTGGTAAGCCTCCCTGGAAGTGAATTCGTAAAGGCGAATCAAGGGACAGTCGGGTGATCCGCTTTCAAGAAACTCCAGTTTCATGACCTTGCTCTGCCCCCTCCGTGCCTCTCTGTCCGTGTGGCATCTTCTTTTTTTCTGATGGCTTAAGGATAACCTTCATTACTTCCGGTCGTTGCGCGAAAAGGATCCCTTCAGCTGCTTCCGGCAGCGGAAACGCGCGCGTAATCAGCGGCTGCAGATCGACTTTTCCTGCGCGCAGCAACGCCATGGCCTTCTCAAAGGGCCCGCAGCGCGAGCCCACCACGTTGATTTTCCTTAACGACAATCGGCCACGTTTCCACCGGCGCTGCCCCGTGAAAGGTCGACTTCAGCACCAGCGTCCCGCACGGCTCGGTCATCTGCTGAGCCAGCGCCAGCCCACTTGGCAAACCCGTTGCTTCGACGAGTAGCCCATAGCTTTCCTTAACGTGCTTCAAATCGCTTGCATCCCCCCGAACTTTCTTCGTCTCCATTGCCACCTGCCGCGCCAGCGCCAGCTTCTTCTCGTACTTTCCATACATCACCACGTGCGGAATCGCCGTCCTTAACACTCGCCCGATGAGTTGCGCCAGCTTTCCGTCGCCCAGCACTGCCGCCGAACGAAACTTCTTGGCATCCACTTGCTCCAAAATTTCGCACGCTGCCGCCAGCGGCTCCACAAACACCGCCTGTTCGTCCGTAACACCAGCAGGTACAACGTGCAGATTCTCCAGCGGCAGCGCCAGGTATTCAGCAAACGCTCCGTCATGCGCCACAATCCCAAGAACTGTCCGCCGGGCACATGCGTCTTCGGTCCGCGCTGGCAAAACTCGCACAGCGGCTTGAAACCGTACGCTGAGCACGTAACGTTAATCTCCCCACAACCCCGTCGCCCGATCCACTTCTCTCGCACTCCTGCCGAAACGCCTTCGCAACTTCCCCCACAAATTCATGTCCCGGCGTTCCTCGAAATTAGTGATAGCCATGCAGAATCTCCACGTCCGTGTTGCAAATTCCGGCCAGCCGCACGCGTACCAGCGCCCAGCCTGGCTTCAGTTTCTGAACCGGCTTCGTAACTGAACGCAACTTTCCTTTTGCAACTTGATATGCGAGCAATCGCGATGCATCCCTCTTCCTTGTTCTTCCTCTGGTACCCCATCCAACCTGCGAAACTACCCTTATGGCGCGGTAGTCGTCGTCACGAGCGGAGCGAGGGATCTGCTTTTGTTTTCATCTAGTCTTAATCTGCCTGTCGCATTGGATTAAGTCAGCGCGCTAGCCCCGCATTGATGAACTCATCCACGTCTTTGTGCAGCTTGTGATGCTCTTTCTCGTCGATGTACATCATGTGCCCCGCCTCGTAGTACGCGAAGCTCATATTCTTCCGCACCGGCGGCTCCAGGTTCATGTGCGCAACCGTGTTTTCGATGCCGTTGAACGGCGTCGCCACGTCATAGTAGCCACAAAGCACCATAACTTTCAGATACGTCTGCTGCGTCATGGCCGCGCGCAAAACTTCCGCCACCTCCGTATTGCCCGCCTGGTCCCACGGTCGCACATTGGCGCTCACCGTGTAGTACGCGTCGCTATCCCACTTAAGCTCGCGCCGCAGGTAATCGTGAAACGTGGCCACGAATGCGCCTTCATACGACGCTTCGCTAGGGTCGTACTCCACGCGCTCCCCGGCTGCGTCCACGTCCATGCCTTCGAAGCGCGAATCGAGCCGCCCGATGGTGCGCCGTTTGTCGCGCTCCAATTCCTTGAACCATCGGAACGGGCTGATACGCAGGTTGGTCTGCTCAATGTATTTGGGACTGAGCCCGGTAAACCGCGCCAGGTCCGCAACTACTTTTTGATGCTCCGCTGCGGAAAGCGCATCGCCTTTTTCGAGCGCCTGCGCATATTCGCCATGTGCGAATTCCCGTGCTTGTTGCGCCACCTCCTCGATCGTAAGTTTCTGCAAGTCCGGCCCCAACAAATGGTGATACCAGGCGGTGGCCACATAGGTCGGCAGGAAAAACTCGAACCGGTTGTCCGCGCCCCAGTTGGAAAACGCCACCGAAGAGAGCAGCACGATCCCGCTCAGGTAGATTTGATGGCGCTCCTGCAGAACTCCGGCCAATTCCGCCGACCGCGTCGTGCCATAGCTTTCCCCAATCAGAAATTTTGGCGACGCCCAGCGCTCGTTGCGCGTGATGTATTCGTAGATGAAATCCGCGAACCAGTTTGCGTCCGCAATGATCCCGTGGAATTGATTAGGCACTTCGCCCGGCGCGGGCCGGCTGAAGCCCGTCGAGATGGCATCAATAAAAACAAGATCACTTGCGTCGAGGAACGAATCTTCATTATCCGTCACCGTGTACGGCGCGGGCATGCCGTGCCCGTCCGCAGTCAGAACCACGCGCCTTGGCCCCATGGCCATGTGCGTGAAAAGCGATGCCGAGCCCGGCCCGCCGTTGTAAACAAAACTGATCGGCCGCTTGGCGATGTCCGTCACGCCTTCTTTCGTGTACGCCACGTAAAACATCGTGGCCTTCGGCGCGCCGTCATCCGCTTTGATGTTGTACGTTGCGGCCGTGGCCGTGTACTTGATCTCCTGCCCGCCAATGCGCGCGGAATGGTGCGTCACCAAAGACTTTTCTTCGGCGATCGGCGGATGTTGCGCCTGCTTGCCCTGCGCGCCTTCTTGCGGCGCGGCAGGCTGTTCGGGCGGGCGTTGTGTGCGCTGGCGCTGTTGGGGTGGTTGCTGTGCGGGAGGAACGGTCATCTGCTGTGCCGGCGATTCCGCGGGGCGTTGCGGATCGCTTTGCCCCCACGCTGCAGGCGCAGCCAGCAGCACACAAATCCCGGCAAGGACGCACAGGTCTCTTCTCATGTTCACACCTCTCCGTCTTAGTAAGAATTCTCGGGCAATCAGGGGTCTGACAGATGCACCGGAAAGCTTCGCCCACTCCGCGAAACCTCTGATATGGACGGATGAAAACTTCGCGCAGTTTCACCTCAGAGATGAATTAGAGCAGTTGCTATATCAGTTTCCTACATCAGACCTAAACCATAGCGGACAACCGGATTAGCACTGCTAGGCATCCCGGGGGTTTCCAGCACGCTACTGCCCGAGAGCCGTGACTTACTCGTAGCGCAGCGCCACGATGGGGTCCACGCGCATGGCCCGCCGCGCGGGCACGTACGCGGCCAGCACCGCCACCAGAATCAATACGAGGGCCACGCCCAGGAAGGTAACCGGGTCGTGCGTCCCGACGCCAAAAAGCAAGCTCGCCAAAAAGCGCGCCACCACGAACGCCCCGGCTAGTCCAATCGCCACACCCAGCGCCGTAAACTTAATCATCTGCATCAGGATCATGCTTCGGACATTCGCGGCCTGCGCTCCCAAAGCCATGCGCAAGCCAACCTCCTGCGTCCTCTGGCTCACTGTATAACTCGTCACCCCGTAGATGCCGACAGCCGCGAGCGCCACCGCCAGCATGGCGAAAATTCCAACTAACATTGCCGAGAATCGTCGCGGCGAAATGGAGCCTGTGAGCAACTCCTCCATGGTCATCATGTGCGTCACGGGCAGGTCCGGAGCCGTTTTGTGGATCACGTCCGTGACCGCAACGGCCAGGCTCAACGGTTCGGTCGCCGTCCGCACCACCACATAAGGAGTCCAACCGCCCACGAAGTACACGTCAAAGGTGGGCTCCGCATCCAGGCCAAACTGGTGCACATTTCCCACAACGCCGACAATGGTGCTCCAGCACGGCTTCGGATCCAGTGAACACAGGTTGATGCGTTTCCCAAGGGCGTCGCCTTTGGGCCAGAAGCGCCGCGCCATGGTCTCGTTGATCAGCGCCCTCGGCACCTTCCAATCGTCTTCTGTAAACAGCCGGCCCTCGCGCAGCGGAATCCCCAATGCAGAAAAATAATTCAGGCTCACCGTTCGGAATTGCGCGATCGGCCGCAGGCCCGCATTCGGAATGGGCTGGCCCTCGATCACAAATCTTGATGCTTGACGGAATTCACTGCTCAAGGGCAGATCGTCAATGCCCGCGGTTTCCTTCACGCCCGGGAGCGCGCGAATCTCCGCGGCGATTTGCTCGAATTGCACGGACTGCTTCTGCTGAATCTGGATCCAATCTTGCTGGGAAAGCTTGCTGGCTTGCGTAAAAGACAGCGCCGCCTGTTGTACTTCCATGGTCAGGATATGGTCCACGCGAAAACCGGGATTCACTTCCAGCAGATGTTGGAAGCTCCGCAGCAGCAGTCCCGCCCCAATCAGCGGCACGAGCGCCATTGCGATTTCTGAAATCACCAGGATGTTGTGCGTCCGGTGTCGCCCCGGTCCGCCCGTCCCTTTGCTCCCTTGCTTGAGAGTTCCCGCGAGATTTGCTCGCCGTGTGCGCAGCGCGGGAAGAAGCCCGCAAATCATTCCTGTAACCACGCAAACCGCTACCGTAAACATCAGCACCTTGCCGTCGAGGCCGCTCTCTCGCAACACGCCCAGGTCCGCGGGAACAAAGGCCATCAAAGTGCGCAGACCGCCTATCGCCAGGAGTAACCCCAGCACCCCGCCCGTGAGTGACAGGAGCATGCTTTCCGTTAGCAACTGACGCGATAATTGCCACGCGCTAGCTCCCAATGCCGTGCGCACCGCTACTTCGCGTTCCCGCCCGGCATTGCGCACCAGCAGCAAATTCACGATGTTCGCGCAGGCAATCAGCAGCACCAGTCCCACGGCCCCGGAAAGAACCAGCAGGATCCCTTTTAGTTTTGCGACGGACGCATCTTACATGGATTCGAACAGCACGCCAAAAAACTTGTGCGAATCCGGATACTTGGTGGCTTCCTCCTCGTTCAGTCTTTCCATTTCGTCTTGCGCTTGTGCCAGCGTGACGCCCGACTTGAGCCGCGCGACGCCGATAAACGCGTGGTGAACGTGTTCGGTCAAGTCATCTTGGTATTGGCCGATAGGCATCCAAATGTCGGCCCAGCGCAGCAGGCGAAAATCGGCCGGCAGCACCCCCGCCACCGTATAGCGCAGGTTGTCCAGCGTGATCGTTCGTCCTACCACGGCAGGGTCGCCCCCAAATCGGCTTAGCCATAGGCGATGACTCAGCATCACCACTGGGGAACTGCCTGCACGATCCTCCTCCGGAGTGAAGTAGTGCCCGGCCGCGAGCTTTATTCCAAGAAGAGGGAACAGTCCCGCGCTGGCGTAGCTCCCCAGCACGCGCCGCGGCTCGCCTTCGCCGGTCAAATTGAATCCCTGCGAGATATGAGCGTACCCGCCCATTTCGGAGAAACTGGCGTTTTGCTGGCGCCAATCCGCGTAGTCTCCCGGGGATAAAGGCGCCCGGGGAGCCTGCGGGGGGTAGGTATTCCAGATTTGCACTAGATTTTCCGGCTGAGAGTAAGGCAGGGGCCGCAGCAACACGTTTTCCACCACACTGAAGATTGCGGTATTGGCGCCGATACCCAATGCCAGAGTCAACACAGCGACTGCGGCAAAGCCCGGGTTCTTGGACAGCGATCGGGCTGAATATCGGACCTCTTGCGTGAAGTTTTCGATGGAATGGCCCCTTCCCAAGCAGGGATTACTCTAGCCCTGCGAGCCGGCTTCCGCTAGTGCAGCGCAGCGGCGAGTGTCTTGACAAGCAGCGGCTCCTGCTCCGGAAAAACGGTGCGCAAATCGAGAATCAATCGGTCTTCTTCCACGCGCGCAATGACCGAAATTCCCGCGGGCGCGCGCCTCAACCTTTGCTCCAATTTCGCCGCGGAATAACGAACGCTGGCAATGCGAATCACCTTGCTGGGCAGCGATTGCGCCGGGGTCGAGCCGCCTCCCGCCAGCGAAGCTCCGTCCGCTACCTCAATTTCGACTTCATCAAGCGGCAATTCGGGCCGCAATTCTCGAACGAAATTCTCTGCGCGGCGCTTCAGTTCTTGCGGTGTCATGCAAATCATGCGCATCGCGGGAATTTCTTCCCACGCCGCGCGCAGGTATGCACCCAGTGTTGCTTCGAGCGCCGCGATGGTGAGTTTGTCCACGCGCAGCGCGCGAAACAGCGGGTGCCGCCGGACGCGCGAAATCAAATCTTTTTTCCCGGCAAGGATGCCCGCCTGAGGCCCTCCGAGTAATTTGTCTCCGCTGAAGGTCACAATGCCCACGCCGGCTTCCACGCTCTGCCGCACCGTCGGCTCCGTGATGCCGTGCTCGGCCAAATCCACCAGGCAGCCGGACCCAAGGTCTTCCACCAGCGGAATTCCCGTTCGCTGGCTCAGCGTGACGAGCTCTTCGAGGGAAGGTTTATCCGTAAAGCCGGTCACTTTAAAATTCGAAGGATGCACGCGCAATAGCAATCGCGTTTTCTCATTGATCGCATTCTCATAATCACTGAGTCGCGTGCGGTTCGTGGTTCCCACCTCCCGCAGCGCCGCGCCGCTCTGCTCCATGATTTCCGGAATGCGGAAGCCGTCGCCAATCTCAATGAGCTCCCCGCGCGAAACAATCACGTCGCCGCCGCGCGCCAGCGCCGCCAGCGTCACCAGCACCGCGGCCGCGCAGTTGTTCACCACAATAGCCGCTTCCGCGCCGGTGAGCCGCGTCAACATTTCTGCCGTATGCACGTCGCGTTTCCCGCGTGCTCCGGCTTCCAGGTCGTATTCCAGGTTCGAATACTGCGTCGCCGCAAGCCGGAATTCCTCCACCACGCTTTCCGGCAGCGGCGCGCGCCCCAGATTTGTATGCAAAATCACGCCCGTCGCATTAATTACCGGCAAAAGCGAGCGCGCCAGAATCCGCTCGACCAGCGCAGCAATGCGCTCTTCGAGCGACGCACGATCGCATGCAAGCGGCGAGATCTCCGCGAGAATGGCGGTTGCCGCTTGCCCAGTGATGCGCGCGCGTAGATCATCCAACACGGTGCGCGCGACGTCTACGAGGAGGTTGCGGTCCACACGTTTCGAAAGCTCCGCGAGCCGTGGTTGCCCCAGCAGTTCATCCACTGAGGGTATCTGCCGCAGCAACTCCGACTGTTCCGCGGAAATTTCGCGTTTGGTGCGAGCGGGCATGCAAACATTTCAGCACAGAGCTCCCCGCCCGGCAACGGGGAGTCGGACCCTTGGCCTGCCGCAGGCAGGGTCCGACGTGAAATTCGGCCATATCAATGGGATTTAGCCTGCTGCAGGCAGGTTCCTGAAGACGCCATCTCCGACTCGCGGTATCCTCTCCCGCCGTGCCACATTCGAAGCACCTTTTCGCTACGCGAGTTGACGCTTTCGCCCGCCCACCCTAGCATGGAGCCCTGGGAGCTTCTTGCACGCATGGCGACCATCGACGAAGATCTCGCTCAGATCGAGAAGGACATCCGCCAGCTCAAAATCGAGTACGATCAGTTTTTCGGAGGCGGCCGGAAGAAACCGCCTACGGACATCGAATGGCGCATCGACCTTCTCGTCAAGCGCTACAACGAGCGCGGTGGCGAAATGAAGCCCCACCAACGCTTCCGCTTCAACAACCTCACGCAAACCTACGCGAAATACAAAGACATCTTCCGCAAGAGAATGAAGCAGAAAGAAGAGGGCACCATTCAGCGCCATTTTGGCGCGGCCGCGAAAGCCATCGAAGCGACGCGTGCCAAAGAGCATGCGAAAGTGGAGGCCGTGGCAACCGCGGCGGGGGATGCCAAAGCCTTCCGCATGATCTGTTCGCATCCCGAAAGTGAGCCCGAAAAAGTCGAGAAGTTGTACGAAGCGTTTTTGCAGGCCAAGCAACTTGCCGGCGAACACACGGGGAAACTGTCGCGCTCCAGCTTCAATCAATTCGTGTTGAAGAAAACCAAAGAATTGCAGGAGCAGAAAAACTGCAAAGACGTGGAGTATGTCGTCGAAACCGTCGAAGGTCAGGTCAAGCTCAAAGCCCTCGTCAAGTCCTGAGCAGCCAAGAGTTCGAAGTCAACAGTAAAAAGTCAAAAGCAAAAAGTTAAGAGTCAAAAGTTAGAGACTAAAATTGATCGTAGACCGTCATTGCTTCCTAGCCGCTGACTCTTCACTCTTAACTTTTGGCTTTGGACTTCCATCAAGGTCTTTCCGAATTGCTTCCGCGCGCTTACACTGTTCTGCTTCCATTGCGGAGGGATTCATGGCAGTAGAGCGGGCGCTCCTCAGTGTTTTTGACAAAACTGGAATCGTCGACTTTGCCAAACGTCTTGCGGCTCGGAAGATCGAAATTCTTTCTACCGGCGGAACCGCAAAGCTCTTGCGCGAAGACGGCGTCGCGGTGTGCGATGTTTCCGACTTCACCGGCTGGCCCGAAATGCTTGGCGGACGCGTGAAAACGCTGCATCCAAAGGTGCACGGCGGCCTGCTCTTTCGGCGGAAACATGCGGAGGATCAGAAGCAAGCGAAGGAACACGGCATCGCTCCGATCGATCTTGTGGTAGTGAACCTTTACCCTTTCGAGGCGACAGCCGCTAAGCCGGGACTGACTGCCGAAGAGCTCATCGAGAACATCGACATCGGCGGTCCCGCCATGCTGCGCTCGGCGGCGAAAAATTTCGAAAGCGTGACGGTGGTCTGCGACCCCGCGGACTTCGAGCGCGTCGCGAAAGAAATCGAAAGCGCGGGCGACACCAGGCTTGCGACGCGGCTGGAGTTGGCGCAAAAAGTTTTTGCCACGACTTCGCGTCATGACGGGTTGATCACCATGGAATTGGAGCGCCTTGCGGCGGCAAATGGGCACGCGTCGTTACAAGCCAAATCAACGCTGCCCGAGCGCGTGCACCTCGCACTGCGGCGGCAGCAGGAATTGCGCTACGGAGAAAATCCGCACCAGGCCGCGGCGTTATACGTGCCCGCAGGCCGCGCGCCTGAAGGCTTGGCAGCCGCGAAACAACTCCAGGGCAAAGGGCTTTCGTACAACAATTTCGTGGACCTGGAGGCGGCGCGCAGCTTGGCGGCAGAGTTCAAGAATCCCGCCGCGGTCATCATCAAGCACAACAATCCTTGCGGCACCGCCGAGCAAGCCTCGCTGCGCGAAGCCTATCTGAAGGCGCTGGGATGCGACCCGGTCTCGGCGTTTGGCGGCGTGCTGGCGTTCAACCGCGAAGTGGACGCAGCCACCGCGGAAGAAGTGGCGAAGCTGTTTGTGGAGTGCATCGCCGCACCGGGCTTTGCCGCTCGCGCAAAAGAGATTTTTGCAGCGAAGAAAAATCTGCGCTTGCTGGAACTGCCTCCGGGCGGCTTGGAACCGGAAAGCGAGCTGCAGCTTAAGCGCATTCTGGGCGGCATGCTGGTGCAGCAGCCGGACCTCGGCGAACTCCATGACGCCGAGCTGCGCACCGTAACAAAACGTGTGCCCACGCAGGAAGAAATGCACACCATGCGCTTCGCCTGGAAAGTGGCGAAACACGTGAAGTCCAACGCTATCGTGTTTGCCAAAGACGGCGCAACCGTCGGCGTCGGCGCGGGCCAGATGAGCCGCGTCGACTCCGTGAAAATCGCGGTGATGAAGGCGCAGACTTCGCTCGCTGGAACCGTCATGGCTTCCGATGCGTTCTTTCCGTTTCCCGACGGCGTCGAAGAAGCGGCCAAGGCCGGGGCAACCGCGGTGATCCAGCCTGGCGGGTCGGTGCGTGACCCCGATGTAATTGCCGCCGCCGATCGCCTGGGCCTCGCCATGGTGTTCACTGGCATGCGCCACTTCCTGCACTGAGTTCGGTTTCGAGGCCTTCATGCATGACCGCTGATACGGCGGCCGTAGTCGGAGAGTAAACGATGATGGTATCGGTTTTTATTGGCACTAGCGTCGACGGTTTCATCGCGCGGCCGAACGGCGCTCTTGACTTTTTGCCGCCGGGTGGCGGCGAGCCCCACGGCTACGACGAATTCTTCGCCAGCATCGACACTCTGGTCATTGGCCGCAAAACCTTCGAGACGGTTCTCGCTTTTCCGGAGTGGCCGTATGGCGACAAACGAGTTGTCGTCCTCAGCGGCCGCCCCCTCGATTTCTCCGCCGTGCGTCGAGGCGTTGTGGAACAAATGTCTGGGGCTCCAGTGGAGATCGTCACGAGGCTCGCGGCCAGCCACGCCAAGCATCTTTATGTGGACGGCGGCGTCACCATTCAAAACTTTCTGCGCGCGGGCCTCATTCAGCGATTGATCATCACGCGCGTGCCGGTGCTGATTGGAGAGGGCATTCCACTGTTTGGCAAATTGCCTTGCGACATCCAGCTCCGCCACGTCGCCACGCAGCACTATCCCAGCGGCCTGGTCAAATCGGAATATGAAATCCTCGTCTAAGCAGACTCCTCGATGCCTTTGCTGACTCGAAAAACGCGTCCGTCCGGATGACGCACGTGCTTCTGGCGGACGTTCCCGGGCATTTTGGTCGGAGGAAACGTGACATCGAGCCCTGGGGCAACCGATTGGCGGTGAACCGCATCTACATCGTCCACCCACACCGACATCCACGCTTTGTCGGTGGCTTCGTCTCCGTCCTTGAAAAGTAGCTGTGCCAGGGCGTCAGTTCGGCAGCTCCACCACGCTGCGCGCCACGAACACCGGCTGCCCCGTGTTGGCATTCTTCAGAACCAAACCAACCACGCGGAACGGATTCGTGGGATTACTGCTCAGGTCGCTTAGTTGTGTCAGCCCACCGCCGAAGCGCGTAAACGGCGTAACCTGCACGGTGATGGGTCCGTTGAACAGCACACCAGCCAGCCCGTTCGAGTCGAACTGGAACGTGCCGGCCGTCAGGTTTACGCTGTTTGCCACCGGCGTGCCAGTGTGGCCTTCATGCCGCAGCACCACGCGCTTCACTGCGACGGCTCCGTTGGCGAATGGCCCGCCGATCGCCACATGCTGGCCCGGCGTCAAAAGCGCCGCGTTGAAAAACATGTTGGTGAAGCTGTTATGCATCCAGTAGATGTAAAAGGCTTCGTTGCCGGTCAGGTTGATGGTCGAAATCTGTCCAGAGTTGAAGCCGGTTCCTGACGGGAGCAGGCTGCGGACGTACAAATCAAAATCCGTGGCCGTGCCTGTCTGGGGTTCCTCGAAGGTGAGGAGCCCGCCCGCGAAGAAATGGTCCTGCGAGAGAATGCCCACCGAATCCGCAAGGAACGTCGCGGTGGTCCTGTCGAGCGTCCCCGACAGCTCGATAATCGAACTGCTGGTCAGGTTGCTGATGCTCTCGTTGTTCTCCCATTCCGTCTGCGCGTTTACGTTCACGGTGAATGGACGTCCGTGCGGCCCTTGAATCACGAACGAATTGGTGCCCACGCTCACCACGCCCGCGACAAAATCGTCGATGAACGCGTCCGCATCGCTAGGGGTGATTGCTTTCAGGTGCAGCACCGGCGTGACCGCGCCCGTAATCTGCCCCATGGCGTCCACGGCAATGGACTTGCGCAGATTAAACTCAAAGCTCAGTCCGATGATATTTCCCGCCCTCACCACCAGGGGAGTCGCCAGGGGAAGCGTCATGCTGGAAGTCGTCAGCGTCACCGCCGGGCTGGTCGTACCGTTCAGTGTGCTGACCGTTGGCCGCGTTGGCGGAGTCGTTTGCGGGCTAGGCACATTGAGGTAGCTGATTTGCGGATTCGCCAGCGTCACGGTCACGCTGGTGCACGTGCCTGCGGGAATGGTGTTAATGTCCAGCAACGTGTGCAAGCCGCTTAGGCGGGCGAAGTCTGTGGTCTGCGTTCCGGCCAAGTGTCCCGAATAGGCCCCGAGTTCTCCCCTGATTTTGTGTAAGTGTTCATTCTAAGTGCGCCGTGGAAAGGCGGTGGTCCACAGCGGGGGTATACCCGCCCGGGAACTGGTTCGCTCCACCCGGTAGCAATCAGAGCAGCAGTGGAGGCAACGAGACTGCTGAAGCCTCTGGTGCAGAGGGTCGCTAGGCGACTTGGCGAGCATGGAAGCGACGACAGAAAAGGAGATTGGCGATGAGCCTGATAACTCGCAAGCTGTTTTCAGAAGTTGCAGGCGGCGTCACATGCAATGGCCTCGGCGATTGCGTGAGTCTTCTCCGAGAGACGGATGCCTGAAACAGGCACGTCCGGTTCGATGAGCGGGATGTGGAAACGGAGCATGGTCCGGATAGTGAGGCACCGGCAACCGAAAGGGCCGGCAACCGATAGGCCGAACCTAATCCACCGCGCCACATCTCGACTCCACCATCTCGACTCCACAGAAGGGATGCGAGAGGCTGTGGGCGAAGCAGGCGGAGCGGGACGCAGCGAGAGGAGTGGAGTTGCCGTGCTGCGTTGGTTGGGGCAAAGGAGCGGCAAGGGGCGAAACGGCGGGTTGTGAGGCTGAGGCCGATGAGGAGCCAGGCTGAGGCCCGAGCTCTACAGAGGTGCTTGGGGAAGCTTGTGTTACTGGAAGAAATAGTCGATTTGGCGACCGAGAGTTTCAGCGGCGTTGGTTTGGTCGTATTTGCGAGCGTGAAAGCAACAGAACGGCGGATGGCCGGGCCGGTGTAGCCGACTCGGTACCGCCTTGTCGACACAAAGATCAGTTTGCTGGTAGGCCAGTCTCGAATTGGGACTATGGAGGGCCGTCCCGAGGCACAACTCTCGCACTGGCGGTGTCCGTTTTATAGAAGCGTCTTGCGAAACCGAAGGAAGCGGGAATTTTAGAAACCAATTGGCAGGAGAAGTATCTAACCTCGCGGAGAGGCGACTATGACGCTGTTTGGGGATTTGGGGGACCGGAGGGAGTTGGAGAAGAAGGCAAAGGCCGAAGGGCGGTTGCCGCCGGGGCAGTCGCTCACGCTGAAATGGCCGGTGCTGCATTGCGGGGGCGTGCCGGCGTTTGATGCGGCAAAGTGGGATTTCAAGATTTCCGGGCAGGTGGAAGAGCCGAAGGGGCTGACTTGGGACGAGTTTCGCGCACTGCCGCAGACGGAAGTGACTTCGGATTTTCACTGCGTGACGCGTTGGAGCCGGTTGGACAACCGTTGGAAAGGCGTGCTGTTCACGGAAGTGCTGAAACTTGTGAAGGCGAAGCCTGGGGCTGAATTTGTGTTGGTGCTGGCGGAGGAAGGCTATACGGCGAATGTGCCGCTGGCGGATTTGCTGCGGCCCAACGTGCTGTTTGCCTTCGAGCATGACGGCACGCCGCTGGCGCCAGAGCATGGCGGGCCGCTGCGGCTGGTGGTGCCACATCTGTATGCGTGGAAAAGCGTGAAGTGGGTGCGCGGGTTTATGCTGCTGGATCACGACCGGCTGGGATTTTGGGAGCGCAATGGCTATCACGCGTACGGAGATCCGCGGAAAGAGCAGAGGTACTCGGGAAGATAGAAATTCGAGATACGAAATTCGAAAAACGAAATTCAAAAAATCGGCCAGCGGCGCGGTTGACAGGGGCATCCTGGGGCTCGTAGAAAGGCGAGGTGACGAAAGGGGCGGGGATGAAGACGGGCGCGTCACAAGGAGGGCAGCATGAGTGGTCCAACGCAAAAATCGACCCGGAGGGAGTTTTTGCAGGGATCGGCGGCGCTGGCGCTGACGGGGATTTCGAGTGCGGAGGGGATTATGCAAGCCGGGGAAGTGGCCGCGGTTGACGCGAAGCCGGATAGTGTCTTCCGTGCCAAGGAGGATGCCGCATTCGGCGGGCCGTTGGATGCGGCATTCGCCACGAAGCAGGAAGAACGGCGGAAGGAGTTGTGGAGTTTGCTGGGAGATCTTCCCACGCGGCATGTGCCGGGCCCGCCGAAGTTGCTGAAAACGGAGAAGCATGAGGGTTACGCACTGGAGCGGCTGGTTTTGGACTTGAACGGGATCGAACCGGTTCCCGCCATCCTGCTGATTCCGGACAAGCGGCAGGCGCGCGCGCCGGGACTGCTCTACATTCATTGGCATGGCGGAATGTATGACCTGGGGAAGGAACAACTGTGGAAGGGCGTTGAGGCGCAGCCTGCGTACGCGCCGGTATGCGCGGAAAACGGACTGGTTACGCTGGCGATTGATAGCTGGTGCTTCGGAGAGCGGAAACGGGAAGCAGATGGGCATGAAGGGGAGCAAGACGCTTTCAAGCTGATGCTTTGGAAGGGGCAGGTACTGTTTGGAATGATGATGTTTGACGAGTTGCGCGCGTTCGATTATCTGGCGCACCGGCCAGAAGTGGATGCGCAACGGCTAGGCGCTTTGGGAATGTCCATGGGTTCGACAAAGGCGTGGTGGCTGGCGGCGCTGGAACCGCGCGTGCGAGTTTGCCTGGATGTGTGCTGCCTGACGGACTACGAGGAGCTAATCAAAGCGAATGGTTTGCATGGGCATGGAATCTATTATTACGTGCCATCGCTGCTGAAACACTTTCAAACCGCGGAAATCAACGAATTGATCGTGCCACGGGCGCATTTAAGCGTGAACGGGCGGCTGGACAAACTGACGCCGCCAGCGGGCGTGGAAAAGATTCGCGATTCCCTGATGCCGCTGTATCGGAAGTATGGGAAGGAAGCGGACTGCCGGATTGAACTGTACGAGTGCGCGCACGTGGAACTGCCGGAAATGCGAAAGGTGATTTTGGAGTGGATGGATCGCTATTTGGTGCAGGCAAGGGCTTAGCGGTCGGAAAGCAGAAAGCAAATCCCTCACCGCCATTCGCACCGAAGAACGTGCGACCGGGTTCGGGATGACAGGCTGCGGGAGCGCGGGAGCCGCGCGAAGTGCTGCGGACGGGTGCTTTGAAAGGTTGCCGGGCTTCTGCACATTGCTTTTCGACGTGACTATTTTGGTTGCGGAACGTCTTAGTTTTTGGCCGGCCCGGTTGGTTGCGGAACAAAAAGCGGAAAAGCCCGTATTCACTGATGTTCAGACTGCGAGCGGGCGTGGGAAAAGCAGAATCCATTCCTCAGGGGCCAGAGCCCTTATGTTACAGAACTTAATGTCGGACCCTGCCTGCGGCAGACAGGATAAAGGTCCGACCCCCAGCTAAGACCATGTTGCAGACTCGCGGGAGCATTACAAATCGTGAGGGGAGGCACGCTAATGAGCTTCAACTGGGCATGGACCGCGATTGGCGATTTTAGGTACGCGCTGAGGACGTTGCGGCGAAGCCCGGGGTATGTAGCCGTCGCGGTGATGACGCTGGCGCTGGGGATCGGGGCGAACACCGCGATTTTCTCGCTCCTGGATCAGATTTTGCTGCGGCTGCTGCCGGTGAAGAATCCTCAGCAACTGGTGTTGCTCACGATGAGGGGGCATCATTACGGGAGCAATTGGGGCGGAAACGCCATTTCGCACCCGATGTTCCGCGACTTTCAGGCACACAACGAAGTGTTTTTGGGAATGTTTTGCCGATTTCCGCAGCATGTGAGCCTTACCTTTGGCGGGCAATCGGAGAGAGTGGCGGCGGAACTGGTGTCGGGAACGTACTTCACCGTTCTTGGAGTGAAGCCCATTCTGGGCCGCACCTTCACCCCGGAAGACGATCGGGTTCCTCTGGGACATCCTCTGGTAATGCTGACTTATGACTATTGGAGGGAACGGTTCGCGGGCGACCCTGGAATTGTGGGGAAAACGCTGATTGTGAACGGCCACAACATGACGGTGGTCGGCGTGGTGCAACCGGGATTTGAGGGTGTAGAGCTGGGCTACAACACGAAGATTTTTATTCCCATCATGATGCAGCAGCAAATCGTTGTGGGAAATGAAAAGATGCTCACGGACCGCCGGACGCGCTGGGTGAATGCGTTCGGGCGGCTGAAGCCAGGCGTGACGGCTACGCAGGCCAAGGCATCATTGCAGCCGTTCATGCATTCGATGCTGGAAATGGAGGTGAAGGAACAGGCGTTCAGCCACGCTTCGGCTTACGATCGCGAGCAATTCCTGAAATGCTGGATGGATGTTTTGCCGGGATCGCAGGGCCGGTCGTACACGCGACGCGAGCTTTCGACGCCGCTTTGGGTGCTTATGGCGACGACGGGAATGGTGCTGCTGATTGCGTGCGCGAACCTGGCGAACCTCTTGCTCACGCGAGCCACGGGCAGGCAGAAAGAGATTGCCGTGCGGCTGGCCATCGGCGCGAGCCGCGCGCGGATCATCTCGCAACTCCTTACAGAAACGCTTTCACTCGCCGCTTTGGGCGGGATTGTGGGATTGGCGATCGCCTTCTGGGCGGACAAGGCGCTTTTAAGCATTTATTTGCCCGCAGACTCCACGGACTTGAACATCACCACGCTGCCCGATTTTCGCGTTCTGGTTTTCACGCTGGGAGTCACCATTTTGACGGGAATCGTATTTGGGCTGGTGCCAGCGTTGCAAACCACGCGGCCGGACGTGGGGCGTGTTTTGAAAGATGAAGCGGGGGCGGTGGTGGGCGGCGGTCACGCGGGACTAAGGAAAACGCTCGTCGTGGCGCAGGTCGCGCTTTCGCTGTTGTTGCTCATCGGCGCGGGGCTGTTTCTGCGCAGCTTGAAGAACCTAAGCAACCTCGGCCCAGGATTTCCTGTGGAACGGCTGGTGGCCTTCAATATTGATCCTTCGCTTGGCGGCTACACTCCGGAAAGAGAGAAAACTTACCTCCAGCAATTGACGAACGCGCTCAATTCGGTCCCCGGAGTGCAATCGGTGGGCCTAGCGGGCGTCCGGATTCTTGAAAACAATGAGTGGGACAGCAGCATGACGGCGGAAGGATACACGCCGGCGAAGCCCGAGGATCGTGCGCAACCCTATATGAATCAGATCAGTCCGGCCTATTTTGCGACGCTCGGCGTGCCTATTGTCGCGGGACGCGATTTCCGGCTGACCGACGACCGCGAGGTCAAAAACGGTCCGGAGCCCGATGACTGGACTCCTACTGCGGTGATGATCAACGAGAAGTTCGCGAAGAAATTCTTTCTGGGTAGAAATCCCGTCGGCCTGCATCTTGGGTTTGGAAGCGATCCGGGAACGCACACGGATATGGAAATCATCGGCGTGGTGAAGGACATCAAGTACACCAATTTGCGCGATGAGATTCCGGAGCAGGCGTACATCCCGTACCTGGGAAGCCATTTTCTCGGCAGCATGACGGTGTACCTGCGCACGGCGGTGGACCCAAACCTGTTGATGCCTGCGGTGCGCGAGAAAGTACGGGAACTCGATCCTAACCTGCCAATTTATGGGCTGCGTACCGCCGAGATGCAAATCAGCAATTCGCTGGTGACGGAACGCATGATCGCGAGCCTTTCCACGGTGTTCGGTTTCTTGGCGACGATGCTGGCGGTCATCGGACTGTATGGCGTGATGTCGTACACGGTGGCGCAGCGCACGCGGGAGATTGGCATCCGCATGGCGCTGGGCGCGGAGCAGGGAAGTGTGGTGTGGATGGTGATGCGCGATGTGTTGCGGCTGATTGGCATTGGTGTCGTGGTGGGGATACCGGCGGCGCTGGCGCTCACGCGCGTGGTGCAGAGCCAACTGTTTGGCTTGACGGGACATGATCCGCGAACGCTGGCGATTGCTACCGTGGCGCTGACGTCGGTGGCGTGTGCGGCGGGATACCTTCCGGCGTTTCGCGCGAGCCGGCTGGACCCGATGAAAGCGTTGCGGTATGAGTGATAGAGAGCGGAGAGCGGAGAGCGGAGAGCGGAATCGAAAATAGAAAATCGAAAGAACGCCCGAGTGGGCGGGGCAAGCCCCGCCCCTATACGAGCGTCACCAGAGCAGGAGAAAGCGGCGGCCGTTCGTACCTCAGGGTAAACAAGCGGCCCTTCGACCCCGCGCAGGGTAAACCGCACTCCATAATTAATCGGCGGAGGAAGGAGCTCTGGTCGGGTCGATTTCGATGCGGCCCTTGAAATAAGCGCCGTCTTCGATGCTGATGCGCGCGGAAGCAATGTCGCCGGTGATGGAACCGTCCTTCTTAATGTCGACGCGGCCGCGCGCGTGGACATTGCCCATGATTTTTCCGAAGGCCACCACGTCGCCTGCATGAATTTCGGAAGTGAGTTGCGCG